>CAYPMA010000112.1:0-4928 GCA_964411685.1 uncultured bacterium
TTTCACTAGTGATATAATAATAGAATTCCATAATCCCAATGCAGACTATCTCTATCCCATTGGAAATAAGTTCCCTGGTGAAAAACCCTATTATATAGGAAATGAAAACTTTATGAAACTAATTCCCTTTGGGACTCCATTTTTTGAACAGCAATCCGCGATGATGGCACGAAAAGTAACACTCAATGAAGACTTTTCAGAAGAGTGTATCAAGGTGTTAGAAGGGTCAGATTGGAACAATTATACATTTGAATTAGCGTTTCAGAAGATTAAAAAGCTATATAATAGCTATAAAAACAATAACAATTTAATTATTAGCATTGAATCCCGACTTGATTATAATCAAAGAATTAAGGATGAATTAATATTGTCAAAACATTTAATTGAGAAGAATCTTAAAAAAACTGTAAACCATTGTTGTTGGCCGCATGGCGATTATAACTTATATTGTCATGAATTGGCATTAGAAGTCGGTTATAAATCTACTGCCATAGTCATAATGCCTGGGCAAGCAAATAACTATATAGATCGCTTTGATCGAACAGGTTCAGGTACTGTTTACAATAATCGTATTTTGACATTAATTAAATCAATGTATAAGATTAATTCTTATAGAGGATCTTTCCCAGCGAAACAAGTTAATTGGTTATATAATAAAATGTACTATGGCATTTAAAAAATATAACTTAGTAATATTAGCAAATGAACTCAAATCAGATCATCAACTCTGGATCGAAGCTTGTGAAAAATTTAGAGATAGAATTGATTATCGCATAGTTGATCTTACATCATCTGATTGGCTAACTAGAATCTTATCACAACCGTTTGATTACATATTAACCAAACCAGGCGGATTTAATTCACATTTTAAGCAATTATATGATGAAAGACTTCATATATTAGTTATTGAACTTGGTTTTAATTGTTACCCGTCGCTTAAAGAAGTCTTAATCTATGAAAACAAAAGATACCTCTCCTTTTTTCTGCAGGCAAATAACATACCCCATCCTTATACAGTTGTATTTTACAATAAGAACGAAGCCATAAATTTTTGTCATACTTCAAATTACCCATTAGTTGCAAAATTAAATATTGGAGCATCTGGTCACGGGGTCAGTATTCTTGCCAATAAAAATGAAGCGGAGAAGTATATTCATAGAATTTTTACTAAAGGTATATCTTCCAAGACAGGTCCAAGATTTAAAAAAGGGAATTTAGTCATAAGGGTTTATCAAAAGTTTTTAAATTTTAACGAATTGGTGGAAAGAATAAGGATGTACAAATCCATAATAAATAATCCTCAAAAAAATTTTTGTCTATTTCAGGAATTTATTGAGCATTCCTATGAATGGAGGGTAGTACGGATCGGTAATTCTTTTTATGCACATAAGAAAATCGTATCTAATGGAAAAGCAAGCGGAGCTCTTAAAAAGGTTTATTTAAATCCCCCCTTATCCTTACTGGATTTTACGAAGGAAATAACTGATAAATATAATTTTTTCAGCATGGCTCTTGATATATTTGAAAAAAATGATGGTACTTATTTAGTAAACGAAATGCAGTGTATTTTTGGCCAATCAGATCCATATCAAATGCAAGTGGATGATCAACCCGGTAGATATATTAATGTTAAAGGTCAATGGATTTTCGAAAAAGGTATGTTTAATACAAATGAATGTTTTGATGAACGGATTGCCTTTTTAATATCCGTTTTAGATCGTTAGATATGTATAAAGTTCTATTTGTAGGTAGCGGCAAGAAAAGTGGTCAAGTTTCACCTATTCTTTTAAATCAAGGCAAATCATTAATTAATCTTGGCATCACCATTGAATATTTCCCAATTAATGGGAAAGGCTTCTTAGGCTATATTAAAAAAATGAAATTACTTAAAAAGCATTTAAAAACACATTCATATCATATAATTCACGCACATTATGCATTAAGTGCTATTGTTGCCTGGTTTGCCAAGAATAAGGAAAAATTCATAATCTCCTTTTTAGGAGATGATATTTTAGGAACGAATAACAAAAAAGGTAAGATTGTCCGAGGAAGCAAATTACTTAGTTATTTCAACTCTATATTTTCGATTCTTTTTGCGGATCATATCATTGTTAAATCTGATGAAATGGCCAAAAAAATAACTAATAAAAAAAAGCTCTCTGTTATACCAAATGGAGTATATTTAATGCTCTTCAAGCCTCTAAATAAATCAGAATGTAAAAAACATATTGGCTTAAATCTAGATGATTATTATGTACTGTTTATTGGGGATCCCAAACGACCAGAAAAGAATTTTTTACTTGCAGAAAGTGCCATCAATATTTTACATAATCCAAAAATTAGACTTATTAAAGTTTTCAACCTTCCAAACAGTAAATTACCATTTTATTATTCTGCCGCTGATGCTCTAATATTAACCTCATTCCATGAAGGTTCTCCAAATGTAATAAAAGAGGCCATGGCATGTTGTTGCCCTGTGATATCAACAGATGTTGGCGATGTCAAATGGCTTTTTGGGGATACACCGGGACATTATATTGCAGAATTTGATTCTGCTGATGTTGCTAAAAAGATTGAACTTGCTGTCAATTTTAGGAAAGATAATATCTTTACAAACGGCCGCTCCCGTATTATTGAATTGGGGTTAGATTCAGATATCATTGCAAAAAAAATAATCAGTGTTTATAATAAGATTTTGAATTAGTGTGTGGAATTTGTGGCATTATCAAATTTGATAACTCCCCGTCTGATGAGAGAAATCTCCGGCAAATGATGCAGTCTATGAAGCATCGAGGTCCGGATGATGAGGGACTTTTTCTTGATGATAAGATAGGTTTTGGTTTTGTACGTTTAAGTATCATCGATCTCTCCCCTGCCGGACATCAACCTATGATAACTCCTGACGGCAGATTTGTAATGCTCTTTAATGGTGAAATTTATAATTATATTGAATTGCGGGAAGAACTTTCTGCTAAAGGCCACATTTTCATAACAAAATCTGATTCTGAAGTGCTTTTGCACTCATATATCGAATGGGGCGAAAAAGCTCTTCATAAATTCAATGGTATGTGGGCATTTGTTATATATGATAAGCTTAATAAAAAGATATTTGCAGCAAGGGACAGATATGGAATAAAGCCCTTTTACTACTATCAGAATTCTAACTTATTTGCCTTCGCTTCTGAAATACCGGCATTGCTAACGCTGTTTGACCAAAAGCCCCTTGCTGATTTTCAGTCAATTTTTGAATACCTTGTTTTTAATAGAACCGATCAAACAGAGAATACTTTTTTTAAGGACATAAAGAAACTCCAGCATGGCTTTTCTTTTACGGTTGATCTAAGTTCAAATAATAGAATCAATACGATAAGCTTAAAAAAATGGTATTCTCTTAAAGAACAGATTTCCAAAACTCAGGGATTTTCGGACGCAGAAGAATATCGAACCATACTTTCTTCATCTATTGGTTTAAGACTAAGAAGTGATGTTCCAGTGGGTGTATGTCTGAGTGGGGGTCTTGACTCTTCAAGCATTGTTTCCATTTTGTTAAGAGATTATAAGAAAACTGATCTAAAAACATTTTCAGCTGTATATAATCAACAATATTCGGTTGATGAATCATCGTATATAAATGAATTCCGTTCTTCATTACAAAATATGTTTTTTATTCACCCGTCTGCAGAAACCTTACAAGCTGATCTTGATAATTTCATTAAAGCGCATGCTGAACCAATTCCTTCAACAGGTCCTTATGCACAGTATAAGGTAATGGAACTTGCAAAGAATTCAGTAGTAGTAACCCTTGATGGTCAAGGTGCAGATGAAGAACTTGCAGGTTATCATTATTTTTTTGGCTTCTTCTTTAAGGATTTATTAAGCAATTGGCGGTTAGGTAAGCTTACTAATGAAATGTTTTTATATCTTTTAAATCATAAGAATATATATGGCTTAAAATCTTTTCTCTATTTTCTTTTACCTTCTTCTCTAAAAACAAAATTGAGAGTTGGTGAAAAAGGTTATCTGTATACAACTTTTGCTGATAAGCATTACAGAAATAATAACATTGTAGAAAATTTATATGATTCAAAAGGCTTGGATGATGCTCTAATGAGTCATTTCGAATACAAGCTAGAACATCTTTTAAAATGGGAGGACAGGAACTCAATGTGGTTTTCAATTGAAGCAAGGGTTCCCTTTCTTGATTATCGTTTGGTTGAAAAAACTTTGGCGACCCCGGCAGATATGATTATTAAAAATGGTATGACAAAACATATTTTACGTGAATCAATGACTGATACATTACCCGAGAGAATTCGAACCAGAAAAGATAAAATTGGTTTTGATACTGCAGAGGACCAATGGTTTAAAACACCTCTATGGGTCAATCTTATTACCGATATCTTATCGAGTAAATCATTCTGCAGCCGTGGAATAATTGATCCAACTGTAGCTAAATCACTATATTCCGATCACTTATCCGGTAAATTAAACGTTTCAAAAGAAATTTGGAAATGGATTCATCTTGAATTGTGGTTTAGAAAATTCGTTGATAATTTTTAATCCCCTCTTTATTATTTCTTATAGTAAATTCTGATTTTATTTAAGTTAAATCTTTTGAAAATAGTTATAGCCAAAAATATTTCTGTAAACAAATGGAATACGTTTTTATCAAATAATCCATATGCCACACCTTTTCAAACCTATCATTTTTTTAAACTGATCAATAGCTTGCCTAATTATTCGGCAGAAGCATTTGCATTACAAGAAAATGAAGAAATTAAAATAATTTGTGTGGTTACGCTGCAAAAAGAAGCAGGCGTAAAAAGCATTTTTTCAAAGAGAGCTATTGTTTATGGTGGTCCGGCTATTTGTAAAAATAAATTCGATGCATGGGAATTTCTATTAAGCTTTATTGAAAAATATTTTAA
>CAYPMA010000113.1:0-4927 GCA_964411685.1 uncultured bacterium
TTTACCATCAACAATACATAAAAAGTTTGAAGCATATGACATCTGTTCCAATGTGGTTAAGCTAATAATATCAAAGCCTTTAGACCTAATATAATCATGAAGGGTAATTTCTTTTTTCTCTTTTACAAAATGACCGAAGCCTTCATTGTGATATATTTCAACTTTAGCCGCTTTTAATAATAACTCTGAGCCAACAACTACATTACTTGAAGGAACGTTAAAATATGTATCAAGGTGCATGTTAATCATTGGATCTGGTTTATCAGATGAAACCAATGGATGCATAGGCTGATGAACTACACCTATTTCCTTATAATCAAGGTCTAAATTTAGTAGCTGTTTTATTGCATCTTGATTTGTTCTGCTTCCAATACCAACTAAAGCAAAGCTTCCCATTGGCATGAATTCCCCACCTTCAATTGTACCTGGTTCTTGTATTTCATGAAGTATTGGAACATTAAGAACATCGCGCAGTAGAAATTTAGTTATTCGTGTTTCATTTCTTCTTTGTGGTTTTGCAAGGCGGCTTATAATAACGCCTTTATCTGTTACGAACTGCTGATCGCGCATAAAATATAAATTTGATAAAGGAACATTTTTAGTAATATTCAAATGAATATTTTTATGCATTGTAGAAACTTCAAGCTCAAGGCCCGAGTTCATCAATATAATATTAAAAAAATGCTCTGTATCTAAGTATTTTGTATTTTGGTCAAATTCAGCTTTAGCACGCTCAACATCTTCAGGATCTCCAGTATGAGCGATACATTCTTTTGCAAGCTCTATTAATCTCTTTTTTATAGATGGTCTTTCTCTGGCAGCTTTTATTATTGTGTCCTTTAAATACAAAACTTCAACACGAAACTCTTTTTCCAAAATACTTTCTAATATCTTATGCTCTCTTTTTGCCCCTTCAAAACTAAAAGCTCTTTCATACAAAGATCCTACAGGATCCAATAATCCAAAAAACATCTCCATTCCAGGTCTGTGCATAACAACCTTTCTTAACGGAGCCCATTCAGATCTAATCTTACCATCCATAAATTCTCCTACAAATTGTTTTTGAGCTTTTCTATATCTTTAGTATTTATTCGATAAGCCCACATATATATGGCTATAGCAAAAATCGTTAAGACAATCAAGTCATATGGCATCATTAATATGCCGGCAGGGGTCCAGGGCAAGAAATTATTGAACACAAAAGTTGGGTCTCCCAAGCACGAAACTATAATAATTCCAATTAGATACACCAAAATCCAATTGTTTCTTTTTAGCTCAATATTTTTTGTTCTAACCAATAAAAAAGCTAAATAACCTGTTAACATCAATATTGCACCAACTATAGTCCATGGAAAAGAAGCCCAATAAATTAAATATGTGGATAAAATAAAACCAATAATGGTGATAAGCTTATGTAATGGCAGTTTGAAAGGTCTTGCCGTTGAAGCTTTTGTCTTTCTTAAAATCGGCACAGCCAAAACAGCAGCGGCATAAGGAACAACGGCAGTTACTGAAGCTATCAATGCAACTGATGGGAAATTAGGAATGGTTATTAATATTATCGTTGTTAAAACCGATGTGAATATCAATGAAAACGCTGGGGTTTGAAATTTAGGATGTATCTTTCCAACTGGTGACCAGAAAAGATTATCTTTTGCCATAGCATAAGGCATCCTTCCCTGAATTAATACCCAGCTTCCTCCTGATCCTGCAGTTGCAATTATTGCCCCTATTGTTGCAATAGCTGCAAGCCAAGGAAGTCCTAGAGCTTTTGAAACATCCGATAATGGAGATGTTAATTCCTTTACATCTTGCCATGAATGAGCCCCCAAATTCAAACCTTCCCATGGAAGCATGCCAACAAAGACAATTGAAATTACCATATAAATAATTATGGAAAGTACAACAGTCAATAACATAGCAAGAGGAATATTTCTTGAAGGATTTTTTACTTCTTCTGAAGGAACAACTATTGCTTCAAATCCAGTATAAGACCAAAAGAATAAGGTTATTGCCAAAGTGATACCGCTAAAACCAAATGGCATAAAAGGTGTAAAGTTATCTGCCTTCATATAAAAGAAGCCGACTAAAGTAAATAATGCTAAAGGTATTAGTTTTCCTATTGTTGTAATAACACTGTATAAGGCACCCCATTTAACACCAAAAATATTAATAAATGTAAATACCCATAAAGCAATAACAGCGATTGTTATTCCCATAGGTGTTAGTGTTCCGCCTTCAGCAAGGCCCGGAACATAAAATCCTAAATACACAACAAAAATGTCGATAATGGCAGCGGTTCCTATAAACAGATATAAAAAATATCCCCACCCCATTATGAACCCGCCAAAATCCCCTAAGGCCAGCCTAGGTAGAGAATAAGGGCCTCCTGTCAATGGGAAAGCAGCTCCAAGTTCAGCATACGCAATAGCTAAAAATGCAGTTATTATCCCTGCAAATAATATTGCTAAAATTAATGAAGGGCCGGCAACTGCGCCCATGGCGGCTGGAAGGGCAAAAATACCTGACCCTAAAATTCCTCCCAAGCCTATAGACACTAAAGTTATAAGGCCTATTTCTTTTTTTAACTTGCTCTCCATCAACTATCCTCCATTACATCCATTTTTGGACTATTGGGAAAAGCCTTCCTTTCCCAAAAGACTTTTTTGTAACTCTTATTCCTATTGGTCCCTGTCTTCTTTTATATTCAGCCTGATGAATACGTTTTATTAAATATCTGACAAGGTCTTCAGCATAAGAATGTTTTTTTACAATATCTTCTATTGACATATGTTCTTCTACATAATCCGCTAACACATTATCTATGATCGCATAATCCGGTATGTCATCAATATCTTTCTGATTATTTCTAAGCTCTGCAGAAGGAGCTTTTTTTATAATATTTTTAGGGATAATCTCATGTTTTCTATTTAGCCATTTTGCCAGTTCATAAACTTGCGTCTTTGTTACATCAATTAAAACACCGAGTCCTCCGCACATATCCCCATATAAAGTTGTATATCCCAGAGCCATTTCACTTTTATTACCTGTGCTCAACAATAAATGTCCTAACTTGTTGGATATCGCCATCAATATGATAGCTCTAATCCTTGGCTGAATATTCTCTTCAGCTGTTGAAAAACTTTTATTAGAAAAAACAGGGCTTAAATAATTTAAAAACTCCTGATACAAATGATCTATCGGCATATGCTGTATTTCAATTTTCAACTTCTTTACTAACAGATTGGAATCTTCTATTCCCGATAAAGACGAGAACCTGGACGGCATACTTATAGCCAAGACATTTTCTTTTCCTAAAGCATCTACAGCAATACATGCTGTTAGAGCTGAATCTATTCCCCCTGAAAGACCAAGACAAGCCTTAGAAAAGCCCTGTTTTAGAAAATAATCTTTAACTCCTAAAACCAAAGCATCATATAAATCTTTAATATGATCATTCTTAAATGACATATGTTTATGTTTTTCATCTAAATCAATAGTTATTGAATCTTCTTCAAATCCTTTAGCCTGTTTTAATATTTCTCCTTTTTCATTAAATATTTGACTGTACCCATCAAAAACCAACTGATCATTTCCACCGACCTGGTTATTAATAAAAACGCAGCAATTTAAATGTTTTGCTGCTTCAGAATAGATTTTTAATCTTAAATCAAGCTTTTTAAAGTAATAAGGAGAAGCTGACAGCACTAAGACAACGTCAGGCTCTAATTTTTTTAATTCTTCAACAGGATCTCTATCATATCTTATATCCCCTCCTAAATTAGCATGCTGCCACACATCTTCACATATCAATATTCCAAGTTTTTTTCCTTTATATGAAAAAACTTTCTGATCCTTTCCTACTTCAAAATATCTTTTTTCATTAAAAACATCATATGTCGGCAAAAGTGTCTTATCTTTAAATCCCAATAATTTTTCATCTGCAATAACCGCAGCAGAATTAAAAAACCCTTTTTCATTTGGATTAATATTTTTTCTTACCAGGCCTACAACAATTAAAATATTTTGTGATGTTGAAACAATTTGAGACAACGATTCCTGTATTTTTTTAGTAAACCCTTCAAAATAAATCAAGTCCTCAGGCGGGTACCCGCATAAACAAAGCTCAGGAAATAATATGACATCAGATTTATTTTCTTTTGCCTTATTAATTTCTGATAAAATTTTTTTTAAATTGTAATCGATATCTCCAATTATTGGATTAATCTGGCTTATTGTAATTTTCATAAAAAATCCCTATCTTATTAAATCCTATTGATTTTATAATTTTCTTAGCAAGAAAGAACAAATAATTTTTTGGAGAATATATAATGAAAAAGAAAAAATTATCAATTCACAGTGAAAATATCCTGCCTATAATCAAAAAATGGCTCTACTCCGAAAAAGATATATTTTTAAGGGAATTGGTATCAAATTCTGTTGATGCTATTCAAAAATTGAAATTTTTACAGTCTCAATCAAAAGCAAAAGCCCAAAAAGAAGAATTTATAATCAATATAGACATTAACAAAGATAACAAAACTCTTACAATTTCCGATAACGGAATTGGAATGACAGCAGAAGAAGTTGAAAAATACATTGCACAAATAGCATTTTCAGGAGCAGAAGATTTTGTAAAAAAATATCAGACCGGAGATCAGATAATTGGTCATTTCGGGCTTGGATTCTTTTCTTCATACATGGTATCAAAAAAAGTTGAGATTTTCACTAAATCATATGTTGAAAATGAATTTGCAGTACATTGGGAATGCGATGGAACGTCTGATTATACTATAAATAAAACTGAAAAAGAAAATATTGGGACAGACGTTGTATTACATTTAGAAGATGATGAATATCTAGATGAAGAAAAAATTAAACAGATACTTAACCGCTTTTGTCCTTTCATTCCTTTTTCAATTAACGT
>CAYPMA010000114.1:0-4857 GCA_964411685.1 uncultured bacterium
CAAATTCTGGTGCAAAAGACGCTGATAGTGTTATTTCAGATGATGAGGAGGATGAGTTTAAAGCTAGACATACAGAAAGAAGGGATTCTATTTCAACTACTTTAGAAGAAGAAGAAGAAGAAGAAGAAGAAGTAGCTAGAAGGCTACAAGCTGAAAGCGATAGAGCTGAAGCAGCAGCAGCAGCATTGTTGGATGGACAAGACGAGCCTTATGTTGCAGGAACAGCAGCGGCTGTCTCAACGCTTGATGCAAAAGAGCATGAAGAAGAAGAAGGTTATGCTTTAGAATCTGAAGATGCTCCTTGGCCATTTTAGGAATAAAAAACATATTAATATAAATTTGTTTGCAAAACCCTAGGGATTAGTTTCTCTAGGGTTTTTTTTGTAATTATTTTTAATTATTAGAGTCTTTTTTTTAAGTGATTAAAGCTTCTTTTTAATATTAATTAATTGCTTTATGTCTTATAATCTTCCTTTGTTAATTAATAATAATTGTTTTAATAACAATGGAGTAATTTATGGCTGCTGTAGGTGATGCAAGAGAATTAGGGGGAGTTGTTTTTGATGAAAGAGGCGGGAATGAATATACAAAAGATTTATCAGATATTGATAATTTATCAAAAAGAGTAAATAAACTATATAGCGTTTCTAATGCGTTTTTTATAACTGCATTGGTGTATGCAGTAGTTTTAGGTATAATGGCTTTTTTCCCAGGTGCTATGGTTTCTTTAGCTTCAAAAGTGATGGCGGAGTCTACTGCAATTTTAGTGTTTTCTATAACTACGAATACAATAAGTGTTTTATTTTTCACATCTGTTGTTGCTACTTATATATCATCTATTATTTATTCATCTAAATTAAATTTTTTAAGTAAAAAGGCAGAGGAAGTTTCAATAAAATCTTTATCAAAAATGAATGATCTTGTAGAAAGAATAAGAACAGTAAACACCGAAATCCCACAAGCAACCTCTATAGATCAGATAGTGTCCTATCAACAAGAAATTAAAAATATGTTGATTGATAACGAAAAAGCTTTGAGTTATTTGTTATTAGTAAACAAGGCTATTTCGGGATGTGTGAAATATAATTTATCATCAGTGGCAAAAGAAAATATATCGACATCTCTTCTTAATGAAAAAGAATTTACAATAGCTCAGATTACTTTTGAAAAAGAGCTTGGGTCTTCTATAGAGAAGTCTAAGGAAGCAAGAGCAGGAATTGCACAGCAATAAAATGTTTTAATTTAAGACTTTTTGAAATTCTAAAAATATTCTTTTAATAATATGTGTTATTAAATATTTTACTTACATTAAAAAACTTTTTTAATGTGGTAAAATATGAGTGTTGGAGTTGTAAATAATCTTTCAGAGTTAGCTGATCATATTTTTGAAAAAGCTAAAACAAATAGATCAAAGATAATATTTATTGCTGTTATTACTTTAGGTCTTATAGGTGTAATAATAGGTGGATTGGCGAGTGTTTCTGTAATAATGGGGTGTAAGACGATTTCTAGTCTGTTTATTACTGGTGTCATGGGATCTTCGTTAGCAATAATCATTATTACATGTATGTATAAAGAAAAGTTTTAAATTATAATTTTAATTTTTTGTTTACTTGAAATTTTTTTTAATAAAGGGTATCCTTTTACAGTCTAAATTGAAAATTTAGGTGGGATTATGGAAAAGATGGAAGACAAAGAATTTGTATTTGATAATTTCTTTTCCAAGTCTTTAGAAAATACATCAAAAACAAGAAATATTGACGAGATTTTGAATGAGAAACTTGAAAATGCTTTTCAAAAGCATTCTTCTCAAGGTTCTATTCATGATATTGTAAAAATAGCAACAGAGCATTCCTCCGTTGATTTGGCATATGCTGCATGTCATATTCCTCCTGGTTTAAGGCCGATATTATATGATAATTTGCCAAATAATGATGACAAGGTAATTTTTCTTTTAAATACAGACTCAGCAACAAGACAAAGAATATTTAGATATATGAAAGATTCTCAAATGAAGAAAATTTTTGAGAAATTTTCAGATGATGAAGCTGTAAAAGTAATGGAAGATATGTCAGAGAGGCGCTGCAGAAGAGTTATGGAGATTTTAGGTCCAAAGAAAGCTTTTCGAATCAAGGAAATGAAAAAGCATAATAGAAACAGTGCCGGAAGATTAATGACAAATGAGTTTTTTGCATTCGATGAAGATATGACTCTTAGAGATGCTATGGATTATATTAGAGATTATCCTCGTATAGATTTTTCAAAAGGCGTTTTTATTTTAAATAGCAAGAGAGAATTATTAGGATATGTTCCTGCAAGGAATTTAATTATTAATAATTCTGATATTTACTTAAAACAGATAATGAGGCCTGTGCTTCATAAAGTATCTGTTGAAACAACAAGAGAAGATGTGGTTGATATTGTTGAGCGATATAAAATATCCTCGCTTCCAGTTATCGATAATAATAATAGATTAATAGGTGTGATAGCCTATGAAGACGTTATGGAAGCAATGGAAGATCTTGCAGATGAAACTCTGGCAAAAATTACAGGAACGTATGAAAAGATATCTTCTGATGATAATGTGATAAAGAGGTTTTTATCCAGATTTCCATGGTTGTTGGTTACCTTATTTGTTGGATTAATTAATATGATAGTTATGTCTTCTTTTCAAAAGGTTGGTAAAGGAGTTTTAACTTTTGTATTGTTTTTTGTTCCATTAATAACAGGTATGTCTGGAAATATCGGGATTCAATCTAGCACTATTTTAGTAAGAAAAATGGCCCTTGGCACTTTAGGTAACAGAAGAGACTCAGCATTTAAAGAACTATATGTTGGTATTCTTGCGGGAATAGTATTTGGAATGTGCTGTAGTGTTTTATTATTTATTATTGATTATTTTTTTCCGGGCTGTCTGGATATAAGGCCTTTTATATTAAGCATTATTATAGGGTCAGGCCTTATAGGTGCTTGTTTTACAGCTACTGTTTTAAGTATCTCATTACCATTATTTTTTGAAAAAGTTGGGGTTGATCCTGCTGTTGCGTCGGGGCCAATAATAACTGCGTTTAATGATTTTTTATCCATGTCCATATACTTTTTAATTTCCTGGGGATTGGGTATGTTTTTTTTCTAATAAATAATTATTGAAAATTTGTTTTGTTTTGACTATATTCAAATTGGTTGCTATCCCTATGTGGATAAAGGATAAAATGAAGGGAAAAAAAAGCAATAAAATTACATCTAAATTTGTAAGAAATATGTTAGGTGATTTCCTTGGAAATATTACCGAGACATATAAAGAGAAACCTAGTAAAATATTAGATGCTTGGCCAGAGATTATAGGAGAAAAATTCGCGCATATGACAAAAGCGGTTTCAATTAAAAATAAGATTTTAACGGTAAATGTAAGCAATTCCACTTTGTATAGTTTGCTCTGTCAGCATGAAAAAATAACATTATTAAAAAAGTTACAAAAAAAGTTTTCAAAAGAAGCTGTTCAAGATATTCGTTTTCGTATTGGATAGCTACAAAAAAAGAGATAAGAAGGCATGAGTACAATGACTAAAAATAAACAATATGATGCAAGTTCCATTACAGTTTTGGAGGGCTTGCAGGCAGTAAGAGAAAGACCTGGAATGTATATTGGCGATACTAGCAGTATTGGCTTGCATCAGTTAGCGTATGAGGTTATAGACAACTGTATTGATGAAGCTATGGGAGGTTATTGTACAGAAATTATTATTACGCTTCATAAAGATCAGTCTATTACTATTGATGATAATGGAAGAGGAATTCCTATTGAAATACATAAAAAGGAATCTGAGAAATTAAAAAGAGATGTCTCAGCATTGGAAGTTGTTATGACCGTTCTTCATGCTGGAGGAAAATTCGATAGGGACTCATATAAGGTATCAGGAGGATTGCACGGTGTCGGTGTTTCATGCGTTAACGCTTTATCTGAAAAATTAGTAGTTGAAATTTATAAAAATGGCCACGTATATGAAATGGAGTTTTCAAGAGGTAAAGTCACAAAACAATTAACTAAACTTGGAACAACTAATAGAACAGGAACAAAAATAACATTTTGGCCTGATCATAAGATTTTCAGTGTTACAAATTTTGATTATGATATTTTATTAACAAGATTTCGTGAGCTAGCCTTTTTAAATAAAGGGGTTAACATAAGTTTTATAGATGAAACAGAAAGCGATAGAGAAGATGTTAACTTTAATTATGAAGGCGGTTTGTCATCATTTGTATCATTTTTAAATGAAACTAAAACACCTCTTTTCCCTACACCTATATATTTTAAAGCTGAAAAAGAAGGGCATGATGGAATTATTGAATGTGAAGTGGCAATGCAATGGAATGAAACTTATACTGAAAAGATTTATTCATATGTGAACAACATTTTTACAAGACAGGGAGGAACTCATTTAACTGGTTTTTCTACTGCATTAACAAGAGTGTTAAATCAATACATTAAGAATAATCAAATATTAAAGAATCAAAAAATCGCAATATCAGGCGATGACATGAGAGAAGGGCTTACAGCTGTTATCTCTGTTAAAGTTCCTAATCCGCAATTTGAAGGGCAAACAAAACAAAGACTAGGTAATAGCGATGTTGGTTCAGTAGTACAGCAGGTAACAGGTGAAGAGCTAACAACATACTTAGATGAGAATCCTTCTATTTCAAAAACTATAGCTGATAAAGTTATTATCGCAGCACAGGCAAGGGAAGCCGCTAAAAAAGCAAGAGAGCTTACTTTAAGAAAAACAGCAATGGACAGCGCCCGCCTACCTGGTAAACTTACCGACTGTCAGGAAACAAACCCTGAATTATGTGAAATAT
>CAYPMA010000115.1:0-4830 GCA_964411685.1 uncultured bacterium
AGAAGAAAAATTATGTATCTCTTCTTGTTATCAACAAATAATCTTATTGTTGCAAAAACGTTGCACTGAATCTGATATTGCACCAGTATTATTAAGTAAAATCCATTATACTTTTAATCATATCTACCTTAAAATAACACTCATAGCAATTGGTTGATGTTGGACAAGCTGGGAATTCCCCTCCCTCATAATCCGTTGGTCCTAGGCTCAAGTCCTGGTTGCCCCATTTATATTTGAGTAATAAACATTTAAAAAATTATATGTTATTCGACTTCTTCAAAGAAATGCTTTAGAAAGTCTTCCATAAAAGCATGTCTTTTAGCAGCGATTTCCTTAGCTGTTTTAGTATTCATAATGTCTTTTAACAACAATAATTTTTCATAAAAATGATTAACTGCTGGCCCAGCACTGTTTTTATAATCTTCGAAAGTTTCATGCAATACTGGTTTAATATTAGGATTATAAATCTCTCTTTTTTTATATCCACCATATGCAAAAGTCCTAGCTATTCCAATTGCGCCTAAAGCATCCAGACGATCTGCATCCTGTACTATCTGACCTTCTATAGATAAAGCCTCTTTTTTTACTTTGGCACCTTTGAAAGAAATCTTTTTTATAATATCACAGACATGTTCGATAATTTTGTCGTCTACTTCCAATTCTTGTAAGAATTTAGTAGCGATTTCTGGCCCTGCCATAAGATTTCCATTATTAAATTTCCAATCAGAAATATCATGTAAAAGAGCAGCTATTTGCACAACAAACATATCTGCTTGTTCTTTTTTACAAATATTAACAGCATTTTTCCATACCCGATAAGCATGTTGCCAATCATGTCCTGTTGCTTCTTCTTTTAATTTATTATTCACAAAGACAATCGTCTTATCAATAATCGATTGTTGTTCATAAGTTAAATAAATTTGATTTTCTTTCAAATTTTTTATCTCCAAAGCTGCCTCCGTACTATTAAAAAAAGATAAGAAAAAAAATAACAGTAAAATTTTTTCCATAAAATTCCTTCACCTGAAATTTAATAAAAATATACATTAAAGAATATTTCTAACCAATATTTTAAAGCTTTAATATTTTTTCTAAATTGATTTAAAGAGATTTCAATTATTACAGAATGAAAATTATTATTGATTTTGAAGTTATCAATTTATATATTTTTAGGGAAATTTTAAAAAAATAGTAAAAATTATGAATAAAAATAAACTAAAATCACTTAGCAGTATTAAAATAGATGAAATACATTTAAACGATTTACATCATTTGTTAAAAAATAATGGTTTCCCCGATCAAACCACAATTATTTTTGATGATGCAAATTATATAATACAACAACTGCAAAAAAAAGAGCATTCGCCAAAAGCATTTTTAAAACTACAACAAAAAATCTTATATGATAAAACTATTTTAATTGATAAAGAAAGCTTTATATCTTTTTTTGTTAAATGTGGATATAAAATAATAGATATAAAAAAAGAAGGAAGTCAATTTTTAGCAAAAATAAAGAAATGTTACGATTGTAATTTTTCTAAATTCAAAGACCTTAAAAATCCAGATAATAATAGACTAATTTTAGAAAAATCTGAGCCTAACAAAGATAGAGAAAAGAACTGGTTGTCATTCTCTAAAACAAAACCTAAAATATGTGATATATTCAATATAGGAACTCAATTCAATTCAAATAAAAATCCTTGTAACGTTCATGGATATTTTTTAGATATAAAAGATTCACATAATTTAGAAGACTCGAAATTTACTATTATAAGGGCTATGAATGTTCTTGAAAATTTTGATATAAATGAAGTTGAGAAAATTTTAAAAGAATTATCTAGAATATTGCATAAATATGGAGAACTTTATATTGCTGTTCCAGACGCCAGAATTATATTTAATGAAATATTAGATGATTTTAAAAATATAGATTTCGATTTGGAGCAGATAAATCCATTACTAACACAAATATATGGAAAAGGATATGAAAATTCTAAAACAGATTCAGTAAATCGTAACAAAATATTATTTAATTATGATCTATTAAATCATTTGTTGTATCAGGCAGGATTTGAAAATACTACTTGTATTTCTGAAAATGAGGATTTTGATGTCCTTTGGAATGATAATTCCAGAAGAAATAAATACACCTTACTGATAAAAGCTCGAAAAAAAATACCTCATCATGTCGTATCTAAGCCCAATGCATTCTTTTTAGAGAAAAAGATAAAAGAATTAAATAAAAATGAAATACCCCCCTTATCTGTTATTATTCCTATTAGAAATGAAGAAAAAATTCTTCCCAAATTTTTGAATAGTTTATTTTCTTCAAATAATAATATCGAAGGTTTGTCAAAAGAATATATATTTGTTATCAATGGTACTATAGATAATTCATTACAAATAGTTTCAGATTATATAAAAGAAAAAAATATAAAAAATGCTTTTTGCATCACCTCAAAACCAGGAATGTTAGAAGCGTTCATTGAAGGCATGAACCAATCAACATTAAAAGGATATATAGCAAAAATCGATGCAGATTGCTTACTAGAACCAAATACCCTAGATTTAATGTATCTTCATTTAAATACTAATAAAAATCTGCAAATTACTTATGCAGAACCTTGTCCAATAGGAAAAAAGACAACATTTAATTTTTTACAATATAATCAAAAAATTCGCTCAAAAAGATTACATACACATGGTAGGACAAGCATGTATAAAACCAATCCTTTGCTTTATTTTGACATTGAAGCAGTTAAAGCTTCAAAAGTATTCGTTGATGATATTGTTTTTTCGTACTGCTATTCTTTATTTTTTGGATTAAATTCTATTGAGGCAGCTAAAGGAGCATTTGTACATTATGTTCCAGTAACTACTCAGGAAGATTTCCAGAAAAAAACTTCTAGAACAATGTTAGAAATACAAAGACTAGAACAATCTTATCCCTATTTTAAATTTTTAAAAGATCTCCTACAAAGAAAAATCATTTGTAATATAGATAATTCTGAGCAAAAAAATCTTCTAAAAAAACTACATTTAATGTCTGAAAAAAAGCTTTTAAGTGTAACTCAGAATTTAGAAGAAATGTCAGAATATGATTTTTTTAGATTACAAAGCACAAAAGAAATGTCGTAAACATTATTTACAACTTTTTTGCTAATTAACACCCATTTAATATGCTAAAGCCCTTTGTTTTCATAATTTCTATAAATCACCCTCTTAAAAAAAGCTTTTATTTCTGATATCCATAACCAATACCCTACAAATAAAAGAGCTATTGCCCCAATCGTAATAGGAAATTTCGCAGCAACACCACTCACAATACCTCCAAGCAAACATCCTATTACTTTTGTAATAGAATTAAGAGATCTAAATATGCCCATTGATATTCCCTGATTATCTTTATCTGTAAAATCAGATATAAGCATATTAATGGTTGTGCCACTAATAGCAATCATAATACCGAATATAGGTGTCATAAGAAAAAATAAAAAAGATGAATTAGATAAGAATAAAGAAAACAAAATTGCCATTCCTAAAACAACACTAGAAAAAGCAGTTAACTTTTGAGAAGAAAATCTATTATTAGTTAAGTAAGGTATTACAAATATAAAAGTAGCGGACATACAGCTTGACATAAGAAAATTAAAAAAAGCTATCTTGTTAATAGATAAGTCCCAAACACTTACTAAAAGAGTAGGTGAAAATGCAAGAAATTTACTTAAACCAAAATAACATAGAGAACCGATTATAAAATATCTCTGTAGATCCTTATTATTCACAGCCAAAAGATTTCTAAATTGCAAAAAAATATTTGTTTTTTCTTTATTTACTTTATAAACAAATGTTTCTTGAAACGTAAAGTGAACTAATAAAATAGCAATACCTATTATTAGCGATGCAAAATAAAATGGAAATGGATAAGTTGCCCAAGAAAAAACTCCATAAAAAAATCCTCCGATTATAGGCCCTAATATAAATCCGAGAGATGCAGAAAGATGAATAAGAGAGAAATTTTTACCCTTCTCATTAGGTAAAGAAAAATCCGCTGCAGCAGATTGAGCAATAGCCATATTCCCTTCAGAACATCCAGCCAAAAACCTACTTACCATAAGCAATGTCAAATCATTATTTTTTATGGCTAATCCTGTTAAAATATAACTAAACATAGACCAATACAATGAAAACAACAAAATTTTTTTTCTACCCATTCTATCTGAAAGATAGCCTAATATGGGGTTCCCGAAAACTTGTCCTAAAGCATAAATTGCAAAAACAGAAGAAAGAATTAATGTTTTAGCATAAAGAGACCATTCTATAGGAACCATTGTATGAGAATGGCTCGTCAAAAACAAAGGTGCAAAAATCGTAAATGGAAGTGATACACCAACATACCCGATAAATACTATTACCGATATTATTAAAATCTTTTTATCAATAAATCTCATTTTTTAATCTAAATATCCTAAATACACTTCATTCGATATAGAATTTCTATGTATTGATTTAGTTAAAAATGGATCGTAATTATATTTACGATAAAGCTTTGCAGCATGTTTTTCTATTTCTATAATATAATCTTCGGATGGACTTTTTCTTTTTTTCCCTATTATAGACCCTACATCTGGATGAAATACAGTTAAGCCTGGAACAACTCCAATTTTTGCCATAAAAGAAAATCCTTCTTTTAATTTTGATAATTTATTTAATCCTGCAACAAAAGCCGTCCAAAAACGTCCTCGTCCATATCTATCAGCACAATATTTATATACTTCTAACATCCGATCTAGGTTTCTATACTTTGCTTTTCCTGGACAAATATAATTA
>CAYPMA010000116.1:0-4827 GCA_964411685.1 uncultured bacterium
TGGAGGTGGTTGGACGCATTCAGAACTTTTGATTGGAATCTAAAGTTAGATCAGATTTATCTCCATTAAAAGTTAGATGTACGATCTTTTCTTGCTTGTTCATAAACGTAAATAAATTAAGGATTTTAAAGAACCAACTCCATCTATTTGGATACTGTTCAAAGACAAACCATTCATTTTGAAAATGAAGATTAGCCAATTTTTCTATCTCTTTTCCGCTAGTTATTCCCCAGCCAAGTTTCAATGAGCTCTTTTTTAGATCTTTATGTAATATTCGTAGTCGCCAAGGTGATATAGCATGAATTAAGATCTCACTTTTGGAAAACTGTTTTTCAATATGTTTCAATAATGCTTTGATTTCATGTTCAAGAAAATAAGGCAATAATCCTTCTGCAAGAATAAGAACTTTTTTGTCTTTGGGAATTTCTTTTGTCCAAGAAAAATCCATAACTGATTTGCAGATTAATTTATGATTCTCTGTCTCTGGAAAAAATTGGCTTCTTAGAGCAATCACGTGCGGTAAATCGAGATCATACCAGACAATTTTAGAGTTTTTGAAAAACTCATAATGAGTATCAAGACCACATCCTAAATTGATAACTATACTATTTGGATTCTGAAGTAAAAATTTCTGAATTTCTCTATTGATAATCTTTTTACGAATAGCTACTCCAAGTCTATCATTGGAAGAAATGCGATATTTGGAAAAATCGTAATCCAGAGAATCAACTATCTCAATTACTTTCTTATCTTTAATAAGTCCGTTGGGAGATATACTTTCAAGATATTGAGCCCACAATATCAAAAAAAGTGTTGATGGGACTCCTTGAAAATTCTCTACCTTAATTTTCTTGCCTGCATATGTCATACGTTTTTAATCAATGAATTTCTTCATCATTATGCAAAATACTTCATTAAATGTAAAAAAATTAAGGAACTGATCAAATGGAGGTGGTTGGACGCATTCAGAACTTTTAATTGGACTAAAATTGATCAAAATTTGAATGTAATTAACGGTTTATTATTAGTTTAGGTTTTTTTATTGACATTGGAGAGCTGGATAGAATATACTGCAGTTATTGATAAATTGATGTAAATACTATCCAATATGAAAAAAAAATCTAAAGTCATTCGAGATAAAGCTATTGAAATATTTAAGCTTCATGGGGGTATTCTTAGATCTTCAAAGGCTATTAAGGAAGGAATACATCCTCGTATTCTTTATGAATTACGAAATCAAGGTATTATTGAAGAGCTTCAAAGGGGATTATACGCTTTAACTGATTTACCTGATATTGAAGATCCTGATTTAGTTGCAATTTCAAAAATGATACCCGATGGAGTTATTTGTTTGATATCTGCTCTTTATTTTCATCGTTTGACAGTACAAATTCCAAGATGGATAGATATTGCAGTTAAGAGAAAATATGTTCCTCCTAAAGTCAAACATCCTCCAATCCAAATTCATTGGTTTTCAGATAAATTTTATAAATCAGGAATAGAAAAATATAATTTTGGGGGAGCTGAAATAAAAATATATTCTCGAGAAAAATCGATTATTGATTGCTTCAGATTGAGAAAAAAAGTAGGAATTGATATTGCTGTAGAAGCTTTGAAGAATTATTTAAAACAGGATAATCTTAATATTAATCTTTTGTTGGATTTTGCAAAGGAATCGAGAGTAATTAAATTATTAGAACCATATCTACAGGCTTTAACTTATGATCAATCGTAACATAAAAAACATTCCTGTTTCAGTAAAAACTCGTCTATTAAACCTTGCCCGCAGTTCAAAAAGACCTTTTCAGGAATTATTGCAATATTATGGAATGGAGCGTTTTCTTTTTAGACTGTCAGAGTCCAATCATAGAGATATATTCATTTTAAAAGGAGCTCTTCTTTTAAAAGTCTGGAGAATTTCGGATTCTCGAGCAACAATGGATATTGATACTTTAGCAAGAACATCAAATTCTTTGGCGAATCTTACTAAAATAATAAAAGAGATATGTGAACATGTTCCATCTATTGATGATGGTATTGAATTTCTTTCGTCTTCTGTTAAAGGAGAAAAAATGCAATTGCAGAAAGAGTATGAAGGTGTTCGAATTCGATTTGAAGGTTATCTTGGTTCTGCAAAAGTTCCAATGCAAATTGATGTTGGTTTTGGGGATGTTATTACTCCGGCTATTGAAGAATCACATTATCCAAATCTTTTGGATTTTCCAGGACCAAAACTTAAAACGTATCCTCAAGAAACACTTATTGCTGAGAAGATTTTAACAATGGTTGAAAAGGGGGAAACAAATAGCAGAACAAAGGATTTTTATGATGTTTGGCTCCTATTTCGCAATAATGCTTTTTCTTATGAGACGTTGAAATTAGCTTTGGATAGAACTTTTAAATCTCGTAAAATGCAATATGATTTCAAAACTGTTCGATCTTCTATTGAAATATATTTAAAAAATGCTCAGGCAAATTTATTATGGGAAAGATTTAAACGAAAGAAAATACCTCAGGTATATCAAAATATTTCGTTTAAAATTTTAACAGATGAGATAATAAATCTTTTAGAGAAAATATAAAAAAACATTTTACTCAAATTATGATATTGAGAATTAAAAAAATAAGCCTTAAATAACTTTTGTAAAAGTTTCTGAGTGTCAGTGAATTGAAAAAATGCTGTGAAGTGACGCGTTCATAACTTTCCAATGGGATGATTTACGAGTAGAAATAAAAAAAATGGATCTAAAACTCATCGATAAAATTCATATCCTATAAAATTTTCAGGATAATCGGGATGTATAAACGAGGAATGTTTAAACCCAATCTTTTCATAAAAAGATTGAGACCATTTGTTTCTTTTTGCTGTAACAAGAATAATTTTTTCCGCGTCTTGATCTTTATCAAAGATGGAAAAAACAAGTTTTTTACCAATACCTTTTCGTTGGTATTCTGGCAAGACAGCCATTTCAGAAAGATAGTAACTATGAATATCCCATTTCTCAAAAATGACAAAACCTATGATCTTATCTTTATCACATGCCACATGGATAAGCTGTTTTTTTTCAAGCCTAGGTAAGATTTTTTGATTAAAATAACTAGAAAGTTGTTCGGTATTTGATCGGCCTTGAGGAAGGAAGGCTGATAAAAAGACATTTGAAAGCTGTTCTGTTTCAATAGGACTTATTAATAAAAGCCAAGTAAATAAGATCATATATATTGTGTATTAGGATTACCTATAAATTCATTATCTTTTCATTTTTGTTCTTTGTCAAGGTAGCAATGGAGGTGGAGAGACGCGTTCAGAACTTTTGATTGGGAAAATTTTTTAATTGTTTTAAAAAATGTTCAAATTTTTTTAAATGACCTTCATTTTTTGACCATTTTTTGATTTCATCTAAGTCAATTTTTTTAAAAAGTGTTTTGCATACTATAATAGCTTGTTCCAAACTTTGGTTATCGTCCCAATGATAATACGCTGCTAATCTGTCCTTAACCGTATCTGTAGGAGTTAACATTTTTATTGTTCCAAGAGAAATTTTATGATATTCGTAATCATAAACCGGCTCATTTCCAATTGCTACAGGTGGGGATACAAATTCTATAAAATATTTGCAGTCTTTGTGTTCAAAATGTCTATCATGTTTTTTAAAGTTTAATTCTTTTAGAGCAGATTCAACTTTTTTCATATCTTCATAAGTTACATAATCTAAATCATATGATTGATAACGATTTTTAGAATAAATTGATACGCAACCTCCTCCAACTAAAACACTATCAATTTCATGCTCTTTTAATTTTTCCGATATAATTGCTGCCAGTTTTTCTAATGTTATATTTTTAAAATTAATTTTTCTCATAACGGTTTACCTTTTCTTCTAGGTCTTTTTCGTATTTTAGGTTCATAATATCTATCTTTGTATTCTTGAGGTAAAAAAGAATAAGTTTTTTCTAAAAAAGACTTAATCTCTTTTAAAAATGGATATCTGGGATTGAACATATAAATCCTAGTTTTACCTTCTAGAAAACTTACTAATATTCCTCCATATTCTAATCTATCTAAAGCGTTTTGAATAGGAGATAAAGCTTGTTTGAATGTTCGTTTTAATTGTGATCCATAACAACGTTTATTAACCAGCAAAAAAAACAATATTTTCTCAATGTTTGTATTTCCAAAAAGGTAATCTAGCATTTTTCAATCTACCTCAATTTTAGGTTATATAACCTATTATATAGGTAGTTATTATTAATGTAAATGCTGCGGGTAAGTAGTTAAATTGTAAGCCCTTGAAAATAAAAATGCTAAGTAGTTAATTTCCTTGAAGGCTTAAATAATTCATTTTTTTATAAATCGTAATGGAGGTGGAGAGAATCGAACTCTATCTTAATAAATAAATCACATTAAAACAGATGAAATTACATTAAGAAAGTAAGAGACTTGTAAAAAATTAAATAGTTTAGTTTGCATTCTTTTTATCTGCTTTAATTCGGTCTAGTGCGTAAAAATTGCGTAAATGGCTTAAATATTTAAAATTTTATTTTTAAAAAATATTATATAGGTATTGTACTTAATATATAGGTACTGCATACTAAATTAGTACCTATATAAAGGAGGGTTGTAAATATATGAAATCATTTATAAATCACGTAATAGAAAAACAAAATATCACTAGAAATATTCTTCAGATGATTTCGAAAATTTCAGAATATAAAGGAATGCAGAATTTATATAAAAAACAATCTCCTCAAATATTAAAAACTCTTTTGCAAATTGCTACTATTCAAAGTACAGAAAGTTCAAATAAAATAGAGGGGATTATTGTTCCT
>CAYPMA010000117.1:0-4672 GCA_964411685.1 uncultured bacterium
TTGTGGAAAAAAAGTTTTACTATATTGAGAGATAAAAAAGGTATTATTGATGAAGAATTTTATGCCATGGCAAGTATAGAAAATATTTTTAAAAATACAAATGGATTTTCTAAACAAAAAAAGACATATGAGTTGTGGGGAATCCACCATTTAGTTAATATGCTTTCCAGTTTTGAGGGGACTTATTATTTTATTAATTCAGTGAAGAGATATTTTAATATTCCTTATAACAAAATATTAAATATAGGAAAAGAAGAATTCTGCAAAATGATTGCTTTAATGATGGTCATTCTTTTTAAATATGTGAAAATAGTAATAAATCAGATAAATAAAGATTTATATAATAAGCTCGATACTTCTATCCTTATCCCAAAGGCATATAAGCCTTTTATTGAAGATAATCTGGAAATATTATTTAATGCTGTAGAAGAAAAAAAGGATGATTTCGAGACTATAGTAAAAACAGCAAGAGAATTACAACAGCAATATGTTTTTCGATACTCGGGGAAGTGGGAGATAGTATATAAAGGAAATCGTATTTTTTTAAATGATATAAAGGGGCTTCATTACATACAATTTATATTGAAAAGCAAAGAAGGTTTGCATATTTATGATTTGGAAAAAAGATTATCAAAACTTTTACTTAAAGAAAGAAAAGAGTATTTTGGAAGTGAAAAAGACGACGGAGAAAAAGACCATGAGGATCGTTTATCAATACAAACAGGACTACCAGATGGGATCAGAGTAAATGGGCATGATAAAGGGATAATAAGTGATCGAGAGTCAAGAAATAAAAAGCATGATTTAATTGTTGAAATAGATAAAAAACTTAAAGAGATAGATGAAGAAATAGAAATAAAGGAGTTAATGGCAAAGGAAATGTGCACAGATGCCGATATAGAGTCATTAGAAAAAGAAAAATACGAGCTCATGCTGTATAGAAAGGATTATATTGGACCTGGCGGTCGAAGGAGTAAGAAGGACGAATATGAACTATGCAGAAAAAGAGTTACAAAGGCAATTTATACAGCATATATTAATATTGATAATATATATTATAAAATATATAAAAGCCATGAACTATTTACCCACATTAAAAACTCCATTAATATAAGTAAGGGATTTTGCTCTAATAGTCTGAGGAATCCCCATCCTTGGGTATTTGATTAAATTCAATTTGCTACTTCTAAAAGTGTCATTGCTACTCTATAAGTAGCACCTCTATATATTGAGAGGTGCTTTTTATTAGTATATATTTTTATAGGTGGAAATCGTGACTACTTCATCTAACAAAAAGATACTTTCCGAGAAAACATCTAATGCTAAGATTATCAATACTCAGAAATTGATATCAAAAGAAAAAAAACCTCATAATAATCCACTTGAGCTTTTATATGAAGATGTAAAAAAAGAGTGGGCGGAGAAATTTATTAATAAAATATCATCACCTAATTTTATTAAGAAAAATGGGAATATAATTGATATGGAAGATGAGGAGGGTGGTTTGGCTTATGTAAAATTATATAAATCTACTGGATGTGCCAAACCATCATTAGGATTATTATTGGCAGCAAAGACAGCCGATACAGTGTTCAAAAGAGATGATATTCAGAAACTTAATGATTGCATAAAATTTATGAATGCCTTTAATCCTCAAAATGAAATAGAAGGTATTTTAGTCTCACAAATGGTAGGGACATATAATTTAGCAATGGAATTCATGCGGAGATCGATGTCGGAACATCAATATATTGATAATATTGAAACCAATACCAAACTATCTATTAAACTTATGTCTTTGTTCACAAAGCAGATTGAAACATTAGAAAGACTGAGAGGAAAAACAGGAAACCAAAAAGTTACAGTTGAACATGTATATGTTAATGCCGGTGGTCAGGCTATAGTTGGTAATGTTGAAACTCCGGGGGGGAGTGGGGATAAAAAGAAAGAATAAGGTTAAACCCCATGCAAAGCGAAAAAAGAGTTAAAAAATTAGGTCGTTTAAAGTATGGAAATCCATCAGGGGATTGGTCAAAGGCACAAAGATGTGGAGCAAAAACGAGAAAAGGAACACCTTGTCTATCACCAGCAATGTCGAACGGTCGTTGTCGGATGCATGGCGGAAAAAGCACTGGTCCCAAAACACCTGAAGGTATACAAAGAATCCGAGAGACTCATTTAAAGCACGGTCGATACACGATGAAAGCATTAGAAGAAAAGAAAAAGTGTAATAGACTTATTAAGAAATATCGCGAATTTGTCAATAAAATCAATCAAGAAAAAATAATTAAAGACAAAAATTATTGATTGGATATCAAGATAATGTACAAAAATTTTTATACCAGCCATTTAACAAAGAGCAAAATCCTCAATAGCGAAATAGTCGGATTATGCCCGTTTCATGATGATAAAAAGCCAAGCTTTTATGCTAATATAGATACGGGTCAGGCACATTGCTTTGGATGTCAATGGAAAGGTAATGCCCTTTCCTTTTCTAAGGCATTGAATATTCCTTTAAATGAAGTTCCGGGGTACAACATGAAAAAGGATAATTTGCTTTTAGAAAAAAAGATAGAGACAACTTATAATTATTGTGATGAGAAGGGAGAAATTCTTTATCAAGTGGTTCGATATAAACCAAAGGATTTTAGAATAAGAAGACCCGATGGTAATGGTGATTGGATCTGGAATTTAAATGGCACAAGGAAAGTTTTATATCGGCTACCTCAAATTTTAGATTCAGGACAATTGTTAATAGTAGAAGGTGAGAAAGATGCAGATATGCTAATAGATGCAGGTTTTGCAGCTACAACATGTGTCGGAGGTGCAAATAAATGGCGATCGGAATATAACGAATGGTTAAGAGATAAGGATTTGGCTTTAATACCTCATAAAGATACTGTAGGAATGGAACATTCATATAAAATAGCTGATAGCCTAAATGAAATAGCAAAGTCAATCAAGATTGTTAAGCTACCTGATCTTGTTGGAGAAAAGGGTGATGTATTTGATTTTTTAAAACAAAAGACTCCGGAGGATTTAATTCAGTTAATTGATTCTGAAAAACCAATATCAAAAGATAGTTGTAATGTCAGACAATTAAAGACAAACAACATTGAGGAATTTCCTGATATTTATGATGGTGTTGCTGGTAAGTATGCAGAGTTATATTCAAATTATTTGGAAGCCCCAAAACATTTTTTTTATATGTGTTTTTTAACATGCCTCGGCTCAATTCTTTCGGATAAGGTGATGTTAAAAGGTGAACTGAAAGAACAGCCTCGTTTTTATGTAGTTCTTTTGGGAGAATCAGCAGATGTTCGCAAATCGACAGCTATAGATAAAACAATAGCCTTTTTCAAAGATACAGTTTTAAATATCTCAGAGGAATTAAACATTTGTCGGATGATTGGAAGCGCAGAAGGATTACAACATCGTTTGAACGATACTAAAAATAACAACTTTTCAAAAAAACTTTTATTATGCCTTGATGAATTTAAGGCTTTCTTAAATAAATGTTCAATTAGTAGTTCTGTTTTATTACAATGTGTAAATTCGCTTTTTCACATGAATGAATATGAGAATCATACAAAAACTACTAATCTTAGTCTTAAAAATGTCTATTTGAGTATCCTTGCAGCTCCTACAACAAATACATATAAAAATGCGTGGTCTCCAGTATTTACAGATATAGGTTTTAATAATCGATTATTCATTGTTCCCGGCGAAGCAAATAGAAAGTATTCTATCCCAAGAGAAATACCTCATGAAAAAAAGAATGAAATAAAAATTGAATTGGGGGGAATACTAAATCTTGTAGAAAATAATCGATTAGAAATGGACATTACTTCTGAAGCAAAAGTTGTTTATGATGATTGGTATCACAACATGGAGTCATCTCTTCATTCTAAGAGATTAGATACTTATGCATTACGTTTAATGCCAATTCTTACATTAAACGAAGGTAAGAAGATAATAGATGATGACGTTATAAAAAAAGTAATCGCTATATGTAATTGGCAATTCAGGATGAGACAAGTTTATGATCCAATAGATGCTGATAATGAAATTGCTAAAATGGAAGAGCGAATAAGAAGACAGTTAAAATCAAGAGGTCCAATACGGGAGAGTATGTTAAAAAAAGCTCTTCATACAGAGCGAAAGCAGCATGGATTTTGGGTATATAAAAAGGCAATTGAAAACCTAAATGAGAGTGAAGAGATTGGAAAAAATAAAAAAGGAGAATGGGAATTAAAAAATGAATTTTGAAATTTTCCCCAAATGTTTCCCCGTACATATTACAAGTGTTAAAGGTATATTATTCTGTGAGTTGGGGCGGATATATATAATAAGAGGGTTAAATATTTTTAAGTATCTATATTGTATGATGTTTTGTAATCTCCTAAATAATAATGAGTTAGTACCATAAATTTATATGGGGAAAATAATGGGGAAAGTACTCAAATATTAAACTTAGCTCAAATTGACAAACGAGATATTTTAGCATATGTGACTATAGAAATTAAAAGAAATCGGAAAGGACAAAATATTTTTTCAAGATCATACTATATAGATTAGAAAACAGTTAGTGTTAAAAATATAAAAAGGAGGAACCCTGTAAAACAGGGCTAAAACAAGGCTATGGCAAAATCGCGTACTTCTTTTAAACCGG
>CAYPMA010000118.1:0-4668 GCA_964411685.1 uncultured bacterium
TAGAGTTCTTATATCAGCTTCTTCTGATATATCTGGGACATACTCCCCAACATCATGCACAAATAAACTTTCATGGCCATCATATGTATCTTCTCCTTCTTCAATAATAAGTTCTTCTTCAGACCTATAAATTCTTGGCGCCCTCATTTCTTCCAATTCCATAGCATCAATTGTATTAAATGAAGGTTCTTTCTCTCCTAATGCTGCGGCAGCAGCTACTCCGCTAAATGTGCTCCCTTCTTGTGAATATACAGCTGGTCTTGTGGTATAAGGCGTAGTTTCCCGAACCCCGTCAGCTCTTGTTGCTAATTCAGTTAATTTTCTGTTATCTGCAGGACCAGCTCCACCATCATAACTATCGAATAGATTTGTTACAGGTCTTACACCAGGACTAGACATAATATGCTCTTTTTTTTAATTGGGTGCATATTATAACAGATTTATTAATAAATAAAACTATTAAAAATTATAAAATCATAAAACTATAATAATAAAATTTTTAATTTTATAAATTAATAGTTTTAATTGACGATCTTATTCCATCAATTTCAGATATTATTTCAAAAGAACGATTCTTTTTTGGTTTAACTTCAATTGAAAAATCTCCAGGAAAAGCTGCTCTTATAAATCTCATATCAAGTTCTTGCACTAAATTATTCAAAGGACCTTTTCCATCTTTTTGTGAAAGACAATATCTAATTCCTTTAAATATAGAAAAATTATGCTGCAGATGATACTCAATAATTGATTTCATTGCTTTTTCAAACGTTTCTGCCTGCATATTTTTATATGTAGGTTGTCTGCCTAACCAATCAGGACGCCATGAATATCTAGTAGAAACAACATTCATTAAAATCTCTAGCTCTTCCGGCAAAGACATTGAAGGAACTAAGCATCTTCTTACAATAACAAATATCTCTTCAGTTAATTGTTCTATTTCTTTTTTTGTTATTTTAGAAGATGGGCTTCTATGTATATTAACCCTTGATATTCTAAGATTATTATTAAGCTCTCTTAACACTTCCCTTTTAGATGCTTTTCTTGAAAAAGGAGAAGTCTTTCTTTTAGTTAAAGTTCTTTCAGTTATAACAGCTGCCATGTATGGTATTTCAATATTTACAACGGTTATGGAAGGCATAGAACCCTCTGATCCTATATATGAAGTCCTAGTATCCGGTTCTTCAGGTATAGTTGATAAAGTGCTAGAAACCATTGGAGACACTCTTACCATAATTATCATTCCTTTTATTACAATTAATTAACTATTCGAATATTAATTAAATTATTTTTAAAGACCGCTTCAAACACAAAATAATTATTTTAATTTTTCTTGCTAAATCATCTTTTATTCAATAATAAACAAGATCTTTACGATCTGTACCAAACAAACTACCAAGTAATTCAGCAGGGATAGAAGCCGCAGCTAAACATTTATGATGAGGAAACACATAAGTACACCCAAATACACCCCAACAAATACCTTCAATACGTTCATACCCATGAGCTGAATAATTCACTCCTTCAACTGCTTGAAAAACCTTTCCATTATGAGAAACAACATAGTCCAATGTTGTTTTACATTTAACCAATCTTTGGTAAAATAAACCTCCATTTCTACTTTCAACATAAAAATTTTGAGGATTTAAAATGCTAAAAAAATATCTTGCTACAAGAACAAATGAACCATCAGGGGCTTGTATAAATTCAGCAATTTTTCTTGCATTTTTTAAATCTGAACTCACAACTTCTATTTCAGGAAGTATTACCCTGACTTCTTTTGAAGATCCTACCCTTTCTTGTAATTCATAATAATATTCAAAAACCTGACATGAAAAAATCTTTTCCGCCATTTCATAAGCTCTTCCATCTGATAAATTTAATGGCATTCTAGAAAAAGGCGGAGGAATAGTATTACTTCCTGCCTCATCTAGTATAAGTTGTTTAATAAAATATATTCTTTCACCAGCACCATCTAAATTCTTAGGATCACCTAATAAAAAATTACCATTTCCACAAGTATTTCGTTCTATTGAATCACAAACTATTTTTGTTAACGCTGCCATTTTAAACCTCCATAAAAAGCGTAACAAGATAGTTTAATTTTAAAATACTGCCAAGAATTTTATTGATTTTTTTCTATTTTTCTTTTTTTGTGATAGATAAGAATAAAAATAAAAACGATCACTGAAACTATTAAGGGAACCATTATAGCATATAAATACTGATCTAAAAATGCTATCCCATATGCAAAAAACCCAAGAAGCAGCCCAATTACAACAAATGTTATCTCAATGTAAATGCCAGCTAAGAAGGTAGTTAAAGCAAGCATTGAAAGAACTATCAATCCAGCCTCAAAACGGCCCATTATACCAATAGATACAAATCTTGAGACAAGATATACGGCCAATATAAGACCAACCCAATGAAAAATATCCTTCCATATGGTAGTCATATGAACGGCATGCTTTTTAGTTCGCAAATACCAACTCAAATACAAAGATACAACAGCATAAAAAGGTGTAATAAACCTCCAGTAGAACCATCCACCGTCTTTTTCAACATCTGTTAGAATTAATCCTAAGAAAGCCAAAACAATTAATATCAGGCTTGAAACAAGCCTTGTTTTCCAAGGATGAGGATGCGTATGTTTTTCTTCCATTTAAAGGCCTATACCTTAAACCAAGATATAGACAATAAATATTAAAAGATCAAACAAGAATTTATATGCAGAGTTGAATTACTCCAACTCTGCTTTTCTTAAACAAGAAAGAATTTCCTTATGCTGCAAACTTTGATATTAATTCGTTAATTTTGTTAACTGCATTATTAATGTTATTCTCAGATGGATCATTCAAAGCTCTTTTTACGCCATTAGAAGCATTATAAAAGACCTGCTTGTCTATTTTCTCTTTTTCAATGAATGGGCCCATTTTATCAAAATCTTTCTCCATATCATTTCTTATTTTATTTATTTCCTTGACCATCTTATTTAATTTTTTTTGATCATCTTTAGACTTTGCTAACTCGTGCAACTTATTAGCCATCTTCTTTGTTGTCTCTTTAAAATTTTCTTCAGGACTTGCCATAATATCCCCCTTGAATACCTTTTGCTTTATAATTATTATTCTACCAAAAATTAAATTAATTTATACAATAATCAAACAAATTAATTACAAATAATTGCAATTCATTATTAAATAGATATTTATATTAATTAAATCATACGTTGCTGAAAATAAATGATTTACAAAAGAGGCGCTTATATTGTACTGGATATGAGATTGTTAAAAATTATGAGTTTTCATGACTTTTAAACCAATTAGCCGCCAAGTTAGCCACAACATCTAAAGAATTACCCTCTTCAAAAAGATGTGTAGCTCCTGGAACTATCTCCATCTTTTTCTCACATTTGATCTTCTCAAAAGCTTTTTTATTCATTTCAATTACTTCAAAGTCTTCACCACCAACTATTAACAATATTGGAGATTTTATATTTTTCAAATAATCTAACGCCAAATCAGGCCTTCCACCTCTTGATACAATGGAACAAATTGTATCTTTTTTCTTTTCTGCTGCAGAAATAGCTGCTGCTGCACCTGTACTTGCCCCAAAATATCCTATTTTTAAATCTTTGGTTTTTGAGTATTTTAAGAGATAATCTGTTACTTTCAATAGTCTTGATTTTAAAAATTCAATATCAAAGCGTGTTTGATAATTTATATCTTCTTCTTCAGTGAGCAAATCAAATAAAAAAGTAGCTATCCTTTCTTTGTTTAATATTTTTGCCACATGATTATTTCTAGGACTATGGCGGCTGCTTCCGCTGCCATGAACAAAAACAACTAATAACTCAGAATCTTTTGGGATAGATAAAACACCTTCTAATCTTACTGAATCAACAGGAATTTGTATTAATTGGTTAAATTCATATTCAGACATAAACTATCTTTTTATTTCATAATACTGAACATAACCATAGATTTTTTAAAATCAACAATAATAATATAAAACTAAAATAACAAAGGCTTAAAAACATGTTTTTTGAAGCAATGATGATGATTTGTTTTGGCTTTGCATGGCCATCATCAATATACAAATCATATAAAGCAAAAAGCAATACAGGTAAAAGCTTACATTTTTTAGTTATTATACTTCTTGGGTATCTTTCAGGGCTTGTTTATAAGATATTCTATGTGTTTGACAACACAATATATCTTTATGCTGTAAATACTGTTATGGTATCTGTAGATATTGCCATATATGCAAGAAATAAATTTTATAACCAAAAAAATAATTAATTGATCCTGTAAATGCTTTCAACTTGATCAATACTTGAAAAACAAAGACCTAAATCTTTTAATAGACCAGTTTTTAAATCATATACCCATCCGTGTACACATAACTTTTGATTACACTCCCAGGCATATTGAACAATAGGAGTATGGCACACATTGAGAACCTGCTGCTTAATATTCATTTCAACTAGCCTATTACACCTTCTATCATAGTCTTTTATTTGTCCTAATTCCTTTTTATTATTAGCATATATATCTCTTAAACTTCTAAGCCAATGATCAACAACACCATGTTTTTGTTCTTTCATAGCAGCTTTTACTCCACCACAACCATAATGTCCACAAATGATAATATGTTTAATTTTCAAAACTT
>CAYPMA010000119.1:0-4593 GCA_964411685.1 uncultured bacterium
GTCATGTTTTCACGAATTGCATTCGTAACAAAACATGCTCCTGACATCATTGATCTTACTTGCAATTGATGATTTGGCAGCATTAATGGCATAATTAACTCCATAATTATTATTATTTTTGATAATAATTATACCATATAATTACATAAAAAAGGAGAGTTAATAAATAATTTTTTTAGTAAAACTCAAGCCCTTAAGAGCTAGCGACTTAAGAAGGGTTGCTCTCCTATAATGATAGAACAGACCCACAAAGAATATCAAACTTAAAAGCTCTTTCTAGAAAGCACCTAAAATTGCCCCTATATATAAGGATCATGAGCCAATATCACTAAAGTTGATTAAATGCTTTTAATTTCTCAATACATCTTTGCATATGAGGATCAGAATATTCATAAGGAACATCTTTCAAAGAAAACCACCTAATTCTATTAAACTCTTCTTTGTCAAAACAATAATCCATTTCACTGTTTCCTTTCATCAGATACCAAAGAGAAATATCTGTGTGCCCAGCAGTCTGTCCAACTGTTTGCGCTATGGTCAAAAAGAAAGGATTATCAAATAAAAATTCAGCTTCAACATTAAGTTCCTCCAATATCTCTCTCTTAGCTGTCTCTTTAGGATGTTCGTTTGGCTCTACATGTCCTCCTGCCGGCAACCATAAGCCAGCTTTTATATGATCTACCAAAAGAACTTTTTTCTTTTCAGGATCAAAAAGAAGAAAATAGGAAACTAAATGTGGGTCGGGAGTTGCAGGTTTAACAAGACGAAAGATTTGAGTTCCTGAATCTATCCACTCTTTTGTAAAATACAGATGCTCCTCTTCTTTTTTATCTAAAGGAACAATAGAGCTAATAGTTTCTCTGATCTGTTGTATAATATTCATTTCACATCTTTTAGTATCTATACAGTCCTGAATAATATTTACATTTTTTTATGTTTTTTTGAAGAACAAAAAAGTAACATAGAAGCTGGATAAAAAAGTGTGGCCAGAGCCGGAATCGAACCGGCGACACAAGGATTTTCAGTCCTTTGCTCTACCAACTGAGCTATCTGGCCTCAAAAAGATGTAACTGAAGATAATATACAAAAATGTTTTTGTGCAATAAAAATTAGATTATTTTGAAGAATTAATATGAGATGAGAAAAATATCATATCTTTCATGATATTAGCAGCTTCTAGCATCTGAAAATCATTAATACCATAATTTTCTTTTGTTTTTTCATTTTTTAAAAACGCTTGATAATTAGGATCGTTAGCCAGTCTTCTCTCACTATTTTCTTTTAAAAATGGGATCATTTTTTTCCATAATGTAACAGGTTTTTGCAAATATGGCGCATAATTTTCCTTAAACCATTTTTTTGCCTTGGAATCTAAATCATCCATTGGATCATCATATAAAGGATCAATTTTTTCAGCTTTTAGAGGGTTCTCTAAATACTTTTCCCCATAATTATATGATGCATAAACTGAAGGAACAACAATATCAGCCTTAACTCCTTCAATTTGTGTAGACTTACCTGACACCGTAAAATATTTTCCGACTGTAACTTTAAAGAAATACTTGGAAAAAGCGTCCGTTACTGTTTGATATTGGATTGAACCTTTTCCAAAAGTCCTAGTATCTCCAACAATTACCGCTGAACCATAATCCTGCAAAGCTTGGGCAACAATTTCCGCAGCTGAAGCAGATAATTTTGAAGTTAACACTATTAATGGGCCATTATAAATTGGCTTCTTTCCTACAGATCGAAGGTAAACTGTCTGGTTTGAATATTTCGAAACTACTACTATCCCATTTGAAATAAAAATACCGGCAACTTTTGACGCCTGATGTAAAAATCCACCTGCATTATCTCTTAAATCGAGTATAATACCTTTAATATCCCCATGTTTTCTTATATCATCAATAGCATTTTTAATGTCATTCTCGCTTGTAATCCCTCTTGAATTATCATAAAAGGAATTCAAAGTAAGCTTTGCAATTATTCCATCTGCATATGGCTCATATGTATAAGCAAGTCTTTCTTCATTGATTGTAATAGAATCCCATTTAAGGGTTACTTTTTTTTGTATATTATTGGACAACAGGGTTAAAGTAATGCTTTCTTTATTATCCTTCTTTTTCAATTTGTCTAAAACTTCATCAAATGCAAGTTCATCCAAATCCTCATTGTCGATAGAAACAATAACATCATTTAAGTTAATCTGATTAGAATTGTCAGCAGGACTTTTTTTAATTATATCTGTAATCATTACACCATCAACACCTTCTGATAATACTATTCCCAAGCCTACGAATTCTTTTTCCAAGCTTTTTCTCATTTCTAAAGCTTCATCATTACTAAAAAAAGTTGTATGGGAATCCAAACTTTTCGCAAAGCCTTTTAATACAAATAATATAAATAGGTTATTATTATCTGACACATCATAGAAATGCCTTTTCTCAAACCTATTGATTTTCTTATTTAACAGAAGAACAATTTTTTTCTTTTTTTCTAATGAATCAATATTTGATCTTTGATTATTAATATAAAAAAAACTCTCATAATAGGATGTTTGCCTATCAATCAGATTATCCATATTAGATGAAAATGAATCATTATCCACTCTATTAATAGAATATGATCCTTTATATATGAGTTTGCTGTATAATGAATTTCTTAATTCCTTTGCTCTTAAAATAGCACCATTAAAAATTACGCTTAATCTTTCAAAATCTGAATAATCACCATTGTTTACTCTATTAATAACTTTTTTTACCTGCTCTGAGCTCATATTGAGATAAGGACTTATTTCCTTTTCCAAAAGATAAATCTTTTCTTGATCAAACTGGTCTATATATATCTTTATCCATCTTTTCATAATTGTTTCATTAAGAGTTTTATTCTCTACGTGGAAGTTAAATAATTTTTCCATTACTATTGGAATGTCTTCTTTAGAATAAGAACCTGTTTTAGAAAATATTGTTACCGGTAGAACAAAGATGAAAAAGATGTGAAAATATAATTTTATTTTTCTCATTATTATGAACTCTTTTTAAAAAATAGGGGAAAAGAAGAAACAAGAACCGAAAAAAACTACAAACTTAGCGTCGTAAGCTTCGTCTTGCACTTCTACCCCCTAATGGTAATTATAAATTTTACTTAATTATATTTATATAATTATTTTTAAAATTAATTGCTTTTTTTGTAATTAACTAACAATTAACTTAAAGAATTAATTATACTTTCAAAATATGCCTTTCATAAATCATTCTTTTACAAAAAGTTTTGCAAAAAATTCCCTTTTCAAGATATATTAGCCCTCTATAGAAGTATTTAAAGTCCTACTTAGGGAGAAATTAGGGATGCCAACGATTAACCAACTTATTCGACATGGTCGAAAAAAGACAAAAAAGCGAAAAAAATCGCCTGCTTTATCAAAATGTTCTCAAAGACGAGGCGTTTGCCTGCAGGTAAAAACAAAAACTCCAAAAAAACCAAACTCTGCTTTGAGAAAAGTTGCTTGGGTGAGATTGTCTAACAGTCAAGAAATTATTGCATATATTCCTGGCGAAGGTCATAACTTACAAGAACATAGTATTGTTTTGGTAAGAGGCGGAAGGGTAAAAGATTTGCCTGGAGTTAGATATCACATTGTTCGCGGGGCTCTAGACTGTGCAGCAGTAAAAGATCGTAAGCAGAGCCGTTCCAAGTATGGAGCAAAAAAATCTTAAGTTATTTTTTTCCTGTTTATTTTATTTAAAAACAGGATTAAGGCTTAATAATTTAAGCCTTTAATAAAATTGAAAAAAATAGGTGTTTTAAAATGGCAAGAAGAAGAAGAGCCGAAAAACGTAAGGTTATACAAGATCCAGTTTATCAGAGTGTATTAATTGAAAAGTTTATTAATAAGGTTATGATTGACGGAAAAAAGAATAAAGCAAGAAAAATTGTATATGGCGCTTTAGAAAAATTAGCATCACGCGTTAAAGCAGAAAAACCGCAGGAAGCTTTTGAACAAGCTTTGGAAAATGCAAAACCGGCACTAGAAGTTAAATCAAGAAGAATTGGCGGCGCTACATATCAAGTACCAGTTGAAATTGCTCCTGACAGAAGAGTAGCTTTAGCAATGCGTTGGATAATTAATAGTGCAAGATCAAAAAGCGGACGCTCAATGATGGAAGGCCTTTCTATTGAATTAGCAGACTGCTTTAGCAATCAAGGCTCAACAATAAAGAAAAAAGAAGACATGCATCGCATGGCAGAAGCCAACAAGGCTTTTGCACATTATAAATGGTAAAATATAAGGAAATTATAAAATGGCAAAACGCCCCCCTGATGAAAAATTAGAGAACGTAAGAAATATAGGCATAATGGCCCACATTGATGCCGGAAAGACAACTGTTACAGAAAGAATTCTATACTATTCCGGAAGACTTCATCGTATTGGAGAAGTTCACGAGGGTGCAGCTACAATGGACTATATGGAACAGGAAAAAGAAAGAGGTATTACCATTACCTCAGCAGCGACTACAGTTTTTTGGAAGGGATGCAAAATTAATATTATTGATACACCGGGACACGTTGATTTTACTGTTGAAGTTGAAAGAT
>CAYPMA010000120.1:0-4513 GCA_964411685.1 uncultured bacterium
GAAAGGATAAGCGTTGAAAGCATCTAAACGCCAAGCCTCCTTCAAGATTAGGTATTCCCATGAGACGACCTGAAGATTACAGGTTATATAGGTTGGGTGTGTAAGTACAGTAATGTATTAAGCTAACCAATCCTAATACGTCCATCGGCTTGATTACTTTTTCTTTTTTTCATGAGTAAAATTATGGGTTAAAGAAAAGGTCGCAAAGAATATTACAATGCTACTTAAGCGTCGACTTAATTTAATGATACTTATCAATTTACAGAACTGGTGGTAATAGAGAAGGAGACATACCTGATTCCATTCCGAACTCAGAAGTCAAGCCCTTCTTCGCCGATGGTACTATACTCAAGAGTATGGAAGAGTAGGACGCTGCCAGTTCTTTTTTTTTGTCTAAAATTTTTCAAATAGTTCTTTTAATTTTTTTATGTTCATTTTAAAGTTTTTATTTTAGTTAATGTTAATTTTTATTTTCTGATATAATGTTATTAATTAAAAATACTAATTAATAATATAGGATAATTCATGCCAGTTAGTTTTGATATGTTAGTACCTGATAGTTATGCAAAAAAAACTGAATTAAAAGCTGAGTTAGAAAATTTACAGGATTTATATCCGATTAGAGATGAATATTCTATTTCTGATAATAGGAAAAATTTATTTGAATTGGCTGAAAGTATTGATGTTATATCAAAAAGATTTCTATGTGATGAGCTTAATGAAGAAGCTTTTAATGGGATAAAAGGATTATATTATACTCAATATATAAAAATTTTATCTGAAATGTTTGAAAACGATATAAGAATAGTTAAGGATGCTTATCCTTTTAGTGTTGAGCTTTCAGTTGAAAATAATATTGCTAATTGTGAATCTTTGATAGCAATTATAGAAAACATGTCAAAAATTTATAGCGATTTATATTGTCCTGATTATTTCAACAAGTTGATAAATAATGTTAAAATTAGGACTCTTAAAATTCTATGTCAAAAGCATGGTCCTATAAAACAAGGAATAATGTTTTTAAAACAAAGAATAATATTTTTAGAAATTGATTCAAGTAGAGCAAGTCAAAAAATTACTACCACTGATAAAGAAAATGTTATGCCTAGAACTTGTAAAAGAAAATTATCTGTACAGGCTGGATTTATAATGTATAGGCTGGCTAGAGAAGCATCTTTATTAAGATATAAATTAATTGAACTTGAAAAAGCTAATAAGAAACTTGAAAAAGCTAAAAACGAATTTCTCCGAAGACATTGTATCCATTCTGGTCAAACATCCTAGCTTCAATATTAACATTTGCATTTTTACAGTTAACAATTGTTGTTCCTATAACCATTCCCCATTTTCTTCTGGAAACAGCCTGTGAAGTATAAAAATCTAAAAGTTGATTATCAGAAAACTGCAACAGCCCTTTGTTTGTATTTGGATCAAGTGTCGAGTAAAAATATGTAATACCTATGTAGGGCAAAATAAATTCTCCACGATAGCTTGCAGACAATGATCCCTGAATTTCTTCATAGTTAAAATAAAAATCTCCAACAAGTAGAGCAAGTTCTTTTTCGATTAAAAAATAATCGCCTTTTTGTTTTGTTCTAAAATATTTCAAATCAATTCCGGTATTAAACAATCCTTTTTGATAAAGTATTGCCTTAGAACCTATTCCCCACGATAAATTATTGTTTGCATAAAATAGTTGGTCTAACTGAAGACGTGAGTTTCCGATTATTCCATAAATATCCAATTTTTCGAAAAAATTTATTGTTACAACTGCTGCTTGAGTAAAAAGTTTTGTGTTAGTAGGCGTTGAATCAATAGTTTTAAATTTGTCCTGATATCTTCCTTTAAAAATATAATCGTATAAAAAACCTGTCTTAATAAAACTTGATTTAACAAAAAGTCCTTCAGGTGATAGTGCAGGGGAATATGGATTTCCAACAAAAATTGAAAATGCTTTAGTAAAAAAAAGACAAAAAGTAAAAATGTATTTCATATTTTTATAAAAATTACATTTATTAAATGTAACATCATGTGTGTATACTTTTCCAAGAAAATTTCTTTATGTCTGATCATTTTTTGTTAAAAAGTATGTTATTTATTTTTTTTGGGAAATTTTTTTTATTTTTTTTATTTAATTTAATAATGCAGTTTTTCTTATTTATAATGCCTTCTCGAAGCATTTTTGTAATATTATTATTTTAATTAAAATAAAAAAAATAAAAAAAATACTTGAATAATATTTTATAAAATTACTATTCAGAATAATGTACGAACAGTCAAAACAACATAAGAGGAGTTCTCGAAATGGCATTAAAAAGTACAATGGAAACAATGAAAAAAATGCTTGAAACTTTAATGAAAGATTTATCTAAAGTTGAAAAAGCAAATAAAGCTGCTGCTCAAAGAGTAAGAACAGGTTCTATAAAGTTTGCAAAACATGCAAAAACTTTTAGAAAAGAATCTGTTGCAGCTGAAAAAAAAGGCATTTTTAAAAAAACTAAAAAAGTTAAAAAGCCTGCTAAAAAAACAGCAAAAAGAAAAAAACCTGTAAAAAAAGCTAAAAAAGCATCAAGAAGAAAAAAGCGTAGATAATTTTTTACTTTACGATTTTTTAGGGGGGGAAATATTTTTTTGATAATTATTTCCTCCTTTTTTTTATCTATTTAATTTATCCTTATAGTCTAAATAATATAAAAATATTTTTTTATGGAAAAAGAACTTACTATTGAAGGCTTTTCAAAAAAAGGTGACGGCCTTGCTTATTTAAATGATGTAAGGGTTGAAATTCCTCATACTATGCCAAATGATCATGTTCTTGCTGATCTTAAGAAAAAAAGAAAAGGCAAAATAAAAGGAAGGCTTATAAAAATTTTAAAGAAGTCAGGAGATAGGATTTTGCCAAAATGTTCTCATGCTGAAATATGCGGCGGGTGCTTATGGCAGGCATTTTCTTATAACAAACAGCTTCAGCAAAAAGAAAAAATAATTTTTGATCATTTTTCAGATTTTATAACCATGCAGAATGTTGAAATTTTTCCAATTGTTGCGTGTGCTGACCCTTTTTGTTATAGAAACAAAATGGAATTTTCTTTTTCTGAAAATAAAGCTAAGACAAAATTTCTTGGCCTCATGATTGTAAGGGCTCAGTCATATGTTTTTAATGTTGAAAAGTGCTATTTGGCAAATGAATGGTTTTCATCAGTTTTATTAAATGTAAAAAAATGGTGGGAAAATTCAAATTTATTAGCTTATAACTCATATGATGATACAGGCCATTTAAGAACTCTTACAATAAGAGAAGCTATAAATACCAATGAAAAAATGGTGATCTTAACTGTTTCAGGTAATAAAGAATATCAACTGTCTGAAGATGATATAAAAAATTTTTCAGAAACCGTTAAGGAAGTCATTACTGATACGGATAATTTAAGTATTTATTTAAGAAAGCAGGTAATTGAAAAAAAAGTTCCTACAAAATTTTATGAAAAATTATTGCACGGTAAAAAAACGATCATAGAAAAGTTAAACATTAAAACTAAAAATAATGAAAAACTTTTAAAATTTAATATTAGTCCTGCATCTTTTTTTCAGCCAAATACTAAGCAGGCAGAAAAATTATATTCGCTTGCTTTATCTTGCGTTGAAAATGAAAAATTTACAACCGTTTATGATTTATATTGCGGGACGGGAACCTTAGGAATGATATTTTCCAGTATTGCAAAAGAAGTTATTGGAATAGACATTAACGAAAAAGCAATAGAGGATGCAAAAGAAAATGCTAAATTAAATAAAATAGATAATTTAGAATTTTATGCTGGGGACACAGGAAAAATATTAACCCAATTATTACCGCATAAAAAGGCAGACCTTGTAATAGTTGACCCGCCAAGAGCAGGCCTGGATGAGCTGGCACTTCATCAAATTAAGATTTTAAACCCTTCAATGATAGTGTACATATCCTGTAATCCAGCTACTCAAAAAGATAATATAAAGGAATTATTACTATCGGGTTATAATCTTATTAAAGTTCATCCGGTTGATCAATTTCCTCATACTGCTCACATAGAAAACATTGCAGTATTGAAAAAAGCTTTTTGACTTGCTTTTTGATATATATTTCAGGCAAGCTAGTAGTAATAAACTAAACAAAATAAATATTTTTTGAAAAAAGGAATTATTTTATGAAAAAGTTATCGTTTCTTGCCTTATTATTTTCTTCATCAGTTTTTGCAGAAGAATCATCACAACCTTCTCAGAGCAATTTTATGCAGATATTCTTTATTTTAGGTGTTGCAATTGTGTTCTTTTACCTTCTTATATGGAGACCTGAAAAGAAAAGAAGAAAAGCTATGGAAGAAAGAAGAAGTGCAATTAAAAAAGGTGATAAAGTAACTGCAATGGGAATAATTGGAACTGTTGAAAACGTATTAGATAATACGGTAATTATTAAAATGTACGACAATACAAAATTAGAATTTTTAAAAGGCGCTGTGTCAGAAATTCATTCAGCTGA
>CAYPMA010000121.1:0-218 GCA_964411685.1 uncultured bacterium
TATAACCCAGTAAATTTTTGAAGTAAATTTTAATTTTGCAATAACAGGCAGTAAAAAAAATGAGAAAATTTGTGACACAAGGCCTTCACCATAAAGCAAAAATAAAGCCTTTTTTGCTACAATTTTTTCATTAATAATTTTTTTTTGAATACGATCGTAAATAGTTATTTCTTTTTGCATTTTTATCTACAAATAGTTTTGTAAATCATTATAACAGA
>CAYPMA010000121.1:228-4494 GCA_964411685.1 uncultured bacterium
ATGCAGAGGTCTACATATTTACCCTTCTAAAAGGCAGACTTTCTTGCTATTCCTTCAAAAGAGTAGCAGCATTTTTGCGCTACAGCCATTGCGGCCCTATGATAGTCCGGTATTAATAATTGAAGTCTGTTTATTTTCTTGATTGCGAAAAGATATGAAGAAAATAACGAAAGGGATTCTTTCATATATCCTTTGGCTCTATCTTCTTCATTAAAAATACAAAATCCCAAATCAAAGCCTTCTCCCAATGAAGAAGAATCATACCAGAGCATCCCTATTATTTTTTCATTAGAATCAATGATTAATGAAATGCCTTTTGATGATTCCCAAAACCCTGTTTCATAGAATTTCTTTTTAAATTTATATTCCGAGCCTAGATCATCAGGAAAAAATTCAAAACGAAGTCTCATTTTTTCTCTTAAATGAAAAAAAGACGATAAATCCTTTTCCTGTATAGGTCTTAAAGAAATTTTCATTCCATTTATCATAAATATTATGAATTTTGATTAATTAAAAATAAAAGACTAACATTTTATTGAATTAATACAAAAAATTAAAATAATTATTACTACCTTATGGTTTTTATAATTGATTAAGAATTAAAATATTTTTTAATAATTATGATTATTTAAAATTATTTTTATACATTTATTGATGTAAAAAATTATTTTAATTTACTCTTGTGGAATTATTCTCCAAGAGACTTGTTATTATAGACAATTACATATAGAGTGGTAACTTGTGAGAAATCACAAAATGTAGTAAAATAATTTATATTTAAATTGGGAATTTTCAACATGTTTGACGTTTTAAAAAAAATATTTGGCACAGCTCAGGGCCGTTTATTAAAAAAATATTCTAAAATAGTAACCGAAATAAACAGGATCGAAGAAGAATATCAGAAGCTATCCGATGATGAAATATTTAATAAAACATCTGAATTTAAACAAAAAATACAAAACGGCGAGTCCTTAGAAAGCCTGCTCCCAGAAGCATATGCTGTAGTAAAAAATACATGCAGACGCCTTATGGGATCAGAGGTTCATGTATCTGGATACAATCAAAAATGGGATATGATCCCCTATGACGTTCAGCTATTGGGAGCCATAGCAATGCATTATGGGGCAATAACTGAAATGCAGACTGGTGAAGGAAAGACTATAACAGCTGCAATGCCGTTATATTTAAACGCGCTTACACAAAAAGCCACCCACCTTGTAACTGTAAACGATTATTTAGCAAAACGAGACTGTGAATGGATAGGTATAATTTATAAAAAATTAGGGCTTACTGTTGCCTCACTAACAAATGATATACCGCCACATGAAAGAAAACAGGTATATGAAAATGATATCGTTTATGGAACTTCTTCTGAGTTTGGATTTGATTATCTTAGAGACAATTCAATGGCAACATCCAAAGAAGAACAATGTCAGAGAAAGCCTTATTTTGCAATTATCGATGAGATCGACTCCATATTAATTGACGAAGCCAGAACACCATTAATTATTTCCGGACCTACACCGGTAAGCAGACAAATGTATGATGAATTAAAAAACTATGTTTCTTCAATAGTAAGAATGCAAAGAGACTTGTGTAACAAGTTAGCTTCTGAGGCAAGGAAAACCCTAGACTCTTTAAATTTATTAAACGAATCGGAAAATAAAGAAAAATTATCAAAAGAAGATACAAAAAAAAGAGATGAAGCCTTTGAAAAATTATGGTTAGTAGGCAAGGGAACGCCAAAAAATAAAATATTAAAACGAATTAAGGAAAATCCAGATCTTCGAGCTGCAATAGATAATCGCGATACTTTTTATTACTCAGAACAAAATAAGGACGAAAAAGCAAAAAAGCTTTCTCTTCTATTTATTATAATTGATGAAAAATCAAGTGAATATGAATTAACCGACAAAGGCATACAGTCTTGGGTTGATTTGACATCCTCTACAAGCACTGCAAATGATTTTGTAATGCTTGATTTAGGATATGAATATTCAAAAATTGATAAAGATCCTTCTTTCTCAGAAGAAAATAAGATGGAAAAGAAAATTCAAATAAGAGAAGAAGACGCAAAGAGAAAAGAAAGAGCCCACAATTTAAGACAGCTATTTAGAGCCCACCTGCTTTTAGAAAAAGATGTGGATTACATTATTCAAGATAATAAAATTATTATCATTGATGAAAACACAGGAAGGCCTCAGCCGGGAAGAAGATTCTCTGATGGGCTTCATCAGGCAATAGAAGCAAAGGAATCTGTGGCAATACAAGGCGAAACACAGACATATGCAACCATTACTCTTCAAAATTACTTTAGGATGTATGACAAGCTTGCAGGGATGACGGGAACTGCTATCACTGAAGCTCAAGAATTCAAAGAAATTTATAAATTAGAAGTAATTGAAATACCTACTTATTGTGAATGCCAAAGAAAAGATAATGATGATAAAATCTACATGACCGAGAGAGAAAAATATCTAGCGATTTTAAAAGAGATAAAAGAAGTTAATGCTAAAGGCCAACCAATATTGATTGGAACAGAATCTGTAGAAATATCTGAGAAATTATCCCGCATATTAAAACAGAACAAATTAAATCACGTTGTATTAAACGCTAAAAATCATGAAAAAGAAGCTGAGATTATTGCAAATGCAGGACAAGAATGCTCCATTACATTAGCAACTAATATGGCAGGAAGAGGAACGGACATTAAGCTGTCTGATGAAGCAAAAAATAGCGGTGGATTATTTGTAATGGGAACCACCCGTCATCAATCAAGAAGAATTGACAGACAGTTAAGAGGCCGTTCAGGAAGGTTGGGCGATCCCGGAATGTCACAGTTTTTCGTGTCCTTTGAAGATTCTTTAATGCGTTTATTTGCCTCCCCAAGGCTTACATCAATGCTTCAAAGATATAGACCTCCTGAAGGAGAGCCTATATCTGCAAAAATATTAAACAAATCAATAGAAACAGCTCAAAAAAGAATAGAGCAAAGAAACTATACAATAAGAAAACACACCCTTGAGTACGATGATGTAATGAATAAGCATAGACAGGAAATTTATTCCTTCAGAAATGATTTATTACATTCAGAAGATCCTTCTCAATTGGCAAAAGATGTTATAGAAAATATCTGCTCTTTAAAAGTTAGCGAATTCTTTATTGATAAATCTATTCCTGAGCAATGGAATATAAAAGGATTTAAAGAATGGCTTATGACATATTTCCCTGTAACCTTTGAAGATGAAGAATTCGATAATGATTATTTGCAAGCTGTAGATATCGAGAAAAAAACAATCGAGAAAATATTAGATGCCTTTGATAAAAAAATTGTTTTTCAAACTCAGCTTATTATGCATTTGCATCCTGAAATACCTGATGAGGAAAAAGCTCAGTCAATTGTTAAAGAAGTAATAAGAAACTTAATGTTAAGAAAAGTTGACGGACTATGGCAGGAGCATCTTCTTTCTATTGATCATTTGAGATCTGATGTAGGACTAAGAACAGTGGGGCAAAAAGACCCATTGTTAGAATTCAAACATGAAGCATTCATGTTATTTAATGAGTTATCACAGAAAATTCAGTTAGATATTTCAAAAGACTTGTTCCGTTTTGAGATGGCCCCTTCTCCACAAAAAAGATTGGAAAACACCCTCTCAAAAATGCAGATGCATACACAAAAATCTTTTGTTCCTCAGCCACAGGAAGAGGCAGAACAAGAAGTAAAAAACATCGAACCAATCTCCAATCAAGATCAGAAAGTCAGAAGAAATGATCTATGTCCTTGCGGAAGCGGCAAAAAATATAAAAAATGTTGCGGAATAAGCATTACATCTAATCAATAATTTGTTATAAAAAGACACATTAATATCATAATGTGTCTTTTTTTATGCGTAAATACATAGAGAAATTTAGATCAAGGCTAAAAGGATCCGTATTAGGAGGAGTTCTTCTAATATCAGGAAGCTGTATAGGTATTGGAATGTTAACCCTTCCAATATTATCAGGTCTTTCAGGATTTTTTCCTTCTTTGACGATATTATTGATCGGATGGGTATTTATGCTGTCTACAGCATTATTATTTTCAGAATTGCTGCTTCAATACCCCGACTTGTTAAGCTTTACATCTTTAGCTGAAAAAACCTTAGGCAATATTGGAAAGCTGATTATTCGCATTTCATTTTTATTTTTATTTTACAGCTTAATAATTGCATACCTGGTGAAAGGAGGACAATTAGTCCAAGAAATATTAGATTACTTAATACC
>CAYPMA010000122.1:0-4404 GCA_964411685.1 uncultured bacterium
TAGCCGTAGGGGAACCTGCGGCTGGATCACCTCCTTTCTAGGGATATACTAGAACGCTTATCGCTTATAGGCGATAATGCGGTATGTCAGGCATTTTCGCTGTTTGAAAACCCTGAGCTTGGTCGAAGGGTAGGCTTAACTGTTCTTGATACAACGCCCTGCATTTCGATGCAGGGCTTTTTTAATGCGCCCGCATCGAAACAATTTCTAAATTACAATATCTAAATCCTAAACAATTAGGTATTTGTGCTTAGAGTTTAGTATTTCCGGCCAAAGGCCGGCTTTGGGGCTTTTTTATTTTTAAATGTTAGCCACAGAGCACACAGAGGACACAGAGGACGCAGAACTGCGCAGATTATTTCCGAGCCACGAGTCACGAGCCACGAATCACGAAATGAGCCACGAGTCACAAGCAACGAGACACAGACACATCTTTTCTTCTGTATCCTGTATTCTGTATTCTGTATTCTGTATTGAGTATTCTTTTAAAAGCCTTGATTTTCTTGATTTGAAGTGATATTTTACTCTTTTCGCGGGCAGTTTAGCGAAACAAGAGTTTTAGGAATAACAACATGGCAAGAAGAATAACTGTTAATACAACCGGAATAAGAAGAATTGAAGGAATTCCTTATCATGATGCTTGGATAGGGTATAAATGTATAAAGTGTAAAAAAATGAATTATGTATGTATCGGACAGAAATTGCTTTCTCCAACAGATGCTTTTGAGAATTGTGTCTGGAAATGTGAAAATTGTGGATTTATTCATTCTATAGAGTCTGATTTACCATTTGAAAACTGGGATTCAGATTATAATGACTCTGACTCTATGGCTGCTAATAGATTTTGGGAAGGATTTTTTAGAATAGCTACAGAACATCCCGAATCATATTGGAAGCAATGCAATGTCTGTTGCCGAATATTGCCATTTATTGCTTTTAGTAAACATTCAAAATGGGGTCCATTAGAGAGACAAATGGAGTGTAGGAGTTGTAAGGGGGCAATTAATGCTATACTAAATCCAAAAAGAACTAAACAACAGTTGCACGAGTCTTCTGTAAGGAGAAGGATAGCTGATCTATTTCTTGCAGAAGAAAACGAAAATATTGAGTTGAAAGATTTATTTGAACGTTTTGAATATAAATGTTTCAAAACAAAAGTACCCTTGGATATAAACAATCGAACCACATGGGCTATTGACCATATCCTCCCATCAAAATTTTTATACCCTCTTAAAAGAGAAAATGCTGCGTTACTTTCAAAAAGTGCAAATGATAATAAACACGACAAGTGGCCAAGCAAATTTTATACTAATAATGAACTAATTGAATTAGCAAAAATCACAGGAGCGAATCTGAAGTTGATTTCTAGCAAGGAGCCTATTGTAAACAAAGATATTGACGTTAATAAAGGAGTTGAAAGATTCTTGCAAGTCCGAGAAAAATCAGATTTACCAAAAAGGATAAAGGAAATAAGAAAGATAATTCAAGTTTATGACCTCGTTGATGGTCTGTCTCCAGAAAATAAAAGTCTTTTGGGATTTTCTTAAACTAAAATAAGGTATTGGTGAGAAGTGACAGTACCTTTATCACGAATGCCATGCGATTCACAATGAATAACACTTTCGTCAAATAAATCTGCTGTTTGAAACCATCTTTTACTGACTTCTTTTAATTTTTCTGCCATATCACATTTGAAACTTTTTCCTACATGTAATACAAAAATCCCTCCCTTTTTCAAACGCTCACGAGCTTGTCTAAATATATCTTCATAAACTAAGAAATTCTTTTTCTGCTTTTCCTCAATAAAAGAATTAATTCGGTGCTTAAAATCAATGGCGTTCCATCCAGCAAACCAGATTCTAATCCAGTTTGCTAAATAAAAACGTGTGCTATCAAAAAAAGGTGGTGAAGTTATGATGGCGTCAATGTCATTAATTTCTTGTGGCCAAATAATTGTGGCATCTTGGTGATAGATTTTTCCAGGAACAAAATTAGTTGGTAATTTTTCTTTTAGGTTTCTTTCTACCTTGTCCTTAAGATTCATTATGAGGTTTTTATATTGGAATTCACCTTGTGGAGCATAAGGTACAATAGGATGCGAACGCCTACTCAGAGCGTATGGACGATTACCATGAAGAATATGTAAAAGAGAAGATACAACTAACATTTCACTTGGATTTTTAGGATATATCTCCTTAATAAATCTTCTTGCAAGGATTATTTCTTTTAGAGTTTGTTCTTCATAATACTCTGTAAGGGTTTTGTTAAATCCGAATTGTTTTGCTTCCAGTATTTCTTGCTTTGAGCATTTGTTATTTTGAATAAAATCTTGAAGTATATTAACGTATTTATCGCAATCTTCTTTTTTGTGCATTGAAACTTTAGCAGATGAAATATAATAAGCAGGCAAACTAATATCTATTCCATAAGATTTGATTCCATTTAATGCTGCTTCAAAAGGAATAGTACCAACTCCTGAAAAGGGATCTAATACACTACCACCTTCAGGTATAAAACTTTTTACCAAATGATATGCAATTGATGGTTTTAGCTTTCCTTGATAAGAGCAAAGAGAATGTAGATTTTGTCCCCAATTCCTTTTTGAATATGGGAATTGCTGATGAGGTAAGTTGTTTTTGAATTGTTCCCACTTTTCATTTCCTTGAAAAACAACTATATTTTCGTCAGTTTCTTTTTCTTCATGTTTTTTATATTCAAATACTAATAGTGATTGACTAAGTATTTTTTTATTTCTTGATCTCCGTTTTCGAAGTAACACCTTATCAATAAAAGTATATTCCCCTTTCTCTAATATTTCAATTATAATATCATCAGTCGGTACATGGATATCTGCAAAAATAGAATCCCCAATATCAATTATAATTTTTGAGGAATTTACCAGATGTTTTTTAAGCTTTGAAAAAATTATATCAATTTCTCCAAAATAGCTCCAAACCATTTTGGGGATACGCTTATCATAGGCATTGCTTTCAAGTAATGATAGAGTATGTTTTAATAACTCACTTTTTTCTTTTATATCCTCGCGACAACAAATATTACAATCTTTTTTAACATCGTTAATTCCGCATGTTAGGGTTTGGTCACGAAAATACCTAAGGTCATTTTTAAATTGAATACACCTAAGGAACCATAATTCAAGTTTTGTATTTCGGAAGTAATTTGTGCCATTTAAATATGGGGGGCTAGTAATAACTGCATCTACTGTAAGTGTGTTTGCTAGATCAATATTTTTCGAGTTGGCAAATACAAATTCCGCTTTGGTATCAAATAAGTAATCCATATTATTTATGTCATCTGCTATTTCCATCAACTTAGGAGGCAAGAACTCTCTTAATTGGATATTTTCTTTTTGTAATTCTTCTTTTGTCTTAAAACGCACATCACCTGCTTTTTTTAAATAAGAAATCGGAATTAAAGATGCCAAAACAGCAATTGTGATTGTTTCGGCTAATAATTTATCTTGCAATTCAATAAAATCTATGTATGAACGTAGTCGAAGAACATCCAAATATACTTTATTTTCAAAATATATACTTTCATTAAATAATGCTATATAACTTTCTTTTAATTGCTTATCTTCCTCCCAGTTTTTAAGTTCCTCAATTATATTAAAAGAAATGTCCTTCAAATTTTCAGACAACCTTTTGCGGGTTATTTGATTTGATTGTAAAATAGATAGTTTTGTTTTAATAAGAAATTGGAGCAGTGGATTGATTTCGGAATAAATAGTATTAATTCCAAATGAATTAGCAACAAAAACGGTTGTTCCAGTTCCAGCAAAAGGATCGTAAATATTAGCGATATTTTCAAGTGAATATTTTTTTATCAGCCATATAACAAAGTCAGGAGAATAACCTTCTATATATGGATACCATCTCTGGAAAGGAACATTTTTACTTCCTACAAAAGTTACGTCTTTTGCTGAAAGTTTCTGAAATTCAATTATGTTCTTCTTAATATGTCGTTTAATAACTTGATTTGTTGTTCGGTCCTCTCTCTTTGCAATGTTTTTCAATTGTTTGTAGCTTCTTATGCCGATCATTTGTCTTATTTCTTCACTACTGAGTTCCTTTATTTCTGTGTATAAATCCTCCTCTGTATCTTTGAAAGCGAGCGTAAGTTGCTTTCCCTTGGAATTCCCATCTATGCTGTCGTTTAAATAAACAGATTTATAATATTGTTTTGCCATAATTATAAAATAAATAACATAATATGATAGTTACTTCAAGATTTTTTTAAGTTTATTAAAAATAATCTTTTCAAATTTGGTCCCGCTGTATTTATTTAAAGGCGAATAGGCGAGACGTTATTCGGGGTTGAATCAGGCGGATTTAGCAAAGCTTTACCAGACCACAAAACAAAACGTAAGTCTTCATATACAAA
>CAYPMA010000123.1:0-4165 GCA_964411685.1 uncultured bacterium
CTGGGAAAGATTATCCTAAAAATTATGCAAAACAAATTTTTGAGAAAAAGTTTAGCGGGGAAAAAAGTTTTTATAACATACCTGATGATTTCTATGATTTAGGTATTAATGAATTACAAGAAAAAGTTACAGATCTGATTATTGACGATATTTCAGTATTTATGAATATTGATAAGGGAAAAATAAAATTTTACGATCATCATACTTGTCATGCAATGTATGGTTATTTTGCCAATCCAAATAAAAAAGACAAAACAATTGCTATTACTGTAGACGCTTATGGTGATGGTAGAAATCAAACAGTTTGGAAAGTGGAAAATGATAAATTTGAACTTATTGCAGAAAGTAATCAATGTGAGATTGCAAGGCTTTATAGAATGGTGACTTTATATTTAAGAATGAAACCTCTTGAACATGAGTTTAAAGTCATGGGCTTAGCTCCTTATGCAAAAGAAAAGTATGCAAACGAAGTGGCTGAAGTTTTTGAAGAATTATTGGAGTTCGATGGTTTGAAAATTATCCATAAAAATAGACCCGCGAATTTATATGAGTTTTTAAATGAAAAATTAAAATATTTTAGATTTGATAATATTGCAGGAGGTGTTCAAAAATATACGGAAAAAATGTTGATTGAACTTTTTGAAAAAGCAAGTAAAGAGATAGGTTTTAACAATTTTGTTTTTAGTGGCGGAGTCGCAATGAATGTTAAAGCAAATAAAGCTTTAGGTGATCAAGATTTTGTTCACGATATTTTTGTTGGCGGTTCTTCATCGGATGAGTCTCAATGTATAGGTGCATGTTATTTCGCAAATTACGAAAATAATATTGAGAACAAGCCATTAAATAATTTATATTTAGGCACGGAAAATACAAAAGAAGAAGTGCAGGAATACATCATTAATAATGCGTTAGACACGAAATATAAAATTACGGAAGCTATTAATGATAATATAGCCGAATTGTTAGCAAAAGGAGAAGTTGTTGCAAGGGTTGTTGGTAAAATGGAGTTTGGTTCAAGAGCTTTAGGCAATAGAAGTATTTTAGCTAATCCTTCTAATCCAGCTATTATTCAACATATTAACGAACTCATTAAAGGTAGAGATTTTTGGATGCCTTTCGCTGCAACTGTTCTTGATAGTTATGAAACAACATATTTAGTGAATCCTAAGGGTTTTGAATCAAGATATATGGCAGTGGCAATGGATACTAAAAAAGAGTCTTTAAAAGATATTAAAGCAGGTACACATCCTTATGATGAAACTATTCGGCCACAAATATTAACAAAAGAACAAAATAGCGGGTATTATGATTTAATAGAAAAGTTCTCTAAGATTACTGGAATAGGCTCATTACTCAATACAAGCTATAACCTTCATGGCTTACCAGTTGTAAATAATGTTGCAGATGCGATACATGTATTTGAAAATTCAGGATTAAAATATTTAATTTTGGATGAGATTTTAATTTCTAAGGTTTAACATTGTTATTTAACTCCTATGAATTTATTTTTGCTTTTTTACCAATAACATTTTTTATCTATTTTTATCTCAACAGTAAAAGACTCACAATCGCTTCAAAAGGTTTTTTAGTATTTGCTAGTTTGTTTTTCTATAGTTGGTGGAATATCGTTTATCTTCCTTTGATACTTATATCAATGCTATTTAATTATGTTGTCGGAAGTAGTTTAATCAAAGAAAATATCCAAAAAGAAAGGGTAAATAAAAAAATACTTCTAACTTTTGGAATAATTGGAAATCTTGCACTCCTTGGATATTTTAAATATGCAGACTTTTTTATCTCAAATATCAATACGGCTAGTGGAACAAACTTTGATTTGTTACATTTAGCACTCCCTTTGGCTATTTCATTCTTTACATTTCAACAAATAGCATATCTAGTTGATAGCTATAGAGGTGAAACAAGTGAATATGACTTTCTAAACTATGCACTCTTTGTTACTTTCTTCCCTCAACTTATAGCTGGTCCGATAGTACACCATAAAGAGATGATGCCACAATTTGTAAAAACATCAAATCTCGTAAAAAACTATAAAAATATTGCTCTTGGGTTGTTTATATTTTCTATTGGTTTATTTAAAAAAGTGGTTATTGCAGATACATTTGCAGTATGGGCAACAAATGGTTTTGATAAAGCAGTTACTTTAAATCTAATAGAAGCTTGGGCTGCTTCGTTATCTTATACTTTTCAGCTCTACTTTGATTTTAGTGGCTATACAGATATGGCTATTGGTATAGCTTTGCTATTTAATATCACATTGCCTATAAACTTTAACTCTCCATATAAAGCTACGGATATTCAAGATTTTTGGAAAAGATGGCATATAACACTTTCTCGTTTTTTAAAGGATTATATTTATATTCCTTTAGGTGGAAATAGAGTTGGAGAATTTAGAACCTACACAAATCTAATGGCAACCTTTATACTAGCTGGATTATGGCACGGAGCTGGATGGACATTTGTATTTTGGGGATTTCTTCATGGGATGGCTTTAGTTATTCATCGTGCTTGGCAAAAACTAGGATTTAAACTTTACTCTTGGTTAGCTTGGTTTATCACGTTCAATTTTATCAATATTGCGTGGGTGTTTTTTAGAGCAAAAGAGTGGAATGATGCAGTTAGAGTTCTCGATGGAATGTTTAGTTTAGACAATATAGTATTGCCGACCTTCTTGGTTTCAAAATTAGTAATTTTAACGAATTATGGTGTTGAATTTGGTGAATATACTGTTAACTTATCAGCTGGAAATGATTTAATAGTTTGGATAACTGTTGGCTTTATCTTAATACTGGCATTTGAAAATTCTGTTCAAAAATTAAAAACTTTTAAACCAACTTTATATAATTCTCTTTTTATGATAAGTATATTCATTATGTCTATTCTAATGATAAGTAAAAAAAGTGAATTTTTGTATTTTAACTTTTAGGATTCCTTAATGTATAAAAAATATTTAAATAAATCAATTATCATATTTGTTACATTAATGTTTGTCATTGGTGGTATAAATTTTATTGTTGATCCAGGAGAAATTTATTTAAAAAAAATATTGGCAGATATGCAATGTGCTGAATTTTCGAAGCAGCTTTTTGCTTCAGATTATGGAATTGTTCAAACTGGTTGGAATGAAAGACTTGTAAAAACTACATTAGCAAAAGAAGCAGGTAAGTTTGATTGTGTCATATTAGGCTCGAGTCATATTATGCAAGTATCAGGTGTCCGTAATACAGGAAAAATAAAATCACAATGTAAAAATATTCTAAATCTCGGAGTGAGTGGTGGCAGTATAGAAGATATTTCAATATTTTCATATTTAATTTTAAACAATATAAACTTACCTAAGCAAATATTTATTGGGATAGACCCTTGGACATTAAAATTTGGAATGGACAGTAGATTTGGTGCGTATAACGATTATTATGATAAAATGAATGTAATGTTAAAAGATAAAGAAGCTGGAAAAGATGTGTCATATTTAGGCAAGTTGATTAAAAATTTATTTAATGGTGAATATTTTTACTATAGTGTTTTGTCATTAATAAATAAAACAGAAAATAAAAAAATGAATGATGGTCTCTTCAATAAAAATATTATTTTTCCTAAAGATAAATTTGCATATTCGACAGGCTATACAGAAGCAGTTACGTTACAAGACGGATCTCATGTATATGACAAAAACTGGATATTGCAACAAAAAAGCATTAACCCTAAAATAGCGATAGGTGGAAGTGAATATAAAATATATGGAGAAGCATATGATGAAGCAACGATTCAGTATTTAAAAAAAATAATAGATTTATATCAAAACAATAATATCAAAGTTAATTTAGTTTTGACTCCTTATCATCCAAATGTATTTAAAGGTGGTAATACTAAACTTGTTATTTATATTACAGCAATAGAAAAGATAATTAAAAAATTTTCAGCTGAAAATCATATTAAACTTTACGGTTCATACTTTCCTGATAAACTTGGATGTACAAATGAAGATTTTTATGATTTTATGCATGCAACTAATAATTGTTTGAATAAAATTGACTTCTCGGGAGAACTTTAATATGCAAAAAATAGTTGATTTCATACAAAAAACTTTTAATACAAAAGAGTTTATTCCTCTGCATGAACCAAGATTTATAGGTAATGAAAAAAA
>CAYPMA010000124.1:0-1885 GCA_964411685.1 uncultured bacterium
TGCAAATTTAGAAGGATATGGATGCGGAATTGTAAATGTTGAAAGCAAGTTAGGCGCGATTCTATTACATGATGGAAGTATTGGCGCTTATAGAACTTTTTTAAGTTATTTTCCAGATCTTGATTTGTCTGTTATTGTTTTGTCTCATATTTCTTATGACGATAAAAAAATCGAAGAGGAGTTTGATGAATTATTATTGAATCTTAAAGAAACAATAGCTGATGAAAATGAACGTGAAGAAAAAGTTATTTCGATTCTTAAGGAAAAATATCCATCGAAGAGGGGAATAGAGCTTATACGCACTCTATTTGGTTTATTAATTAATCCAGATTTCCATTATTGATGAATAATTTGTATTTTTAATATCAACATTCCATTTAAGAAAAAATATCTCAAAAGCATTTTATTAGATAGTTATTAGTATTCAATCTATTTGTTACTTTTAATTTCTTTACTATTATCAATTATTTTAACCTCTGGTTATTATCAATATAGCATTCGTAATGCGAAGGTTGGAGGTTCAATTTCTCTTTCAGGCAATTTTAAAAAACGAATTGGTTGTTGTTTTATTCAAGAACAGAACAATCGATAACTTCATGTAGAAAAAACTCAAATATATCTTCTTCAGAAGAAATATTTTTAAGTATAACGAATATGCCTTGAGACATTTCTTGAATACTTAATATTTTGCCTATTGTAATTTCTCTATCCTCACGAACTAATATAGTGAATTTAAGAAGAGAACCATTTAGCTGTAATTGTTTTAATTGTTCTAAATCAGGTCTTGGTAAAGAAATACAAATACTTTTTGTAAGACCAGCTGTTACAACATCACAAGAAATAATGTGTCTAGTAAAAAGGTACCTTGGCAATCCTTCAAAAACAATTCCGATATTTCCTAAAGCTTCTTGCCTAATTCTAAGAATTTTTCCAACAATAGTACTTTTTCTTTTAACATCATCTTGCTGGACTATTATGATGGTCTCGCTTGTTCTTTTATACCCTTCGAGCTTATATAAAAACCCTGGCATTTGGTCTCCTTTTTTATTAGTAAAATAATTGCCATAAAAACACTTTTTTAGATAAATAAGTTACTTTAATAGCAAATTATTTGTTAATAATAAAGTCTGAAATTATCTATTAGCCCTTGCAGCTAAAGCAAAATAGTAAAAATAAGTATTTAAATTCTCTAGAGATGTATTGTATTCAGAGTTTCCCCATATAGAATCACAAAATATCTCTCTAGCTCGAGCTATCTCTTTAAATTGTTTTTTCCATCTAATATCACTAAGCGTAAGATCGAATAATTCAAGACAACGATTTACAGCTTGATTAAACCTTACTTTATCGTCTTTAGCTTTAATTGTACGGTTAATTTCGCTTCCAATATTTCCTAATTGCTCCATTAATGAAAATGTTTGCCAACGGCCATTTGATAAAGATTTATGATTATAATTATTCATGAGAGTTCAATTAGTTTTTTTATAATTTCTTTAATTTTTAAACGAGCATTAGGATCATTTACGTCTCTGGAACGATTTCCTTGAGAGGGCCTTATATTTATCATGGAATCAAATTCGATAAGTTCTTCATCTGCTTTATCTGGATAAATATTAATTCCCCATAAATTAGTTTGCTTGGAGCCATTTTCTAATAATAAAGCTTCTTCATCAGAATGAAGTTCTCCTCCTATAGCAATTATACCACGTTCAATATCGACAACTGCTTTGATTAAATCTCCAAATTGATCTTTTGCTAAATTTGAGAGTTTAGATTTTTTTATTGGTTTTTCAATTAAAGTAATAAGCATAGGACATACAATTTTTAATTATAATAATAAAATATATAGCAGAAATACTATCTTCATGCAAATGAATTGAAATAC
>CAYPMA010000124.1:1895-4128 GCA_964411685.1 uncultured bacterium
AAAAAATAATTTCCTTTTTGACAATTGATATACATACCAAGACCGCCGTAAATAATAATTTTTAATCTTTTTGGGAACTATGGTGGAATAAACCGCTGAAAAATACTGTATGAGACAGATGTCAGAATTCAATCTAGTTAGTTAAGTGTCTAATTTCTTTGCTGTTAATTATTCTGGTTAACCGCTGATTATTAGTAGCATAGCGTTCGCAGAGGAGAAGGTTGGAGGTTCAAGTCCTCTTTCAGGCATTTAATAATTTTTTTAATTTTTCTCTGATTAAAAAGTAATAGCTATAACATTATTTCTTATTGAATATTTCCATTATTTGTAATAAAATGTCTGCGTTCTTAAAAAGAATAATTACAAATTAAGGCTTGTCTTATTAATAGTATTAATGTCAGCTTTGTTAAACTCGTTTGAATGAGGTTAAATAAAATATGTCAACAATATTTCCTTCTTTAAAAGTAATAACTGCTGAAAGATCCAATCGTTTGGGAATTCTATGGAGGGGAGATAATCTTCCTGAAGAATGTAAATCTGTATTGACTACTTTTGAAATTTACAAAAGTCATTCTGAAATGTTAAAAATAATGTGTGATTATATTGCAGAACGAGGCGGGAGTTTTTGCAATGGCCTAACAATGAATGAGATATTTATGAACAGTTATGCCCATGACCCGAGCCTGCTTTTGAAGCTTAAATTTTTATCAGAACCTATAGAAGAAACTGAAGCGGGTGTTCAAAAACATGAGATCATCGAACAGTTAGAAAGAGGTGAAAGGGATTTTAACAAGTTAATGATCGCTGCTTGTGAAGGCGATCCTGATGGTTTTGAATATTATTTTTTATCTAACAGAAATAGTTTTTTTAATTCATTGGATGCGGCTTTAGAAATGGGGAAAATAGATCCTATTATCGATAGAATTATCAAAGTAAATGTTAATGTAACCGATGATAAAGGAAATACAGCTTTAATGTGGGCAGTAAAAAAAGGAAATCTAGATTTAGTAAAAAAGTTGATTAAGGCAAAAGCTGATGTAAATGCATTTAATGATAATGGCTTTACACCTCTTCTAATTTTTTGTGCTGAATACTATAAAGATATTACTCCAAAATTATACGCTATTTTATATGAATTACTGGACGCTGGTGCTAATATCAATGCATGTGACCATGAAAGAATAACTCCATTAATGCATACAGTACAAAAAGGATGTTTAGGTTTTTTAGGAATACTCATTGATAATGGTGCATTGATTAACGCCAAAGATAATAATGGTCGTACAGCCTTATATTATGCTGTGAACAGGTGGATTGGTGTTTATCATGATAATAGAAAGGAAATAATTAGAGCTTTGCGAAAAGCTGGGATTGATTGTAATATTGCAGATCATGATGGTCTTACAGCTAAGGATTTTGCTATTTCGCTCAATGAACCATATCTTGCAGAAGAATTATAAATTACTTTTTTACATAAAAAAGTTTTCGGATAATGGTAAACAAAATCAATATTTTATGAGGTAATAAACTGCCGAAAAACACAGTATTAGACAATTCTACATAATAGAAACTTATTATAAGCTTTATAGTTGTTGTATATTACTACTATTTTGTAATAAAATACTTTATGGCTTTAAAAGGAGTAATTATGAATAAATTAAAATTAAGTTTATTAGTTATAATAATATCAGCTTTTTCTTTGGGGAAAAGCGTTTGTTCCGAAGGATCTAAAAATAATTCAAAACTGCCATTATTTTTACTTGCTAATGCTGATGATCATGATGATGAATGGTGGGAAGAGAGAGAAAGTAATGTATTGTTGGGAGGAGATTAATATCTCTAAAAGGAAATAAAATATATGTCAGCAATACCAACTATAAAACCCATAAAAACTCATGCAGATGTTTGTGAATTTAAGGGATGTGTCGTAGCTTATACAATCAATGATGATGAACATTGTAACTATTTTAAAGTATTCGAAGGAGTAAAGATTTATTTTGGGTTGGTAAGTGAAACAGAATGGACTTGGCCATGTGAAAGTTTGGGTCATATTTTATATAGAATTATGGAATTTGATGAACCCATAAAGGGTAGTTTTCCTTTAATAGATAGTAATTTGGAAAAATTCGGTCTAATGATGAGAAAGGCAACGCCTAAAGAAATAAGCAATCTTATTATTTCCATTTCATCAAAAGCTGCTAAAATCGAATTATTTCCTAATGTAGAATCTATT
>CAYPMA010000125.1:0-814 GCA_964411685.1 uncultured bacterium
TACCCATCTCAATTCCTCCTATTCCCACCAAAAATAATTGCCAAATTTTCTATATAAAAATATTTATACTATTAATTCTATTGTTACTATTTCTTTAATTTCTACTTCTTTTCCAATTATGACTTTTTTGATATCAAATGTATTTTCATTTTTAAATTGTAATAATAATTGTTTGATTCTGATTTCAGCTTCTTTTATCGTTTCAAATTTTTCAATACGAAGTAAATCGTCCTCGTCACGAAATGTACTCCAAATAACAAATACAGCATTTTTTTCTTCCGCCCCAATACATCCATTGAAAAATTTTAACATTTCAATATCTTTTATGCGACTTGCCATAACGGACCCTATGAATTTCAACTCAATTGGAGATTTTTCCATCAAACTGTCTATATTCTCCATCTCTAATCCCTCAAAAAAATACCTCAGCTTTTCTTTGTATTCCATCTCCCCTACCTCCATATATTCTCAACACAAAAACTGCAACCGAACGCCTGTTCCTCAGATAAAATATTATGACTTTTAATGCTAATATTACAATGATTACAAAGACGATTAAATTTGTTATTAGTTATAAATTTTCTATCACATCTTAAACATTTCCGTGAATATAATATTTCATGCCGAAAAACATTAAATTGACCAAGAATGTCTGCATTTTGAGGATCGGCTAACATTTATTTTGGCCTACCGCCGCATTTTTCTCGTGGCCCTTCGCATCCTTTACAAGGATCTTTACCACTGTTTACAAGCCCCATCGCAGTCTGTCCTCCCAATAAACATTCAGATGGGACATAACCTTGACCTTTTGCCA
>CAYPMA010000125.1:824-4105 GCA_964411685.1 uncultured bacterium
TTCTCATGCTCCTTGAAAAACCTCTCTGCTTCCATTCCACAATGAATAAGACTTCCCTCCATTTCCAGTACAGCACCGCAAGCACCGCACGAGCATATTATTTTTATTGTAGTCATAATTTTCCTCCTTTTTTTAGGTTAAAATTAGCCATACTATATCATAAAAATCTTGATTTGTCAAGCTAAAAGTGCTATCCTTCCTCATATAAGGGTGTGGTCGGCCTATCTCCTTATATGTTCCTCCTTTTAAAGCTGCCTCGATTTAGTCAATATTCCCTGCATATAGGCTTTATCGGGGCAGCATAATAAATATTATGGCTGAAAACACACAGGTATTAACAAGAGAATGGTATGTAAAACTTGAGGAGCAGTCGGCAAGTAGTTTTATTAATTTACCGATTGAATTTCAATTAAAGGGATACGACTATGATTTTATAAGCAAGTCATATTTAACTTTTTTCGAGTCAGACACTAATACCCGCCAAGATAAATTACTTTTAGCGAGAAAATTCCTTAAATTTACACGAAATATCAATAAAAATAGAGCAAAAGCAGAGCTTGGTGAAGAATTTTTTAAATGCTTTGATTATTTTATGAATAATTTTCCTGATTTAATGTCAAAACAGGATATGATTTCACTGGAGACTCTTTCAATTATGGCTGAAGCGATTGACAAGACCCAATTCGTTGAAGATATAATTTCTGTAGACGAATTGCAGCGCCGAGTACAGGCCTTAGAGAAGGCAAACGTAGAAGAAGAAGCTATAATTGCTGAATTTGAGGATTTTGAGAGTGAATATAAAAAATTAAATGCACCAAGTGATATTCATAAACGTGATAAACACCTATTTTTAGAGGAGGGAGCAGGGTAAATGTCAAGTATATCTGATATTTTAGAATCTTTACCGAATATAGTGACTAATTTTCATTCATGGCCTGAGCCTGAAGATGAAGATGTAATTATTGATTTAAAGCCACAAGAAGAAGATGTAACGATTGATCCAGTAACAAATGAAGAGGTTTTTTCTTCATGGCCAACGCAAAAAGAGGTTAATGATAATATAAAAAGGAAAGCAAAGCAAGAAGCCGAGTTGAAGAATCAATTACATAATCAGACTTGCGGTGGATGCGTTAAAGCAGTAAATCAATCTCCTAATCCTAAAAGTAGGATGCTTTATTGTATGTATAATGGCTTAATGGTTAATAGATTTCAGCCTAATTGTGATAGGTTTAAAGAAAAAGAAAGAGACGCATGGGAGCCAAATACTGAATAGGTACAAATGACTGAAAAAACATATCCAATAACACCAGCATGGTTATATACACTAGCAACTGAATATCTTGGTTTTAAAGATTTTGGTGTGCTGCATAAATTTCTTTGCGCTCGTATTTGTGAACCAAGAAGGGCGCAGATACGATTAATATTAATTCCTAGAGGATTTTTTAAAACTTCATTATTTACATATACACATAATACGGCACTTGCACTTGCAAATCCAAATATAAGAATATTACAATGTTCCGGTGTCCTTGCAAATTCAAAGGCAATGGTTAGTAAATGGGGAAAAACATTTACGCATAATGAGCTTTTTAGAGATAGGTTTAAAGATTTTTGTCCAAAAAATGCCGACAATCCCGAAACTAAATGGACTGAGGCAGCAATTTACCTTCCAAATAGAACTATTCATCACGCTGAAGGTACAGTAGAAGCTTTTGGTGCTGATTCAACTATTGTATCAAGACATTATGATTATATGAAATTTGATGATATTGTCACCCCTGAAAATGCTACAACTAAAGATCAATTAGAAAAAGTTATTCGATTTGTAAAGGAATCATTTGGTCTTTGTGATAATCGAATGACAACGCCAGTTGATATAATTGGTACAACATGGGATGATGGTGATTTATATGCACATTATTTGAAGCAATATGTTGATTGTATAAAAGCAGAGATGACTCCAACTGTTGAAGTAATAAAAGTTCCGGCGACTTATCAGAGAAAAGAAGGAAATACAATAGGAATAGTTTTACCATTTAAAGAAGGTGAATCAATATTTCCTGAAAGATATAGTACGGAGGAATTAAGACAAGTTGAAAAAGACGATCCTGAAACGTATGCTAAATTTTATCAGCTTGATCCTGTGCCTATGGGGGATAGAACTTTTACTAATTTCTCATATTACGATGAATTAGGTAATTATGATGAATATAGAAGATTTATGACTGTAGACCCAAGCCATACTGAAAATCCAACATCTCATCCAAGTGCAATTAATATTACAGCAGCCGATTCTGATAAAAATATGTTTTGTATGTTATCATGGAAAGATAAAATTGCGCCTGATAAGTTAATAGATAAGATTTGGGAGCTATATTTTGATTATGATTGTGAATGTGTTGGAATTGAAAGTTATGTTTACCAAAAAGTATTAAAATATTGGCTTTATGAACGAATTATAAATGATCCTGAAGGTCGTAGCATGAGGATTGTTGAATTAAAACATAAGAAAAAGCAATCAAAAGAAGATCATATTGCAGGATTAGCTCCTTATGTAAATACTGGTAAATATAAGTTTATGCGTTCACAGAAAACATTAGTTTATAGTTTATCAAGATTTCCAAAATCTAAAGATCGTGATGAAGCAGATGCAGCAGCGTATCAACTTTTATTGGTTAAACCATCAGGATATACTCCAAAAGTGAAAGAAAATCCAAATAGTTTAAATGCGTGGAAGAAAAAAATAAAACGCCTTCGTGGAAATATAGGTAGACCTAACTTATATATTGGTGGATAAATAATGGATATTCTTGAAGCTCGTATTAAAAAGCATGAAGGATTTAGGCAGGAATTATATCTTGATTCTCTAGGTAATCTTACCGGTGGCTATGGGCATTTCTTTTATGAAGGCTCTAGATTGCCACTTGAAGTATGCGAATTGCTTTTTAAGCAAGACTTAGCAAATGCAATAAATGAGTTTTCAAAACTTCCATTGGAATATAGAAGGAATTTAGGAAAAGTTAGACGAAGAGTTATTGTTGAAATGATTTTTAACATGAATCTTGAAAAAGTATTGAAATTTAAAAAAATGTTGGCTGCCATTAAAAAAGGTGATTTTGTAACTGCTTCAAAAGAAATGCTTGATTCAAAATGGGCAATTCAAACAAAAGGTCGAGCAATAAAATTATCTCTTATTATGAAAAATGGAGAAGATTTATGAAATACAAAAAAATTTACACTTTAACAGCAACAATAATTATACTTCTTGTTGTATCTGGACT
>CAYPMA010000126.1:0-4099 GCA_964411685.1 uncultured bacterium
TAAGGGGCGTCGGGTATCGTTTTTCTTCAAGAGATGCTGGCGTTTAGTTAGAAGATCAAAAGCAAACAAAGAGTTGAATCTTGGACCAACGGATTATGAGGGAGGGGAATTCCTAGCTTGTCTAGCATCAACTAATTGCTATGAGTATTATTTTAAGATAGATATGATTAAAAGTATATTTGATTATATTGGATAATATTGGTGCAATGTCAGATTCACTGCAACGTTTTTGCAACATTTTGTAATTATATATTCATATAAGAGTTCTGAGAATTTGATAGATATTTGTTTTCTAAAAGGGTATCATTTTTTTCCCAAAACTAGAGAGAATCATAATCAGAAATTTTTGTGTTTTTAATGATTAACAGGGGGGATTTAAATGTCAGCAAGACTTCTAATTAGATTAGAGAGCTGTGATTTTACAGCAAATCAACTTCAACAATATAGACGTATGAATCTCATTTCTGAACATGCTGAAAGTGAAGCTAAAGAAAGAATAAAAATGATTGATAGAAATGAAGCAGGTTCTAGTCATTTAATGCTTTTACTTGGAAATATAGAAAACCTAGAATTATTTTCTCAAGAATTAGGATATGATTTTATTGTTCTCAAAGGTTCATTTGAAACAGCATGTCAAATTTTAGACGATAAAATAAGAACAATTCCCCGTACTGAGGCCGATCTACCTCATACTAATCCTAAAATAGTTGGTAAATTTTATGATTTATTTAGAAGGGTAGATAAAGTTTTTAAACAAAATATGATTTTTTATTGGGCTACTTCAGGAACTCTTTTAGGAGCAGTGCGACATAAAGGAATGATTCCATGGGATGATGATTTGGATGTAGCAATGTTTAAACGAGATGAACATTTGTTAACCGAATCTAGAAGACAACTTGCAGATGAAGGATTAGAACTTTATTATCGCGAAAGAGGTGATTTTTATAAAATTTTCTTTTCCACAGGTCTTCCTATTAAAAAACCTGACGGAGGTTATTATCCATGGAAATATCCCTTTATGGACGTATTTCTTTATGCTGAAAAAGAAGGTCAAATTATATATGCATTAGAAAGATTGCAAAAAGCCTTTCCTCAGGATGCTTTGAATCCTGAGGAATTGGAATCTCCTCTGCCAGAATTACCATTTGGTCCCTTTTCAATTCCTGTTTCTCGTAATTCTCGTCAATTGATAGCTCGAATGTATGGCGAGGATTGGAATACAGTGGCCTATGTAGAATATAACCATGAAACAGAAACGGCTATTAAAAGAGTGAAAGTAGGTCTATTAAATGCATCTCCACCTGAATACATTTTACCTAAATAATTTATTGAATATATGATTTGATTGCAGATGAAGTTAAATTAATATTAACTGGTTTTGATGCAGGATCACATTAATGTGGGATACAAAATTTAAAGTTATTTTCATAAGATAATAATCTAATATAAAGAAAAATGGGGCAAGAGGGACTTGAACCCCCGAAGAGCGGATTATGAGGGCGGGCGGGCGAATACCTATCTACCCACTACCAATCAACCTGATTATAGGGGGGGTACATGAAGAAATGTCTATTGGATAATATTGGTTGTTTTGGAACGGAAATGCACCGTTATTCAGGCCAGATATAGTTGGCAGGAAGAAATTCTTTCATATCGGGGAATTTATCTGCTTTAAAAAAAGCTTCAGAGCCATAATAGCGATTAATATAATTTTCTGCGTTTTTTGGGACGTTGATTAAAATTGGCCCGAAGGTCATTTTTGATATATTATCAACTTCATCTTGATACCAAAAACTTTGAGGATATGCCCCTGTTGTTTCTGTATACCGCAAATAAATTTTTTTATCCTTTTGAAACGTTAGATATAACTCAATAAAAAATGACTTAAGTCGGCCATCAAAATCAATGAATGTTTTCCATATCCGATATAAACCATGGTCATCATCGATTGGCATAAGAAAGAGCTTTTCTTTCAAAAAAACCTCTTGTAAAGCTACTAGTTTATCTTCATCTTCTTCTTTAAATTCTAAATCTATGTCGCCATCCCAGGGAATAAATCCTTTATGACGCAATAGACCTAAAAGTGCCCCGCCATCTACCCAGTATATGATTTCGTTATCACATAGAATCTGATCAATAACTTGCATAGTATGATATAAATGTCCCACCTGGATGGATGACATATTCTCAGAATAAACAGGATTAAAGAGCAATATGAGCAGTAGCTTTATTGATTTTATAAATTTTCTGGCCATATCCACTCAGCTAAAATATTAGAATCTTTTTTTAGAGATAAATTTTCAAGTGAATCTAACTCATTCAAATTAGCAATATTGATAGAAATAGGTCCAAATTTTGCTCTCTGAGGAGATCTAATTTCTGATTTTATTGCTGTTATCAGTATTCTGACTTTTTTGAGTTTTTGTTTGGCATTTGTATAGGTGTACCAAATCTGATAACGGTTGTTTGTTGAATTAGTTGGATTTAAAAAAAAGTGATTTTGTGCTAAAACGTCTCTTAATTCAACGAGGGAATCTATGCAAGCATCAGAAATTATAAGTTGGATGCAATTATCTTCTTTTGCAAGCCCTCCACAGATTAAAAGGCTCTCAGTCATTGAATCAGACAAATAGTAAGATATATCGTGTTTTTTGAAAATTTCATCTAATAATCCCATAGACTTATAAAGGTAGCCAATAGCTTCAGGGGTTGCCTTTTGATTACTTGCAAAGATAGAGGCTATAAGAAAAACCCCAGCACACAGTACTTTGCACATAAAATTATCCATATTACGTGTAAATTATAACTCATTCAATTTATTTTGGACACCTTAAATACACCTCCTTGGAGCAAAGAAGAAGGCTTTTTCATGAAGTCAGGTAATGTTCAGACAACACCTATATGCAAAAAGAGAAAATTCATCAACTAGGCTAGCCGGTTTCCGTTCTAAGGGTTAAAACTTTTTTCAGCGCATCGTTTTTGCACTATTTAACCAAAAGACGTCCCTAATATCCTTTCCGATCTCATCTGTTTTCTCGCCTATTTTCTATGGGAATCAGCGAGTTGTAAAAATGGGGCAACCTGGACTTGAACCTTGGACCAACGGATTATGCGGGGGGAGAGAATGTATAATACCAACCAACCTAAATCAACACGATTGTGGGAAGGTGTCTATGAAATGTCTGTTGGTTTCTATTAGGTAATATTGGATGCCCTGGCAAGGCAGGGGGCTGTTTTTGCATCTTTCCATTCCATAAAAAAAATAATATGCATATTATATAAAGCTAATTTTTTATATTTGAAGGAGAGTTAAAAAAAATTTTATGGGCATGATTTCAATGTCTTAATTTTTTTTGCCATAATCCTTTTATTTTTTCAACACAACCAAACTTTAGGAAATTTAATGAATATATCTAAATTTTTTACAATTACGTGCTTATTTGCAGTATGTTATAGTGTTTCTATATTTGCTGCCAGATCTCCATTAGAAATATTGGAAACATACAAATCCACATATTTAGAGGATAGATTTACAAAAAAGATCAATGCAAAAGAAATAAATTTAATTTTTGAAATAGGTGCGCATGCTGGCTATGATAGTGTTAAATTATATCAATATTATCGCTGTCCAGTTTATGCTTTTGAATGTGATTCTAGATCCATTCTAAAAATACAAAAATTGTTTTCATATTTTCCTCAAGTCCAACTGATTGAAAAAGCTGTTACAGATGTTACCGGTACCATATCTTTTTATCAATCATACTGGACGGCAGATTCCTCTATATATCTATTTAATTTAGATACTCTAAATACAATGAACAACAAGAATTGGGACAATATGAAGCATATGTACGATAATCAGAGGGAAGTACTTGTTTCGTCAATAAGATTGGATGAATGGTGTTATTCGCATAATCTTGAAGAGATTGATTTGATTTGTATGGATGTGCAGGGTGCTACATTACCGGTACTTAAAGGACTAGGTTCTCTTCTAAAAAGAGTTAAATACATTATTGCAGAAGTTGAGTATAGAGAGGTATATCACGATGAGCCCTTATTTAATGAATTCCTGTCTTCAGGAACTCCCAAAATGGCAATA
>CAYPMA010000127.1:0-4069 GCA_964411685.1 uncultured bacterium
CTCTTTTTTATTAAAATGCTCAATTAAGTCTTCAGCATTTCATGATAAAAAATATTCAAATATCTTTGTTATTTCACGGGCTATAAATATATTCCTTTTCCCGTCCAGTTTATTAATAACTTTTAGGGTGTCAATTATTCTGTGCGGAGTATCAAAACATACCGTTGCTCCCGGATAATACATAGCCTCTTTTAAGAAATTTTCTTTTTCTGAGCCTTTCTTTGGAAGAAATCCAATAAACTGAAATTTCTCAGCATTTATTCCGCTTACAACATATGCAGATATTAAAGAACATGGCCCAGGGATATGTGTATATTTAATTTTTTCTTTAATACATCTTTTTATTAAATATTCACCTGGATCAGATATGACAGGTGTTCCGGCATCAGATATAAGGGCTATATCTTTACCTTCAATTAGATCCTGAATGATATTATCTTCTTCGGTTTTTTCTTTGAACTTATGAAAAGATACTAGTTTTTTTTTGATATCATAATGATCTAGAAGAATCCTGCTTTTTCTAGTGTCCTCACATAAAATATAATCACACGATTTTAGTGTGCTTATAGCTCTAAATGTGATGTCTCCTAAATTGCCGATAGGGGTTGATATCAAATATAACATAGTATTAAAAGGTGGCACCCAGATTCGAACTGGGGAATGGGAGCTTTGCAGGCTCCTGCCTTACCACTTGGCGATGCCACCATAATCCTTTGTTTAGATGGCCATTATGCTAAAAATGGAAAATGAAATCAATCAGTTAAGAAAAGTTTGAAAATTTATTATTAGAAAAATATTTAGATACTAGTCATTTCTGATGGAAGAGCAGGAGTTTCTTCTATAGCACCATTATGTGCTCTATGAATGTCACCTTCTTTCCAATAATCATCAAGTTTATTAGCTAGTTCATTTCTTAATCCTCTTATGAAATGATCATATGCTGGTACTTGATCTTCAGGTGGTAAGATTGAGATAATGTCTTCTTGTTGATAAATCTTGCTTATTGGCACGTCAGCTAATATATCTTCATCGATTAATCTAGCTGTTAATTCTCTTTCAATATAATCCATACAATATATCCCACAATCTACCACTCCTCTTTGTAAGATTTGAGGATGTATATTAATTATGTTATTATCTGGTATTATTCCTGATTCAGGGAATAATTTAACATATAATCTTTCTAATGCATCTTTAATGAATGGTCTTCTATCATATGCAACACCTAATGGGTCAAAGAAACGTATTTGCTGTTTTCTTTTATCTTTTCCTTTATCTATGAATACTGCAGTGAAGTGAGCACCGTCAAGTAATGAAAAGGCTGCATAGTTTGCGCTGCCATCTTTGTTTACTTCATCAAAAATATGATCAATATTGAAATTATTCCTTGAAATAACACCTAGGTTAACAAAATTTGGTATGTTTCCTTCTTTAGCTTCAGCGTCTTTTACATGAGGATGTGATTTTAAATAATCAAAATATGCTGTGATAACAGAGTCTTCTATCATTTGACATGGAGCGTCTGGGTTTGCAGGAGGTCTTAATTGACCTAGCATTTCTTCTCTAGTCAACTCTTTTTCTCTTCTAGAAGGAGGTTGTTGGCCAGTACTTCCTTGAGGAGGTATTGTTGCTGAGGATGGTAATGGAGTTTGTGTATTCTGATCATCATCTGAAGAAGTTGTAGCAGGTTTACTTGCCCTTCTTGTTCCTGTCATATACTGTTCGAACATAGCGGCAATGCCTTTTAATTTGTTATGTATAGCCATCGCTTTAGCTTTATCTGCTATAGCTACGCAGGGAGTTCCGGGTAAAAATGACTTTGCAGTTCTAGTTAGAGAATTGTCTGTTAATTTTCCAAAAATAGAATTAGATTCTTTTGAGTAGGTTACTTCACCATAGTTTCCATCTTTATCTCTAAAGTGAATCTCGCCATCTTCATAGCTGATATATGTAGGAACTAAGCCTCTATCATTTATATCTTCTTTTGAGAAAACAGCTTCTAATAAAGCAATGTTTAATTCTAAAAATTCCTTTTCATATTCTAAAGGAACGTTTTGACCTTTTCTTGTAGCAGAATAATATAGGGTTTTACCATGAACAAGAAGTTGAATATTTCCAGGTTTTATATTGCGGGCAGAAAGGTCTACGTTTACGGACCTTGATTCTTTTGCTAAAACGTCAACTGCAACAGAGCCTACTCTTTCAGCTGTCAGGGATGTATTTACACGGTCTTTTGATATAGGTGTGACGGGACGGGAGCCTAAAGACCCGCTTCTTGGGCTTTCAGCAGAAGGTCTCGGCATCGGAGGATCTGATACGCTTCTTGATCTATAAGACATGTTATTAATTAACACCCTTTGTTTAATTATCTATTATTACAATTCTAACACATTTTTAGTTAATTTTCAATAGTTTGCGATAAAATAATTGTTTTAAATTAAGTTTTAAGTCTTTGGTAATCAAGAGGTTGTTGTAGAGGAGTTCTCGGTATATAAACAATTGATTAACAGGTGTTTGTAATGCATTGTATGTTAATCCATTAGTTAAAAATCATTGTCTTTTTGTAATTGACAGAAAGTGCTAATAAAAATTTTTCATGATTTTTTAAAAATAACTAGAAATTCTTTTATTAAATGGTAATATGTCAATAAATTAAATATTCAAAAATCAATGAAAGAAATAGAGAAGCATAAACATATAATAAAAAAATATCATTTTGATAGCAGGAAAATAGAGGAAAACGACCTTTTTTTTGCCTTAAAGGGTGATAAGGCAGATGGGCATGATTTCATAGAACTGGCAGCAAAAAACAAGGCATTTGCAGCTGTAGTATCCAAAGAATACAAAGGCAGTGATTTTGGGATAAAACTTTTTTATGCAGATGATGTTTTGGCCTGCATTCATAAATTGGCACATAATAAGGCAAAAGAGAGAAAGTTTAAAATCATAGCTATAACCGGATCTGTTGGTAAAACGACTACAAAAGATTTTTTATTCACGCTTTTGGAAGAAAAATACAAAGTTGTGAAGAGCTTTGCAAGCTATAATTCAAAAATTACGATGCCTATAAGCTTATTGAATGCTGATGATAACTGTGATTTTCTAATACTTGAAATGGCAATGAGTAAAAAAGGACAAATAAAAAAGCTTGTTGAAATAGCCAATCCGGATATATGTATAGTAACAAAAATTGCTCTTAGTCATTCAGAAAATTTTCCAGATGGGATAAAAGGGATAGCTAAAGAAAAACTGGATCTTTTAACAAGCAAAAATGTAAAATTTGCAATAGTTCATCAAAGTGCAAATGACTTTATAGGGGACATAACCCTTCCTGTAGTTAGCTATGCATATAATGATCTCTATTCTGATTATACCATTACTTCAAATGCTAATAATGCTGAAATTATAAACAATGATGAATCAGTACCTATGACATTGCCTTTTTATGAAATGCATCTGCAGGAAAATTTTTTGGCTGCTGTAATTTGTGCAAAATATTTAGATATTACAGAAAAGGAAATAATAAAAAGAGCTTCAATGTTGAAAGCATCTAATATGAGATTTGAAAAATTTGTAAAAAACGAAATACTTTTTATTAATGATGCTTACAATGCAAATCCGGAATCTATGAAAATGGCTTTTTTAAATCTTCCTAAACCTATAAAAAATGCAAAAAAAATTGCTGTTTTAGGCGATATGAAAGAATTAGGGATATTTTCTGAGACCAGTCATAAAGAAATAACAGAATACGCATTAAATACATTTGATTTTTTATTATGTATGGGATCAGAAATGAAAAAAACCATAATAAGTTTAAACGATAATGAAAAAGTTTATTATTTTGCATCACATGTCGAATTGGCCAATTTCTTAAAAACAATAATATCTTCAGGGGATGTAGTTTTAGTAAAAGGATCAAGAAGCATGAATATGGAAAATATTTTCAATTATTTAAATTGAATTTTTATTTGCTCATTTTATTTCATGGCTATATCATGATCAAAGGGGTTAATGATATTATATGATTTTACATCTTTTGAAGTATTTGCAATTACACTATGGTTTTACA
>CAYPMA010000128.1:0-4022 GCA_964411685.1 uncultured bacterium
TTGAGGAAAATATATGCATTTATACCCTTTCTCTATAAGGCTTTGACAAAAGTCAATATCTTCGAGATCATAAAGCAAAGATTCATCGAATCTATTATTCTCAAAAACCTCGCGTCGAACAGCAAGATTGGCTGTAACCAGCTCTTTGGATACAATTCTTTCGTTTCCCAAATAAAAATTCCCTACTGATGTCCCTTTAAATCTTTCCTGAATCGATTTTGGTTGATCTAAAATAAGCAAAGGTCCTCCGACAGCACCAATTTCTTTTGAATCAAATCCGGAAACAAGTATTCTTATCCAAGTAACATCGACTGTACAATCATCATCAGTATATGCCACTATTTGACCTTTAGCATTTTTCCAGCCAGTATTTCTGGCGATTGATCGACCTTTTCTTTTTTCCAAAATAAATCTGACGTGTGGAAACTTTTTCTTGATCATTTCCTTAGTTCCATCTATCGAATCTCCATCAATAACAATAATTTCGAAATTAGAATTTGGGTAATCCATTTTAAACAAAGAGTTAAGACAATTATTTAGAAGAATCTTTCTATTCAAAGTTGGAACAATGATTGATACAGAGGGAAACGAATTATTACATTTCAATCCTGCCATTTTAGGTCAATCTCTTAAAATATACTTAAGACGTTACACTACAAACTGATAAAAAATGAAGAATTAATTAAAAATACACCTAACAAATAATTATTATGTACAGTGTTTGTTGAAGATTTCTGTAAATCGTTTGCAGAAATTACTCTCACTAAATTTTTGTGTGGTTTGTGATAGTCTGTAAGCTTTGGTGACTGACCAATTTTCAATAGCAGCATCTATCTTCATTGCAGCTTCTTCAATTGTTTCGTACCTAAGATTGCTTGAAACAAACTCTTTCGGTCCACCTGAATTATGCACAATTGGAATACAACCAGAAGACATAGCTTCAATTATTGAAATGCCAAAGTGTTCGTTGATTTTAGTGTGAAAATATACCTTACAATTAAATAAGAGATCATTCAAACGAGTTCTTGAGATATTAGGTATTATCTTTACTTTATCAGCTACTCCTAAATTCTTTATCAAAACCTGAAGTGATTTAAAGGGTTTAGCATGGTCGTATAAACCTGTAATGATAAACGATGTCCCTTTTTTACTATATTTGGCTACATGTGGAATTATCTCAAGATTCTTGTCGAATGCAATTCGACTGATTGTGAGGACGGTGTCTTCTCTTTTCGGATTAAACTCTTTTCTACTTTGATTTAAGATAACAGGGGGATATAAAACATGCGAAGTAAGATTGAGTGAATTTTTGATAGCTTCGGCGGTAAACTTGCTATTGGCGAAAATTAATTTTTCAGTATTGTTTTTATGGGAATAGCTCAAAAAGGTTTTATGTGGATAATAAAAAATCTTATTTCTTAAGCCTGGAAATTCGTTAAGCGACTCCATAATTGGATAATGGATATATGCAACATCCATTCCAGGCAGTAGGGAATTCGAATAGGTATCTATTAATATTTCACATTTGGATTTCAGCAATTTAGATCGGATAGCATCTGTGTAAATGTTATGAAAATCTTGGGGGGGAAAGAATCTAAGAGGAAATATTATCTGTTTATCTACATTTATTTTTTCATTAAAGATATTAGCGAATTTTGTTGAATTTAGTTTTGAATCTGTTAATAGTATAAGTTGATGCCCATGTTCCTTTAAAGTTTGGATGATTTTTAGGGCAACCCATACTGACCCACCACATCCATTTAGATGCGGGTGAAAAATACCAAGAATCATAATAAGTTCACCTAACAAATAATTATTATGTACAGTGTTTGTTGAAGATTTCTGTAAATCGTTTGCAGAAATTACTCTCACTAAATTTTTGTGTGGTTTGTGATAGTCTGTAAGCTTTGGTGACTGACCAATTTTCAATAGCAGCATCTATCTTCATTGCAGCTTCTTCAATTGTTTCGTACCTAAGATTGCTTGAAACAAACTCTTTCGGTCCACCTGAATTATGCACAATTGGAATACAACCAGAAGACATAGCTTCAATTATTGAAATGCCAAAGTGTTCGTTGATTTTAGTGTGAAAATATACCTTACAATTAAATAAGAGATCATTCAAACGAGTTCTTGAGATATTAGGTATTATCTTTACTTTATCAGCTACTCCTAAATTCTTTATCAAAACCTGAAGTGATTTAAAGGGTTTAGCATGGTCGTATAAACCTGTAATGATAAACGATGTCCCTTTTTTACTATATTTGGCTACATGTGGAATTATCTCAAGATTCTTGTCGAATGCAATTCGACTGATTGTGAGGACGGTGTCTTCTCTTTTCGGATTAAACTCTTTTCTACTTTGATTTAAGATAACAGGGGGATATAAAACATGCGAAGTAAGATTGAGTGAATTTTTGATAGCTTCGGCGGTAAACTTGCTATTGGCGAAAATTAATTTTTCAGTATTGTTTTTATGGGAATAGCTCAAAAAGGTTTTATGTGGATAATAAAAAATCTTATTTCTTAAGCCTGGAAATTCGTTAAGCGACTCCATAATTGGATAATGGATATATGCAACATCCATTCCAGGCAGTAGGGAATTCGAATAGGTATCTATTAATATTTCACATTTGGATTTCAGCAATTTAGATCGGATAGCATCTGTGTAAATGTTATGAAAATCTTGGGGGGGAAAGAATCTAAGAGGAAATATTATCTGTTTATCTACATTTATTTTTTCATTAAAGATATTAGCGAATTTTGTTGAATTTAGTTTTGAATCTGTTAATAGTATAAGTTGATGCCCATGTTCCTTTAAAGTTTGGATGATTTTTAGGGCAACCCATTCTGACCCACCACACCCGTTTATATGAGGGTGAAAAATACCAATAATCATACAAGTTCACCATTTTTCGATATCTATTTTCTCCCAAATGCAGGAATATAAGAATAGTGAGCCCAAAGCTAACAAATGTCGACGTTTTAAAATGACTTTAAATTTGAATTTTTTTACAAATAAATTGATTACTAAGGAATAGTATTTCAAAGAATCTCATTAAAGACTATCAGAATTTTTTCTTAATGGTTCGAACATTAGAATATCGATAAAAAAATGTTATTTACCTCTTATCAGACTGAACAGGTGTAGTACTATTTATACAACGATATATAAGAAGAATCAAAATAAAGGACTTCACACGCACCATTTGAATAAATTATATTATTCAAAATTGTCGTATTGTCAAACATCAAAAAATCACTCATGTTATACAGTATTATATTTGGAAAGCGGAGGTCATAGGTAAGAAATCCACTCAAGGTATTATATCGACTTAGAAATACATATGATTTAGGTTCAAACATGGTGATGTTGGATATTGGCATTATATCATTGTTAACATTTATCGTGTAACTGTTTAACAATGAGTACTTTGAAGCGACATCAGAATATATTTGTGCACTATTCACACCTAAATATTCCTTTAGCCAGAGCGCACCGAAAACATTGCTTTCATCAACAATTGACAACTGAATTTGAGTGAATTCATCCATTCTATATTTACTAAGACCTATTGAAGTGGGAATCGGGTCATCCATTACTTCGTAGACAAATCCATTTTGGAATAGAAAAAATGTGACTACGAGAGTAGTTATTAAAAATAAAGCGCAAAAATCTTTCTTTTTTTCTTTGAGAGGGAAGATCCTTAACACATTTCTAAAAATTGTTAATCCACCTATAACAAAAAGAGGTGAAATAAATAGAAGTGCAATGTGATATAATTTGTTCATTTGTAGATCAACAGCAAAATGGGGAAGAATCACAGCCATCAGCAAAGTGACCATGCATAGGGATGCAAGTATAGTGTATTCTTGATCCAGCCTTTTTTTCCTTCTTTTAATTATCATTACAAGGAAACCTACCAAAATAAAGAACGCTGTTACGTCAAAAAGAAGTGTTCCGATCTGATGAAGAAAACTTGGCGCATTCAGTATGTTTGTGGATGCAATCATCGCTCCTC
>CAYPMA010000129.1:0-3924 GCA_964411685.1 uncultured bacterium
ATTCCGTTTCGTCAATCCCAATCTAACTTTTTATCAACAAAATTGACCAAAATGTAATACATGTGGTATAATTCTCCAGATGAAAATTGGTAAAAATCTGCGGAAACTCCGGGAAGAAAAAGGGCTTTCCCTCCGGCAATTACAGGATGAAGTAGGGATTTCACATAATACGATTGGAGCTTATGAGAGGGATGTAGTACAGCCCACCATCGACAACTATTTCAAACTTATCGAGTACTTTGAAATACCATTCAATTATCTGGCCTATGGCAAAGAGGTTGCTGAAAGCTTTATAGACTCTGAACTTAAAGCCTTGTTCAAGAAAACCGAAAAGCTTAAGAAGAAGGACAGGGAAATTATAAAAAAATATATAAGGAAATATTTAAAAGCCAGATTGGATTTAGAAAGGCTAAAAGAGGAAGCAAATTAGTATCTATTTAAATTCTTTAAGTTGTAAACTGTAATTATGGAGACGGCAAATTATTGACAAATTAAACACTATTATCAATGACACAACCATTTGGCGTTATTATACTTTTGAGTTTTTTATTTGGCTTCTTGAAAATAGATCTTTATACATTCCATCAGCATCTGAACTAGGAGACGACTTCGAAGGGTATTTCCCAATCGACGATGCAAAAAGAATGGAAGCAAATTATCTAAAACCATTCTCTGAAAAAAGAAGTGTGCAGAATGCGATTGCGAGAAAAAGAAACAATAATTCTATTAGGGAAAGAAAAGAAACATATATCTCATGTTGGCATGCAAACAAAATCGAAAATATGGCAATGTGGAAAGTACACGGCAAAGATAATAAAGCAATTGCTATAAAAACAACTATTGCTAAATTACGTTCTATATTACCTCATTGTTTTGAAATATATGAAGTTAGGTACGTAGATAATGGTGAGAGTGCTTTTAGAGAAAATGGAGAATTGCTCAACTCATTTATGATTAAAAGAAAAGAATTTTTCTTTGAAAATGAAGTGAGAGCAGTCACAATTGAAGAAGCGCTTAAAATCAAGAAGAATATGGATAAAATTGAACGCCAAGGGAATAATGGGATAAGCATTAAATTGGATGACATAACAAATTTGGTTGAAATGATTTATATTTCTCCAAAAGCCGGAGATTCATTCTTTCTGTTAGTAAAGAAAATCTTAGGAAGGTATAATTTGGAAAACCGTATAAAAAGATCAAAATTAGATATTCCGCCGTACCAATGGAGCTCCAATCATATTAAGTAATAGGTAATATCCAGTTTTACTTCAATACACAAAAACACTCCTAATATACATGAACTTTATAGAGCATTTCATTTGGATAAAACTTGTTTTATATATATAATGGCCGTAAACGGCCAAGTCAATATTTAGATTTATAGAATTCAAAATTACTTGTATTTATACTAATAATGGGATAAAATAAAAAAATTGGATGAACAATTAAGGAAAAAAGTCTTATTGATCCTTTTTACATTGACTTGTCTTTTTTTAAGTTGTGTACCACCACAAGATACAACTACAGATCAAAATCTAGCAGAACAACCTCCTGCCACTCCAACAGGATTTAAAATTAATACAACAACTTTAAATACAATTACAATTTCTTGGAATTCCGTAAAAAATGCGGATGATTATTCTTTGTTTAGGGAAGAATCTGCAACAGGAACTTTCATCAATGAAATATATTCTGGCAATCAATTATCATTTACCGATACTAATCTTGAAGAGAATAAATTGTATTATTACAAAATACAGGCTATTAATGAAAACGGAAAAAGTATAAAATCTTCGACAATATCTGGCAAAACTAAAACCAATACGGAGCCTCCGCCTATACCACAAAATCTAAATATAAGTACTATCTCATCAACTTCAATAACAATCACCTGGGATATCTCATCAACTGCTACTTCATATGAATTATATAGAGCAATAGGTACTCCAGCACTTTTTTTTAAGATATATGACGGTCCAGATAATTCGTTTATAAATGATTCACTTGGTAGTGGACAAATATATTATTATAAAGTCCGCGCTTTAAGAGATATATATTATAGCGATTATTCAGATTCTATTTCAGCGCGAACGCTCGGTCCTCCCTCGGCACCAACTATCAATTTTATTGGGGATGCAACGACATCGTCATTGAGAATAGTTTGGAATCCTACTGATGATGCTGATGGTTATAAACTATATCAATCGGCCTATGATGATGATATGAACTTACTTTATACTATAATTTATGAAGGGCCAAATACAGAATATATTTCTTCTGGATTACATATAAGTTGGAAATATTTTTATATGGTTTCTGCATATAATGAATATGGAGAAGGAGTGAAATCGTCTAAAGTTTTCTCGAACACACTTGATGGTCTTGAATCTTTGCATACATCCTATGATAATCTTGAAAATCATACATACTTTGATGCAGATACTTGTGCCTATAAAAATGGAGCCGGAACTGTGATTTATACTGAACTTTATGATGATAATAATAACTATTTAGGTTGTGATTTTACTATGATTTTCCTAGGCGATAGTCCTGGAACAAAAACGGGCGTAGCAGCCAGTTTAAAATATGGGTTTTCTGAAATCGAATCTACATCTTGTACTATTATTGTAATGGAATATGGCGATATAGGTAGCCGTATTTCAGGTACCTTTAGTGCAGTTTTAGAAAATGGAAAGACACTTACTGGTGATTTTTCAGTTATCCGATCGCCTGATAATTGATGCCGATGATATCTTTTTATATTTTAAAGTATTAAACTGATTCTTTTGTATAGGATATGTTATGAACAAAGATTTAAATTCAAGTGCAAATAAAGATTAATTGTAATACTTAAGCGGCTGGATGATGCTGTAAAGCATGGCACACATGCGCCTTTGGGGCTGCAGGAAAACACTCAATTTTTACGGCTTATTTATAAACTTCATCAAGATAAATAGTATTATTTAATTTTTGATTGATTTCTATACATGATATGCTATAATATTTGACGAATTCTATAATGCACATTTGAAATATGCATTTAGCATTCAGCATATTTATAAAGTATTTTGATTGTAATATAATAAAAATATGAAAAGTGAATATCAGTATTTATTAAGAAACAGAAAACTATTGCCATTTACTCATGATGGTACAATAGCAGGAAAATATGGTTTCCTTGATTTAAGCGGTTCTGTTGCAATAAAACCGAAGTATGACTCTGCGACAAATTTTTATGAAGGCTGTTCTGATGTAGCTATATACAAGCATAAAAAATATTATCCTAATGAGCATCATTTTATAATAAATGAAGATAATAAAGTTTTAATTGATAATAAGAAAATTGAGCAATATCAAATATTCAATGAAGATTTATGTGGTATAAAAATAGACTCTAAATGGGGATTCATAAATAGAACAGGAGATATTGTTATAAACTGTAATTATAAATATATAGAACCTTTTAGTTGCAAATTAGCTTGGTGGGGCGATGAAAATAATAACAAAATAGGATTTATTGATCAAAGAGGCAAGGTTGCTATTCAACCGATTTATGATCAAGCAAGTAATTTTGTCGATAATTTTTCAACAGCTAGGCGCGATAATAAGCAATATATATTAAACAGTAACGGAAATGAAATAGAATCTAATTATGATGAAATATTATTAGGCGAAGGAGGTTTTTTTACAGTATCCAAAAATAATAAATATGGATTTATTGATAGTGATTTAAATAAAATAACAGATATACAATATGATTATGCTGTTGACTTTAGTGATGGTAAGGCAGCAGTCGGTAAAAGAACAATTACTAGTATCAGATGGCATTTCATTAATCAAAATGGTGATAAAATTAGCAATGATTTCATCGCTGATAAATTAGATATAGTAAGAGATAATGTCGCTATAATTAGTAGAAAAGGC
>CAYPMA010000130.1:0-3815 GCA_964411685.1 uncultured bacterium
AAACTTAAATCATAAAGCGCCTTGAGTAATGCAACTGAAAAAAATTGTTTGGAAATTGAACCAATCATAAATTGAGGATCTTCAATAGAAGAAATATCTTTGCTTATCAGATGCAATAGTTCTTTATCATTTTGAACTATCAAAATCTCTCCATCTAGCAAATCTTTATTATGCAATTCTTTCACTGAATCGATAAATTGATTAAGTTTTAAATCAGTTGATAAAGTTTTATTATCATTCTCAGAATACAAGAAAGTATATGACATTAAAAAAATCGACACATACTGTTTCAACAAAAATTTTTTCATATTATTTTGCCTAAATTTTCAAAAATTTATCAAAAAAAGAAATTAGTTTTTTCCAAGAATCTTGACAAGCATGATAATTTTCAGATTTTGATCCACCAACATCGCGCCATAAATTATAAATAGGATCATAGCATATATTTTCTACCCATGGCACAAATGGCATAGCAATATGATGACCGGCTTTTGGATAGTATAAATGCTGCCAAAAGATATCTGAATTGCATTTTCTAAGTTGTTCTTCAATTTGAAAAGCATAAGTAGCTGAAGGCCACATTTGATCATCTCCTCCAGAAATCAGAAGAAGGGGTGCTTTTATTTTTTCAACTGGAATAAAAGAAGCTTGAAATGCTTCTTTTTCTTTCATTCCTTCTAAAAAACTTGGAGAAGATTTAAATGGATTAGAAATATCTTTTCCTTCAGTTCGATTATCAATGTGAGATTGTGGAGCAAAAGGAGCCAATGGCTTTCCTTGATATAACCAGGCATGTCCTAATGGCATTATATCTTGATTTTCTCCACCATAAATTACACTGCTAGGCACAACAGATACAATAGCCTGAACAGATTCAGGAAACAAAGATCCTAAAATAAGAGCAAGTTCTCCACCTCTTGATCCACCCATAATACCAATATTAGAACCATCTAGATAAGGTTGTGATTTAATCCATTGAAAAGCTTTTTCAAAATATTCAAGAGGAATATTTTGAAGAGTTTCAGGAAGTCCCTCCATACCAAAATAACCTAGAGCAAAAACAGCAAATCCATGTGATGCTAATAGCTGGGATTTTTCTTTCATAATTCCACCACCCGAACCACTTAAAACAATTATTACAGGCAAAGGCTTTTCAGATGGAGGTAAAAATAATGTTCCATTTAAGCCATTTTCTTTAATAGTAATATTCTTTATATCTTCAGATTTTATAAGGCGAACAATCGTTTTTGAAGCAACTTCTTCTTTATCGATTAAAGCTTTTATTTTTATAGATAACTTGTCTTTCCTTGTTAAGAAAATAAAATCATAATGACCTCTTTCAGATTTCATAGACCAAAAAATACCCATTGGATCAACACCTGAATATGTCCCTTCTATAGGAGCGTGAATTGAAAGATCAATAGTTCCATTTTCATCAGATTTAAACAAACCATAAGAACTCCAAATAATATTATTATCGTCTTTAGCTTCAGCCCTTATTTCAATTATCTCGTTAGGGTTAAGGTTATTTAATTTAACACTAGTCTCTTGATCAATAAGAGCAACTTCTGGTGTTATAACCATAGTTGCTATTAAAAACGGAAAAATCATTTCTTTCTCCTAAAGTTAGAATAATATGCTTAATAGATTGAAAAATAATATTAGATAAAAAAATATTTATCAATTTTTTTGAAAATGCCTGAAAGAGGACTTGAACCTCCAACCTTCGCATTACGAATGCGCTGCTCTGCCAATTGAGCTATTCAGGCTCGTCAATTTTTCCTTTATATGGTATAAGTAGTTACTTAAAAACCAAGAAATAAATAATGTATCAGAATAAAAGGATATCTGCAATTCTTCTAATGGCTGGAGAAGGGAAACGCTTTGGCAGTGATCTTCCCAAACAGTTCCATAAGATATTTGGAAAGAAAATATTTTTATATACACTAGATACTTTTAAAAACATTTCTTACATAGATGAAATTATTTTAGTGTGCCATAAAGACTGGATAGAAGAAGTAAAAGATGATATTTCAGAATATAAAAATATAAAACTTATTGAGGGCGGAAAGACAAGACAACAATCATCATATCTTGGTCTTTTAGCATGTGAAAATTGTGATGTTGTGTTATTACATGACGCAGTCAGAATTGTAATAACTAAAGATACAATTATTAAAAATATTGAAAAAGCCTGCACATATGGCGCAGTTGATACATGTATAGCATCTACTGACACTGTAATATACTCAAAGGACAAAAATATCATCACAGATATACCTGACAGGACATGTGTTTTCAGAGGACAGACACCTCAAAGTTTTTCATATCAATTGATACTGGATGCTCATAAAAAAGCTCTTGAGAACAGTATTACAAATGCTACGGATGACTGTCAGCTGACCCTTAAATGCGGTCATGATGTGCATATAGTTATAAGTGATAATGAGAATATTAAAATTACTTCCTCAAGCGACATGGAAATAGCAAAAAGAATAATTGAAAAGAATAAAAAAGAATTTTTATCATCCGACATATCTTTAAAAAACAAGACAGTTGTTGTGATTGGAGGAACGGGAGGCATCGGCCAGGAAATTGTAAAATTATTAAATAATGAAAATGCAAATGTCATATCTCTTTCAAGAGGCTCAAAGAATTGTATTGATCTATCAGATAATGCAAGCATTGAATCGGCATTTAATTATATTTATGAAAAGAATAATGAAATTGACGGACTTATTAACTGTGCGGGATTTTTAAAAATATCTCCTATTGAAAAACTATCATTTAAAGATATTGAAAAACTTATATCAGTAAACTTTACAGGTCTTGTTTTAGCATGTAAGCTTGCTAAAATTAAACCTAATGGCCACATTATTAATATAGCCTCTTCTTCTTTTTCAGATGGAAAGGAAAACTATGGGATATATTCAGCAACAAAAGCTGCTGTCGTTAATTTCACACAAGGCTTTGCAAAAGAAAGAAAAGATTTAAATGTAAATGTGGTCATTCCTTCCAGGACAAATACAAAAATGCGTCTTACAAATTTTCAGGATGATGACCCCGATTCATTGCTCTCTCCTGAAGATACAGCAAAAATAGTAATAAAGTTATTAAAGCAGAATAAAGTTTCCGGACTTTTAGTAGATGTAAAAAAATAAAAGCCTGAAGAACTTTCATTCTTCAGGCTTTATTGTTGAGGCTTGAAGGATTCGAACCTTCGACCCACTCCTTAAAAGGGAGTTGCTCTACCGGCTGAGCTAAAGCCTCGTTTTTGACCCCAAGGGGATTCGAACCCCTGTTACCAGGATGAAAACCTGATGTCCTAGGCCAGGCTAGACGATGGGGCCCTATAATCTTGTCATATATGTTATTATGAAGTTAAATTTTTCTACAAGCTTAAATCTCAAGGATTTCTTTTTCTTTTGCAGAACAAACATCATCAACTTCTTTACAATACTTATCAGTTAGTTCCTGAATAAGTTTTTCTTCCCGTCTTAATACATCTTCTGTAATATCGCCGGCATTTTTTTGATTCTTTATAGAATCATTAAATTTTCGTCTAGTATTTCTAATATCAACTTTAATTGCTTCGCCTAATTTTTTACATTCCTTAACAATATTTTTTCTTATTTCTTCACTCATTGGAGGAATAATAATTCTAATAACATTTCCCTCAACAACAGGTTGTAAATTCAAATTCGCATTTTCGATTGCTTTAGCAATAACATTTGCATTACTTGGGTCAAAAGGTGATATTAATAATTGTCTTGATTCTGGGACAGTAATATTGGCGACATCACGCAGCCTCATGC
>CAYPMA010000131.1:0-445 GCA_964411685.1 uncultured bacterium
ATTATATATTTTAAAAATTATTAAAAATAAAATATAACTTAAGAAGAAGATAAAAATATTTATTAAAAATCTATTTATTAAACATATATTCAAGAGGTAATTTTGTATGATATTTGTTAAAGATAAACTTAATACTGATAGCAAGGAAATTTTTAGTAACATTTTAAAGATATTTTGAATATTTAAAAATTTTATTTTAATACTGAGAAAAACAATCAGTATGACGATATTAACTATTCCTGCGATTGAGGTACCCATAGCTAAACCTTGATGATGATATTTGTTGATTGTAAAAAGTGAAAAGATTATTTTTATTAAAAGAGCAAATATAGTTGAAGTTAATAAAATTGATTTCAACCTTAATGCATAATATATCTTTATTGTCACTGCATGGCAAACATACGCAGTAATACCAATGGCATAACATCGAAGTGCTTCAGAAGTT
>CAYPMA010000131.1:455-3798 GCA_964411685.1 uncultured bacterium
GCACCCCTATTATAAAAAATCGTAATAATATCCGTTGAGAGAAAAATGAGGAAAAATACAATGGGTACAGTTATCATTAATATTGAGTTTATGCTTTTTACAAATATATTTGCTAACGCGCTCCAGTTTTTATTATTAATATATTCGGATATTGAAGGGAAGATAGCAGTTGCTATTGTAAGACCAAAAATACAAATAGGTATTTGAAATAATATCCCAGCATAATTTAATGCAGATATTCCTCCTGGTGGAAGTTTAGAGAAAAAAGATCGATCTATTATTGTATGCATCTGACCTATCATTTCGATAATAACAACAAAAAGTAATAACTTAGATACTTTTGTAATTAATCTGTCATTAAAATGAAAAAATAGTTTATATCTGTTTTGTTTATCTTTTAAAAAAATGATAATAAAAATGGCTTGAGCAATATATCCTGTTAGAAAACCATACCCCAAAGATTGTGTCATTATCGTTTTGGAAAATAGAAGAACATTCACAATGATCATGATGTTTAACCAAAAAGGTGCGATTGCGGGTAATGTAAAGTGTTTATTCGAATTGTATATACAGGATAAGATAGAAAAAATACCCCCCCAAAAAATAATTCCAGAAACTAATCGTAATATTGATGAAGCATGTTTTATTTGGTCTGCAGTTAGGTCGGGTGAATATAAGTTAATGATCGTAGGGGCAAATATATAAATTGCAAGAGTGATGATTAGAAAAAATAAGCCATAAATATTTAAAAAGTTGATAGCAAAGTTCCATGCGGATTGATTTCCATTTTTATTTTTTTCTTCAATATAAACTGGAATGAATCCTCCTGCAATTGTATATAATAATATGTTACTTATAAATCTTGGGAAAGTTAGTCCCACTAAGAAAATATCATAAGAAGTATCAGCGCCAAATGAGTTTGCAATAATTATCTCGCGTACAAATCCTAATATACGACTTAGAAACGCTGTCATTAATAAAAGAATAGATGCTTGGAGAACTGATTGTTTGGGAAGCATGGTATAATTATTAAATATTACTGGTCAAATTTGCAAATTGGAAGTTTCAATTGTTTTTATTCTTTTTTATTAATGCATATATTTTTTGGATTTTTTGGTAATTTGAAGTGTTTTTATTTTTCATTTCCTGTAAATTTTCAAGTCCCACAATATAAAAAAAACAACATACGAAACTTAATAATCCTGCTGAAATGACCAGTAATAATCTTTTAGGGCTACTCTTTTTAATAGGACGAACTGCTTCATCGAGAACTTGTACAGTAGGTGTATTTTTTGCTTCTTTGATTTTTGCTTGTTCATACTCAGGCAATAAAAATTCTAGTAATTTTTCCTGAAGAACCATATCTCTGTATAATCGAGCATATTCAACACCTAAATTTGGTATATTGGTTAAAGGTAAAAAAACATCTTTTGCTGAAGTACTTTTTTTATTTGTACCATTTTCTCCTGAAATAAAATCCGAATATTTTTTTTGAAGACCAGCTAATTCTCTTTTTGTACGTATATATTCACTATGACTTGGGCCGACCGTTTTATTTAGAATATCCATTTCAACTTCTTTGGCAATAATCTCAGCTTTAAGATCAGCTGCAGCGTTGATAGTAGCTGTGGTTTGTTCGGGCAATGAGATAGTACCATATTTTTCTTGATAGTTTTTGTAATTATTTTCAGCAGTATAAAGATCATTTAAGGTTTGATTATAACGATTTTCTAAAAAAATACGAATATTATGTCCCCTTTCAGTTTTCAATCGTCTATTGATTATATCTAGTTGTATAATAAATTCGTTGGCGATATTTTTTGCTAATTCTCGTGCTTCATTGTCATTTGATTTACTCAATAAAAAAGGAGTTTTAGTTTTTATTTTAAGTGTAATGGTTCCTTCTTCATCAATCTTAGTTTCTACTCTTTTCCTTAATATTTTTACAGTTTTTTCCAAGTCTTTACAGTGATATCGTTTCTGTAAATTAAATTTTATTGCGATCGAATCCATAACTGTGCGACTGTTTAGAATTGCCAAAAAAATAGTACTTTCTTCTGATTCGGGGATAACGCCCATTCCAATGCCACTTAAAGGTATATTATTTAGAAAGGAAGAGACGCCCATTTGACCAGAATCACTTACTGGAGGTAAAATCGTTGTTTTTGCTGTAAACCATCTTGGAAGCATTAAGCTCAAGCAAATCATGAAAATTGTAATAATAGCTATATTTTTAATGAAAAATTTCTTCCATTTGATTGTAAAATAAGTATAATCAAGCAGAGTTTTTATTCTTTCTTTCATTTATCATAATCCCATTTAATAGTTAGTGTTTTTATTGTCTATATTGCTCCAACTGTTTTGGCAGCAACAAAGACATATGCAAGAGTTGAAACCATGCTTAATATTTCTCTTAATTGTAATTCGAATGTTTGGGGCATTTCAACTGTATCTCCGGCTTCTACTAATATATTAGGTCCTTTCTCAAATTTTCTGGTACGACTATGAAAAACCTTTACCTTTTTAATATTTCCTGATCGATAGTCACCTCCGGCCATGCCTGCATAGTCTTTAGCTCTTAGATTAAGTGCATAAGGGTATGCGCCAGGCATTCTTACGGCACCTTTAACATAAACATATTTTGATGGAATAAGAATTCGATCGTTATTAACAAGTTTAAATTCTTGATCTTCTAAATTTAAAGTTTCAAATGGATGTATATAACTATTTTCAATCTTTTTCTTTTTTGGATCAGTATTTACACGGATAACAATAATTTTGGTGATATCCATATTCCGTTCGATTACCCGAATTCTCTGCAGGAAAGCCATGAGTGTTTCATCAGGAAATATTTGATAAGTACCGGCATTTTCCAGTTCTCCTTCAACTTCTACAAAATCGCTGCCCAGTTGCATGGGAGGTACATAGATAACATCTCCTCCATTTACGAAGAGATTGCTTTTAATGTCGCCGCGCTGTTCAAAATCGGACATGTCAAAATAATCGATAGAATCATTGGTATGTCTGATTTCAATTTTTCTCAGCCATGCCCATTCGGTGGGGCCGCCTGCTTCTGCAATCATATCTGAAATTCGATTCATTGCCTGACCAGTATAAGTACCCGGATAAATTACTTCTCCAACTACATGGACGCGGAAAAAACGTGGGGAAACCAGAGTTAATGATATTTCACTGTTCTGGTAAAATGATTTTGATTTTTGAATTACCCATTGTTGTACTTCCCCAAGGGTTTTTCCGTCTACAACCAACTCACCTGCAGATGGAACCAGCAGTTTGCCTTCGGGTGTAAGCCTCAAACGGTTGCAGGTATGGCAGAAATGGT
>CAYPMA010000132.1:0-3743 GCA_964411685.1 uncultured bacterium
AAAAGTGAATTACCTTTATTGTTACATGCATTCACATCTCCACCTGACTCTATATAATCATTAACAACTTGTACATCACCCTTATAACAAGCATATATAATCTCGTCCTTACTAATAGCTTTATGATTACTTGTTTTTTCAGTTTTATTCTTGTTAAAATATAATAATAAAAACCCTGCAGCAGATGCTGACATACCAGTTACTAATACTGTAAAAGAAGAATATGAAAACGCATTAGCAAAAAAATGATGCTCCATACCCAGATAGCGCTATACCGCCAAATGCTGTAGCAATAAATCCTATTGATATTAAAGCTATTGAAATGTTCTTTTTTGAAAATAATTCAGATGAATACAATTTAATTTTTTCTAAGACTGATGACGAAGATCCATCTACTATTTTTGCAGCCATAATTAATATCCAAATGTAAAGATTACAATCTTAAGCATTTTAGCTGTCCATAAAAGAAGCTAAATTAGCATGGCCTTCATCTATAGCAAGCTGCTTAGCTGTTTTTTTATCTTTATTTTTAATATCATAACGAGCACCAGCAGCTACTAATTTTCTAACAATGATTTCGCACCCAAGTTTGGCAGCAAAATGCAATGCGGTATTTCCATCTTTATTACAAACATCAATTTGCAAATTTTTTGATCTAAGCAAAATATCTACTGCTTTTGTATTTTGACAACAACACGCGTACATTAATGGGGTTAAAGGACAACCTTTTTTTTCATCACTCATTGCATTTACATCAGCTCCTGCGTTTAATAATAGCGTCGTTATTTTTACTGATTTTCCATCAACTGTAGAGACATGTAAAGGAGTTAACCCTTCTTCATTAAAAATTTTTACACTGCAGTTTGCTTTAAGATATCTTTCAACATTTCTTTTTATTCCTGCCTCGCAGGCTCTAAAAAAAACATCTTTATTTGTTCCATTATAATAATTAATCCTTATATATGACAAACGCTTATCAGAATTACCAGTTTCTTTAACATATAATTTAAAAGCTATTTGTGCTGCAATATCGCCTTCTTTGTTTTTAATAGTTGGGTCAGGATTTTTTAATAATAATATTGATATTAGTTCAGGGTCGCTTTTATTTGCTGCATGATGTAAAGCTGTGTTTCCATCATAGTCTTGAACATTAATTTCTAATTTATCCGATTTCAATAATTCTTCTATTACATCATTGTTTCCTTCTTGTATAGCCTTATGTAAAGGAGTTCTGCCAGAGACTTCCTCTTTAGCATTCGGATCTGCACCTGCAGCTAATAACATTATAACTATATTTAAAGACTCTACTTTATGAGGTAAAATCGCATTATGTAAAGGTGAATAACCAAAACAATCACGTACATTAACATCTCCACCAGATTGTATATATTTTTCAACAAATTGTAGATCACCTCTTGTACAAGCTTCCAAAACTTTATCTATACTAATAGCTTGCTGATCAGTTTTAGGAGAGATAGCTCCAGATTTAGAAGAATGGGGTATTTCTTCTTTAGGCCCACTTCTTGTTTTTTCATTTTTATTCTTGCTAAAATACAATAATAAAAATCCTGAAGCAGATGATGACACACCAGTTACTAATACTGTAAGAGAAGAATATGCAAATGCATTAGCAATAAATGATGCTCCATACCCAGATAGGGCTATACCGCCAAATGCTGTTGCAACAAGTCCTAACGATATAAAAGCGATAGAAAGATTCTTTTTTGAACATAAGTCTTTTAAAAAGACATTAACATTTTCCACCCTAGATGTTGATGGATTTAATGAAGCTCTAGCTGGCATTTTGTCTCTCCTATTAAAAAACAGAAGAGACTACAAAATCAATAAATAAATTGTCTATAAAAAGTTTGAAACTAACAATTATCTTTCTTGGATTAAGTCTTTAACCATTTGCTTTATTACTGCATGCTCAATTACTTCCCATGCTGAAGCATGATCAATAGTATCCCAATTATGCTTTTTCTTTAGATATTTTTTTATATCATCTCTCTGAGACGACTCTAGCATAGCTTTAGCAGCACCTATATTATTATTGTTTGCTGCAACTTCAAGAGGAATTAATCCTTGATTATTTTTCTTTGTAGCTCTCAATCCGTGTCTTAAAAGCAATTCTACTATTTTTTCACTTTCTTCATCCTTATTTACGATTTCTGCTGCATAATGCAAAGGTGTATTTCCTCGTTTATCAGCATAATCGCATATAGCTCCAGCTGACAATAAAAATTTAACATTCTTATATACCCCTAATAATATCGAAATATCAAGAGGCCTAAATCCAATAGTATTTTTTACATTTAAACTGTTTATTGCCCCGTTTTCTATGAGATATCTAACATTCCTTCGTGCAAAAGCAGCGCAATGCAAGGGAGTATCTCCATTAGCATTTATAATATTTACCACAGCTCCGTAATGTATTAATATTTGTAATACTTCTCTATGAGCATTCATAGCTGCAATATGTAAAAGGGTGTCTTTTTTTATATCACTATGAACATAATAAACTCTGTTTGAATCTCTTGCTAACTTTTCAGAAACTACACCTTGATTACCACATTCTACAGCAGTAAATAAATAAGCTCTCTCTTCTAATTCTAAATCATTATAACTACTAATTGGCCCTTCAGATTGTAATTCTTGGAATACAGCAGGTCCTTCTGCAGCTCTACTAAAATCAAATGTTGGATAAGGATGTACTGTATCAGTAACCAATAAATGAGCCCCATCAATCCCAGACATTATTAACCTCTTATTAATTTTTATTTTAATTACATCAATTATATCATATTTACATTAAAACACACAATTAATAGCATTATTTTTATTTTTAAATAATTATCAATACATTCATAGGTCTAAACATGCTAAAGTGTTGAATACAAATCAAATAGATTCAAAATATTTTTTTTACTCTATCTGGCTAAAACTGCATCAATATCTGATACTTCTAGAATCCCCCTGTCAGCACCATTGAGAACAAACCTATAAGCCCCATAAGGTATACTTGGAAAAGGCTTACCCTTATTAAACCTAAAACTGCCCTTATGAGCACCTATTGCTGGAAGACAGTAAGAATTCGGCTCTTGCATAACTGTAATAGAAAATGTCCCCGTATCTTCATTTATCTCAGGAAGAGTTATATTAATATCAGAAATAATTAAATTAGCTATTGATGATTGCTGCGGTTTAGTGACATTTATCACAAAAGAATCCTTTTCATTCTTTATATTTACCATATAAATATCTCTTGGTATTTCAAGAGAGGCAAAAACTGACAAATTTAAAAAAACAATAAATAAGGAAAGTACTTTTTTCATAATTACACCCAAAATCGGTTAAATGATGGAATAGTGCCAAATAATGAATATTTAATTAAATATTAAAATATTTTTTTTTACTTCACAGTAATTAAAACATATGAAATCATTTTCAAAAGGAATAATTTAAATTAAAATATTAGTTATAATTGCTTGAAATTTATTGATCAAATTATTAACATATTTTGTTATTAATTTATTAAATATTTAATATTATGATGCACTTTTTTTTATCACTTTTTTTATTTGGAACATGGACAAGCGTTTTTTCATTAGGAAAAATAGCTTTAGAACATAGCACCCCATTATTTGTAACTGCGATAAGAATGCTTGCAGCAGCTGTTATACTTATAGGATATCTGCTGATTAAAAGAAAAAACTCACTAAAACTTAAAAAGAAACAAATAT
>CAYPMA010000133.1:0-3644 GCA_964411685.1 uncultured bacterium
AAAATTTGAAATTGCTTGTTCTACTTCAGAATATCTTCCCCTACTATTAATGCTTATAAGCCTTTCAGTCTGCGATACTGATGACCACATAACTAATGATGAGATTTCTCTACATGATGCTAATGCCATAAAACCCCTAATATAAAAAAATTTTTACTATTATGCAGTTTTGAATAAAAAAATAGAATTTTTTTATTCAAGATTTACATCTTGATTATTTCTATTAAAAATAATTAGCCCGACAAAAATATTTAATAAAATTCCATTATTAAAAATTGACTTCTCAGAAAAATATCTGACAGCACTTGTAATATAGAAATTAAAAAAAATTTTTAAATAGTATTTTATTAAAGCCTATTTATAACAATTCACTTTTTTATTATTAATTTATAACAATAATGAGGTTTATAATGTCTTCAGCAATACCTAGTACAGATCTTCAACAAATAACTAAACCATATTATCCTGATTCTACAGCTCAATTTGGTGATCATGAAGTTGTAGTAATACCACCTTCAGCACATGGAGAGCGTGCAGAAATTTGTGGAGCTGCTGGAGCAGGGATAGGTGCAATAATCACACCAACATGTTGTGGAGCTGGACTTCTTTTAGTAACTGTTGGAGGAATAATGTGGGGAATTTGTAGTGACCCTACTAAAAGTGGATGTAATGAAGCTATTCTGGATGCAGGAAAAGTGTTAACATCGATTGGTATAACTGCAATTGGTAGCGTTTGTTGCTTTTTTTCCTGTCTTGCTTGTGCTGCATGTAAGAATAGCTAATTATTATAAATGAGAATTGCTTTTACCAATAAGAGTTTACTTGATTATTTACATACAAAAAAAGTAAAGTTCGATAAAAAAATAGAAATTTTTAATTCAACTTTAAAAGATTATGTATCATTGATTAAATGGACTTATAACAATAGAAGCTTTCTTGTAAAACATTCATTTAAATATCCTAGCAATTTAAAAGAATTAGAAAAAGATAAAATAAGTCAGTTATTAACAGAATTGCATGAAAAACCATGCACAACAACAGACTTTACATATAATAAAATTTCAAACGGCACATGTTTTGGACAATGTGCCGTTATTGTTCAAATGTTTTTAAAATATCCAACCCTATCTGTCAAGGATATAGATTTATCTAAAAAAGCTGAAGATGTAATTTACTTTCAATCAATTGAAAACTTAAGAGGTTTTTTTCACAATAGCCCAAAACAACATAATGATTTGCAAAAAATGTTACCAACCCCCAAAGAAAGAAAATATTTTTCATTTGCATCAGAAAAACCCTGGGATAATTTATTGTCATTTTTAACAACATGCAATAATAACATCTTATTGATCAGATGTTGGAATACAGAAAAAGAAAGATCTCATGCAATTGTAATGTGCTCTTCAGAAGCATCTGATAAATCATGGTTTTTTAATAATTCAGCATTGGGTTTTTATTATTTCCAAAAAACAGATTTTTTAGAGCATTTTAGCGACCATCTAAAAAGATGTCTTCCTTATGCTTTTGAAGATAATGGCCATTTAATGATAGAAATATTTTAACTATATCATGACTTGTCACTAATTCTTCGTCATTATTGTTTTCTGAGCAATTTTATTTATTATATATCTTTTATAAAATTCTATTTGAATTAATTGTAAAAAAATATTTTAATAAAAAAAACAACCAAGGAAAAAAGCATGAGAAAAATTATTGCTTTATTAATGATTGCATCAACTTCAGTTTTTGCATATCAGGATGATGATTATAATTCATCTTCACAAAATGAGAATTCATATGAAATGAATTCAAAACCAAGCCATTCAGCTGAAGCTCCGGCATGCCAAGCGCCAATTGCCCCACAAACACCTGCATACACTGCTCCTGCAAGGACAAATGTATGTGGAGCTTACGATATCTATCTAAGCGGTACTTTTCTTTACTGGCAAGCTTCAGAAGAAGCTCTAGAATTGGCATTTACTGTTGCTGCTAACCCAAACGGCTCTGATAATTTTGACATATTAAATGATATAACAGACGAGCTAGTAGGTTTTGATTTCAAATATAAACCGGCATTTAGACTAGATCTTGGATATAATTTTAATTATGATGACTGGACTTTAAACTTAAGATACACAAGATTTAATTTCGCTGAAACATCAACAGTAAACAAACCATCTAATAAGACTATAAGACCTAAATGGCTAGAAATAGGTGGTGTATTTACAATTGCAAATACAATTTCTCTAAAATCTAATTGGAAACTTGATTTTAATATTTTTGATTTAGACCTTTCTAGAACTTTTTATGAAGGAAAACAATTATCATGCAAAACTATATTTGGATTACAAGGAGGATGGATAAATCAAAAATATAGCCAAAGAGGATTTTTTAGAGATATAGACCTAACACTTCTCAGCTACAATTCTACTAATTCATGGCTTATAGGGCCAAGAGCAGGACTTGATGGAAAATGGCATTTAGGACAAGGTGTAAGCATATTAGGAAATGCAGCAGCAAGTGTTTTTATGCAAAAATATTATGATATTATTACTCAACATTCAAATGTTCATAATCCTGCAATATTTTTAAGAAATGATAAAAGTGATAAAGAAATGTTGATAAATACTTCTTTTGAATTTCAAATTGGATTACATTACGGAACATATTTTAATAAAAATAAATATCATTTTGATGTTTTTGCAGCATATGAAGCACAATTCTATTCAGCTCAAAATGAAATGAGAACTCAATATGATTCTATTTCAACAAGTACTGATCGCGGGTATTCTTACCCAAGTCATTTAGGAATGCATGGATTAACTTTATCTGCAAGATTTGACTTCTAACTTTATTTGGCCTCTCTTGTTTTAAAAACAGAGAGGCCAAAATCTTACTTTTCACAAATACTTCTTAGATTTTATTGAGCAGACACTCTAACGCCTAATATTTCACGGCTTTTAATATCATCTTGTGCAATATAATCTTTAGGTGTTTTTCCATAAATATCAACAGCATTAGGATTAGCTTTAGATTCCATAAGAATACTAAGAAGTTTATAATATCCTGGATATACACTAGAAAATATTATGCAAATATGAAGAGGAGTTCTTCCTTGTGAATCTTTACTATTTACATCTGCACCTTTTTCTATAAGATATCTAACTGTTGCTTCACGCTTTTCTTCGCTAAAGCCCATCCAAACACAACTATTCAAATTAATTGATTTATGAAAAGCAGTCTTACCAGAAAAATCTACAACATTAACTATTTCTTTATAGTTTTCTAAAAAAATACCAAGTATTTCACAATTATCATTTTCAGCAGCAATATGAAAAGAAGTACATCCATTGTCATTCATATTTTGAGTTACTATCGCCTTATGATCAACTAATAATCTTACTAATCTACAATCATTTTTTTTTGTAGCATCATAAAGAGCTATAGAAAGATTTTTAGGATGAATTAGACTAGAATGGTTATCTAAAATACATTTTGTAATATCATAGGATTTATCACAATTTTTTATCCAAATATTCCTATTCAAGACGTCATTCAATAAATCAACTATCTCTTTCTGATCTACTAAGTTTCTTTCAAGCAGCTTAATAAATGTTGACAGGTATCCTATAGGAATCTTTTCA
>CAYPMA010000134.1:0-3595 GCA_964411685.1 uncultured bacterium
TAGCGAGTAATTTTTGAGAAAATAGGCTTGGATTATCTTTCCCTTGTGCAACAACAACAACATTTCTTTTTATGTCTTTTTTTACGACATACCACGCTTCGCCTTTTCCGCCTATTTTAAGGCCTTTTCTTTGACCCAGGGTGTAAAATGCCACCCCATCGTGTTTTCCTACAATGTTGCCCTCTAAATCTTCAAAATCACCGCAAGAAAGTCCTATGTATGAGCTCAAAAATGGTTTGAACTTTCTTTTACCTATAAAACATATGCCCATGCTTTCTTTTTTTGTATGATTTGAGAAATTGTTTTCTTTTGCGATTTGTTTCACATTACTTTTTAAAAGATGTCCTATGGGGAAAATAACATTTTTTAGAATTTCTTTATTCAAGGTATATAGAAAATAGCTTTGATCTTTTTTAGGGTCTTTTCCTTTTAATAGTTTGTTGTCTTGTATTTGCGCATAATGTCCTGTAGCTAAAAAGTCAGCTCCTATTTCTTTTGCTTTTTCTAAAAAGACATTAAATTTTATTTCTCTGTTGCACAATATGTCAGGATTGGGGGTATATCCTTGTTTATATTCATCTAAAAACTGTTTGAAGACCAAGTCCTGGTATTCTTCGGTGAAATTAAATGTATATAATGGAATATCAATTTTTTCACAGACTTCCAAAACATCTTGATAATCATTTTGGGATGTACATTCAGAGTCTTTTTCATCCCAATTCTTCATGAATATGCCAATCACGTTATAGCCTTGCTGTTTAAGCAATAGGGCACTCACAGAAGAATCAACTCCTCCTGACATGCCGACAGCAACTGTTTTTTTTGTTTTATCTGTCATATAAGATATTTTTTATAAGTTTTGTGATAATTTTACACCATTTTGTGTAATCTATCAATCCTATCATCTAAAGAAGGATGTGTGGCAAATAAAGATATTATATGATTTTTTTTAGATGATATTTTTAAAGTATTTACTGACATGCTTTCTTGATGAGAAGTCTTTATGTTATGATGTTTTTTAAGCGCCTGCAGGGCTTTAATCATTTTTTCTTTACCTGCTATTTTAGCGCTTCCTTCATCTGCCCTATACTCTCTTTTTCTTGAAAAGGAGGCTAATAATACTGAGCCTAACACCATAAAAATTACTTCAAAAAGTATTGAGAGCAAATAATATGACCCATAGGAGATATTTCTGTTTTTTTGTTTCCCAAGTCCTGATACTGCATAGGCTAAGATCCTGGCTAAAAACATTACAAAAGCGTTTACGACTCCCTGCATAAGAGTCATAGTAACCATGTCGCCGTTTGTGATATGTGATAGTTCATGGCCTATTACTGCCTCAACTTCATCATCATTTAAACGGCTTAAAAGGCCGGATGATAAGGCTATTAAAGAATTATTTTTAGTAGGTCCTGTTGCAAAGGCATTTACCTCTTCTGAATCATATATTCCAATTTCTGGAATAGAATTAAGACCTGCTGCTTCAGATAGTTTTTTTACAATGGATGTAATATGAGAAAAATTATTATCATTATTAATAATTTTAATTTTAAAAATAAATTTTACAATTGTCTTTGAAAGAAGAAGCGATATAAAGGCTCCTGCCATTCCCCATATTAGACAAAATATTAGAAGAGAGTTAATATCTAGTCCATAGCGGGTTAAGTAAGGATGTATATTTAATATTTTTAATATAAAGGAAATCGTAAAAACAACTAATATGTTTATCATAAAGAAAAGAAATAATCTTTTAATGATATTCATAATTAACCTCATATAAGTAAGTAAGGACTACATTTTCTTGTTTTTTTACATAAGTGTCAAGTCATACAAAAATAAGTATGTGCAAAGATATTTTTTTGTTTGCTAATAATGTTTAATTATGTAATCAATCTGTGTCAATTTTTACGATAAAAAAATCCTAAAAGGGGATGAATTTGAAATTCGTATTAGATCCAGATCAACACAGTTCACATCAAAAATTAAAAAACGATCTTAAAAAAAATAAAGCAGGATATGTATTAATAACTTGTTCGGAACCTTCAGAAGAAGGGAACATGGAGATAGAGATGTCATATGATGGCGATGAAGCATTAGCATCATATTTAATTGATTCTGCCCAAGAGTTTTTTGATACTAAAATTGTTCAGACACAGGATCTGTGCTGATCATTTTTGATGTAAATGTTTTTGAAAATGACTAAAAAAATTAGTTTTTTGTCATTTGTATAAAAAAATTAATAAGATTAGTTGCTCAATTATTTAAAAACATGTACAAAGAAAATAACAAACCTGTTTTTTGTGATATTTTATGAATTATCAAAAATATGAGGCGATAAAAATGGAGGCCGGAGAAAATAAGATCCAGTTTTGGGTATTATTAGGACCAATTTTTATTATTTCCAGTTTGTTTTTAACTGTTTTTCATAGTGATATATTTAATTTTGATACTTGGGTTTTTTCATTATTAGGAATTTTTCTTTTATGGAAATTTAAAAATAAAGGTCTTCTTGCAGCTATTTCTGTTTATATTATTTCAGTCTGTGTTAAGCATTTGTATTTGCAGTCTCATCATATTTGGCAGTTAGGATTAGAATTAACAATATTTTTAGGATTTATAATCACTGCATTTTCTTTTGAACAATCTAAATTGTTTTTGGAAAAAATCTTTTCTAAAAATGATGATATAAAAAGAAAAATGGAATCTCTAAATGAAGATCTTGTAAAAGAAAAAGATTTTCATTCTAGGCAAGAGAAGTCTTTAAGAAGTGAACTGGAAGAATATTACTGGAAAGCAGAAGACAATAAAAAAGAAATACTTTCAATGCAGTCTTTAGTTAATACATTAAGAAAAAATGTAGATGAACAGAAAGAAAATAGAGAGCTTTTATTATTTGAAATAGAAAAGAGTGAAAAGAAAATTTGTTCATTATTAAGAGAAAAAGATGAGATAGAAAAAGAAATTATATCTTTAAATGACTCAAAACAGCTCAAGGAAAATAATAGAAGGCTGCTTGAAGAGTTAAATAAAGCACGAATAGAAAAACAGCAGTCGCATTACATAAATGAAGCTTTAGCAAAACATATTTCTAATAAACCTTCTTCAGATAATACCTCGCAAGAAGAATTAAACAGATTAAAGAACAAGTATAAAAATGCAGTTAATAAGATTAATGAGCTTAATAAGAATATTGAAAAGTTATCTAAAAACAATAAAGAAACAGTAAAAGTCTCTTCATCTTTAGAACAGTTTAAGAATCTATCTGATAAAGAAAAGATAGAAACTCTTAAAAATTATCAGATGAAAATTAAAAGTTTACAAAATATTGAATCATTACATAAACAGTTAAGAAATCAATTTGAAGAAAAAAATATTAGTCTTCATAAAACGCGTTCTCAAGTGTTTAAATTACAAGAAGAATTGCTAGCAATAAAAAATCATAACAGGAATTCAAAGTTTAATATATCAGAACAAGAAACTGTTCTTTCAAGAAAATTATCAGAAGCTGAAGAAGAATTAAATATTTTGCAAAAAGAGAATAAACAGCTGCAGGATCTAATATCATCATTAAATAATAAGTAATATTATTATAATA
>CAYPMA010000135.1:0-3571 GCA_964411685.1 uncultured bacterium
TCTATCACCATTTATTGGAATGTTATTATAATGGAATAAAAAGCTTCTATTTAAGGCAAGCTTAAGATTAGTAGAACGTATTAAAGTAATCCTAGCATCATAGCATTGATACCATGTCCCCTCAATTTTTAAATATGTAATGTAAGAGCCTATTTGGCTTATCTCATCTGGGCGATATTCAATAAATGCATCTAATTCATAACAAATGCTCATTTTATTTGATGAAGATAAAAAAAATTGTGTCTTAGCCTGTATATCCGAACATAATTTTTTTTTGTCATTAAAAAAATATTCAAAATATACAATTAAAGCCGGAGGATAATCCATATAATCTTTATTTGAATTAACATCATTTATATGGGTTTCCAAAACATTTTTTAACATTTCAGATGGATTAGAACATTTTACATGCCATTCAGGATGCAGGGCAAATAAATCATTCTGCTGCACTTCAAGATTCGTTATATCAACAAAAAATGATGCTTTAACTTTTTCCATTATTAAAAAAAGCAGTTTGTATAAGTCAATTGTTGAATTTCTGTTAATATACCTTCTTTTATCAAATATTCTATATATACATTCTATAAGCTCTGCGCTTTTTGCATGGGTAACAATACATTGATTCTCCTGATCGTGCAAATATCTATCTATAAAAATGCTAAATGTATTCAAACATTTTGGGGAATAGTCAAACATGTAACTTAATTTAGGTAAAAAAATTATAAACTGCATAAGAGCGTTTATCCAATTATTAATGCCAAAAGCATGAATTCCAATTGGCAAAAATTTTGTATTATTCTTTTTTCTTCTTACAATAGTAGGCTGATGGTAATTTTCATTTATTAAATAATGCTTTTTATCCTGTTTTTTCTTTGGCACAAAATCAAAAAGCTGAGGGAAAATATTTAAAATTAGATCTGATTCAATAGTTGCAACTAATTTTCCAGAAAGAACGCCGAACTGCCTTGTCAGTATTCTACCTATCGCTAAGCCATAAATTCTTTTATCAATTTTTTTAGAGACTTCAATATCCTTTTCAAAACCGAAATTGTTTCTTCTCTTTGAGAAGTCATCAATACATTCAACAATAGGCCCTGTGGGTGTTGTACCCATATTCTTTTTTACACCTTACGATGAAAGTCACAAGAATATATAGATATTTATTCATTCTTTGCAAGGCCATTATTAAAAAAAAATTTTGACAATCTTAAAAATATGAAAATAATTATTTTCTCAATGATTGAAAAGATCTTCAATATCAAGTAAATTAAAGGTATTAACTATTAAATACAAAAAAGATATGGATAATCCAAAATTAGAGTTTGTTAGAAATTTTTCAATTATTGCCCACATAGATCATGGTAAATCTACTATAGCTGACAGGTTATTAGAATTAACGGAAACAGTATCTAAAAGAGAAATGAAAGAGCAGTACCTGGACGCTATGGAATTAGAAAGAGAAAGAGGAATAACAATAAAAGCACACCCAGTGACAATGTATTACAAAGCAAAAGACGGAAATACTTATCAGATTAATTTTATCGATACTCCGGGACATGTTGACTTCTCATATGAAGTATCAAGATCATTATCTGCATGTGAAGGCGCTCTATTGGTAATAGATGCCGCTCAGGGCGTTCAGGCACAAACAATGGCCAATGTTCTGCTTGCTATGGATAAAAATCTTGAAATAGTCCCAATAATTAATAAAATTGACTTGCCTGCTGCAAATCCTCAAGAAGTACAAACACAAATAGAAGACTTAATTGGAATATCATCTGAGAACATCATATTAACTTCAGCAAAAACAGGTCAGGGAATAGATAAAATATTAGAAAAAATCATCACTGATGTTCCCTCACCTAAAAAATCAAAAGATCCTTATGTTAAAGCATTGATATTTGATTCTCATTATGATGCTTACAGAGGTGTTATGGCTTATGTAAGAATAATAAGCGGCCAGCTAAAAAAAGGTGATCCTATTCTGTTCATGGCAATTAAAAAGAATTTTGAGATATTAGAGGTCGGTATTTTTTCACCCGATGAAAAGCCGGTTGACAGCTTAAAAGAAGGCGAAGTGGGATACATAGTAGGAAACATAAAGAAAACTTCTGATATTAAAATCGGAGATACCATTACATTAACTAAAAACCCAGCCCCTGATCCCTTACCTGGATTTAAAATTATAGCCCCTGTTGTTTTCGCTGGAATTTATCCAGTTGACTCCTCAGATTTTGAAGACTTAAGAGATGCAATGACAAAATTACAGCTAAATGACTCTGCTCTTCACATTGAACAGGAAAGCTCTCAAGCACTTGGATTCGGTTTTAGATGCGGATTTTTAGGTCTTTTACATTTGGAAATAATTTTTGAAAGAATTCAAAGAGAATTCGACCTATCAATAATTACAACAGCTCCAAGCGTTGTTTATAAATTCGTATTAAACAATAAGGATATAAAACAAATAGACAACCCTGCACACTTCCCAGACCCAACATACATTAATTATATTGAAGAGCCATGGGTTAAATGTCATATAATGACCCCTTCTGAATACATGGGGCAGATAATGAGCCTCGGACTTGAAAAAAGAGGTGAATTAACTAAAACAGAAACACTAGGGCCAAATAGGCTTTTATTAACATATAGATTTCCGACAAATGAAATTATTACAGATTTCAATGACAAGCTTAAATCTGCAACAAGAGGATATGCCTCATTTGACTATGAGTTCGATTCATATGAAAAAAGCGATATTATTAAATTGGAAATACGTATAAATGAAGAGCCGGTAGACGCATTTTCATGTTTAGTTCATAGATCAAAAGCTGAAGCAAAAGGAAGAGCTATCTGTAAGAAATTAAAAGAAGTTATTCCTCAACAATTATTTAAAGTTCCTATACAGGCAGCTATTGGAGGGAAAATTGTTGCAAGAGAGACAATTTCAGCCCTATCAAAAAATGTTACAGCAAAATGCTACGGCGGCGATATAACAAGAAAAAGAAAACTATGGGAAAAACAGAAAAAAGGTAAAAAGAAAATGAAAGAGATAGGAAAAGTAAATATTCCTCATTCTGCTTTTATGGCCGTCTTAAAATCTAATGAATAAAAAAAATTATTACCAAATGGTATGAAAAGACTCACTTTGTTTGTCGATTCTTTCATATCCATGAGATCCAAGGAAATCTCTTTGTGCCTGTATTAAATTTGCAGGAAGATTTTTTCTTCTTATTGCATCATAATATGAAACACAAGAAGAAAAGCATAAAATGCTTATTCCTTTTTTTACTGCTTCAGATACTATGTAACGCAAATCTTTCTGCTTCGAATTAATACTTTTTGCAAATATTTTATCTAAGATCAGCATAGTCAATCTTGAATCATTTTCATATGAATATAAAATATCATCAAGCATGCTGCTTTGAATAATACACCCTGCTCTCCATATCTTTACAACTGACGCAATATCAATTTCCCAATCATATTTTTCTGATATTTTTTTTATTTGAAACAGGCCTTGAGAAAAAGAAATAACTCTAGCTGCATAAAAAGCATTTTTTAATTTATTTAT
>CAYPMA010000136.1:0-3566 GCA_964411685.1 uncultured bacterium
CTGCCTTCAAAAATATTCTTTTTTTTACAATTTCAAATTTACTTTCTGTTTGCTTTAATATCTTTTGAAGATTCCATGACATAGAAGGAGTAACTTTATCATAATTTGCAATAATAATTGCATTTGAATTCTCAATATTTTCCTTAATCTGATCTCTTAATAATTGCTTTTCTGGTCTCATCTAGTATCTCTCTTTTTTTTAAATTGCTAATAAGGATTGAAGATCAATTTTTAAACCAGGCCCCATTGTAGATGATAAAAAAACAGATCTAATAAACTGCCCTTTTGAAGAAGCAGGCTTTGATTTGTTCACAGCATTTATTAAAACATTAAAGTTTTCTTTTAAATTTTCTGTGTCAAATGAAAGCTTTCCAATAACATTATTTATTATTCCGTTTTTGTTTACCTTAAACTCAATTTTTCCTGCCTTAACTTCTTTAACCGCTTTTGCGACATCCTGAGTTACTGTGCCAGCCTTAGGAGATGGCATTAATCCTCTAGGACCTAAAACTTTTCCTAACTTTCCAACTTCTCGCATCATGTCCGGAGTAGCTATTAAAGCATTAAAGTCTGTCCATCCGTTTTTAATTTTTTCTACTAACTCATCACAACCAACATAATCAGCACCGGCTTCCGTAGCTTCTTTTTCTTTGTCGCCTTTAGCTATAACAACTAAAGTAATTTTTTTACCTGTTCCGTGAGGAAGAGAAACTGTACCTCTTACCTGCTGATCTGATTTCTTTGGATCAACTCCAAGACTTATAGATATCTCAATTGTAGGATCAAATTTAACTTTTGGACAGTTCTTTAAAATATCAATAGCATCATTAATTGAATTGTTTTCTTGCTTTTCCTTTAAAATTTTTAGAGTTTCTTTTTTACGTTTTGTCTGTCTCATTATTCATTCTCTCCTATTATATCTACTCCCATTGAACGGGCTGTACCCATAACTAGTCTAAAAGCAGCTTCTTCAGATGAAACCCTTAAGTCAGGAGCTTTTTTTATTGCTATTGCTTTAACCTGATCCATTGACATCTGGCCAACTTTTTCACGGTTAGGAACTTTTGATCCCTTATCAAGATTTAGTTCTTTTTTTATCATTTCAGATACTGGAGGTTGCAGAGTAATAAATGAAAAAGATCTGTCCTGATATACTTCAATAACAACCGGTAATACGTCTCCAGCCTCTTTCTGTGTTTTTGCATTGAAATCCTTACAAAAAGCCATTATATTAACTCCGGCCGCACCTAATGCAGGCCCTATAGGAGGTGCTGGGTTTGCCTTTCCAGCTGGAATTTGCAATTTTATTATTTTAATAACTTTTTTCTTTGCCATTTTTTACCTTTAAAGTAATTTTTATTTTTATTCAGTTTCTGATGTTACTTCTTCAACTTGCCAGAATTCCAGGTCATCGACTCTTGTATCCCTACCAAAAATTGATACCATTACGCTAACCCTGCCTTTTTCATGGTTAACTTCTAAAACAGTGCCGATAAAATTAACAAAAACTCCGTCAGTAATTTTTACTCTATCGCCAGCAGAAATTTTATGTTTTTGAACAACACCTTTTTTCTTTTCTTCAAGTTCCTGCAGTATTTCGCCAACTTCTTTTTCAGTTAATGCTAAAGGCTTGTCCCCACCTAGAAAATCAATAACGCCATTAACATTTTTTATCATCGACCAAGTGTCATCATTTAAAACCATATTAATCAAAATATATCCAGGCCAAAGTCTTTTCTCAGATATCTTCTGTTCACCTTTTTTTACTTCCGACACATTTTCTGTAGGTACAAGAATGTCTTTTATAAGGTCATTCATATTATTTGTATCACGAGCTTCTTCCAAGTTTTTCTTAACTTTTTTCTCATGACTAGACATTACCTGAATAACATACCATTTAAACATCTGTTATTTTATCCCCCTATTACCCTAACAAGAGCATTCAAGGAGTCTAAGGCCAATTTAATGACAAAATCAGCCAAATATATTCCTAATCCCAAGAAAAAAACACCTGCAACAACTACTTTTGCATAAAGTATTAATTCAGTTTTTGTTGTCCAGGTAACTTTTTTTAGTTCCTGCTGCACCTGACGAAAAAAAGATATTTTCTTCTTCTTTATGTTCGTAGATACTTTTGTTCTAAATGCCATTTCCACTTTTTCACCTTTTTAGTAAACGAGTGCGGAGGGATTCGAACCCCCGACCCGCGACTTTGGAGATCGCTGCTCTTCCAGCTGAGCTACACACCCTTGACCCTCAAAGAAAGTCATTTTATTCTATAATCTGAGAAATAGTACCCGCTCCGATAGTTCTTCCACCTTCACGAATAGCAAATCTCATACCCTCTTCCATAGCTATAGGGCATAGTAATTCACCAGTAATCTCAACGTTATCTCCTGGCATAACCATCTCAGTGCCTTCTGGCAATGTAAGTGTTCCAGTAACGTCAGTAGTTCTAAAATAGAATTGTGGGCGATAACCTGAGAAGAAAGGCTTATGTCTTCCGCCTTCTTCTTTTGTTAGGACATAAATCGCACCTTTAAATTTCTTGTGCGGCTTGCATGATCCTGGAGCAACTAGAACCATTCCTCTCTCAACGTCATTCTTGTCTATACCTCTTAACAAGACACCGACGTTCTCTCCGGCGCGTGCTTCATCAAGAAGTTTATTAAACATTTCAAGACCAGTTACAACTGTATCTCTAGTTGGTTTAATACCAACGATCTGAACCTTGTCATTAATTTTAACAATACCTTTTTCAACACGACCAGTAACAACGGTTCCTCTTCCTGAAATTGAGAATACGTCTTCAATAGGTAATAAGAACGGTTTGTCAACTTCTCTTGTAGGCTCAGGGATTTTCTCATCGATTGCTTTAACCAATTCATCTATGCTTTTTATATACTCAGCATCACCTTCTAAAGCTTTTAAAGCTGATCCTCTGATTATAGCAACGTCTTTATATCCTTTTTCCTCTAGAAGCTCTCTTAGTTCCATTTCAACTAGTTCAACAAGCTCTTCATCACCTTTTCCAATTTGGTCCATTTTATTTAAATAAACAACAATTGAAGGAACTCCAACTTGGTGGGCTAATAGGATGTGTTCTTTTGTCTGAGGCATTGGTCCATCAGTAGCAGCAACAACTAATATTGCTCCGTCCATTTGAGCAGCACCGGTGATCATGTTTTTAACATAGTCAGCGTGTCCTGGACAATCTACGTGAGCATAGTGTCTTTTGTCTGTTTCATATTCAACGTGTGAGGAATTAATAGTAATACCTCTTTGTTTTTCTTCCGGTGTATTATCAATTGATGCGTAATCGCGGAATTTACCACCGCCTTTTTCGGCTAAATATTTTGTTATTGCAGCAGTCAATGTGGTTTTTCCATGGTCGACGTGACCAATCGTACCGATATTTAAGTGTGGTTTACTTCTCTGAAAGCTTTCTTTTGCCATTTTCCTGGTTCCTCCATAAAACTTTATTTTTTACTTTTTGCCCAGAATAGGAATTGAACCTACGACCGCTTGCTTACCATGCAAGTGCTCTACCTCTGAGCTATCTGGGC
>CAYPMA010000137.1:0-3541 GCA_964411685.1 uncultured bacterium
TTACTGCTTCGTAATGCTCTATTTGAGCGATGATGACCAGTTCTTCGTTTACCCACTTTTTATATTCGTCAAAACCTAAACCATACTTTTGTGCTCTAAAGAGTCCAACACCTCTTTTACCAACAGGAGGATACTTTGCATAATCTATTGCTTCTAATGCTTCTGCTCTTGATTTGACCATAGGTACGACTATACCATCCGCACCCATATCAAGGACTCTTTTTATGATCACTTCCTCATTTTTACTAACTCGAACCAAGGCCTTCATGCCGTTAGCCTGAATAGTAGCTATAAGATTATGAGCTGTGCTCAGGTCTATTGAGGTATGCTCCATATCTACTACCAACCATTCAAAACCGGCACTTGCCATGATATCTACCACAGACGGATGACCAATAGTTATCCAAGAACCTAATGTTAATTCATTGTTTTTTAATTTATTTTTTAATGACATTTTTTAACCTTATGAGAGTTTCTTGTATTTCATGCCTTGTAGTAGAAAAAATTTCTGGAAAAATATATGCAAATAGTGTAACAAAAATAGTGTATACAACTCCTGAAATTAAAAACTCTAAAAGTGATGAAGTTAAATCAATTACACTAGAAGAGATCCAAGCTAAAATAGCAAAAAATGCTATAGAATAAAGCTGGTGAAATACAAAATACTTCATATCAAGATTTAAAAACTTAGAGTTGAAATATAATTGAATATTAACTCCTATAAATTGCCCTATTATCATCTTGTAAGCTAATCCAACTGCGCCTAAATCTAAAAGATAAATTAGTCCAAAAGAGATAAGCATGCCAAGAGGTTGAGTAAATAATGATATATTTCGCATCAGCTTTGTTTTACCTGTGGCATAAAATACACTTCCACTCAATTGACCATAAGTTTGATGTATAGGATAAAATGCCATTACAACCAAGACCAAATAAGCATTTTTAAACTTTTCATCTGTAAAAATTAGAAGTAAATTTTCACTTTGAAATGAAATAAATATTCCAAAATAAGCTGCAATACTATAAAGCATCGGGGTATATCTATAAAAAAGTTTTTTCATACGTTGCAAATCTTTTTCTTCGTAAGATTTTGCAAATTCTCTTGTAATAATTGGAGTCAAAGCACCAGTAAATATAAAACACATAGCTGCTATACTATAAGCTAATCCATAAAAACCTGTTTGTGTACTTCCTGCAATTTTTTGAAGTAACCAAATATCAAATAATCCGACTACAATACCGAGGATACTGTAAGCTACAAGTGGTGAACAGTACTTAATAAATTCGTCTAATAAACTTTTAAAGCCAATATTTAGAGTTAATATTTTTGTTTCAAATATACCTTTTTTAATAAAAAGCCAAGTCAATATAGATAAAAAAGAAGCTAAAGCAATATAATGAAAATAAAAGTAATTATCTAAATCAAAAGTTGTTTGATGCACAAAATATAAAATCAGTAAAAGAGATAAAATTTTATGTCCAATTTTTATAAGTTCAACAGAAACAGTTAAAGCATAAGCATCAGAAATTTTTATAAATATTTGTGTGAACCAAGTAAAAAATCCAAAAAATAATCCCATAAATAAATATTGATTTGGTATGTCTGGTAATATGACTTCTGTATATTCTAAATAATTAACAGATGATATAAATATAACTATTACCGACAGTATAATTAATGAATATAAAAAATAAAAAGTTATTAATTCTTTTCTAGTATGTCTTGCCGAAAGCTTTGTAAAAAATGCTATCGAGCTACCCATATCTAAAAAGCCAATTATTTTCATAAAAAAATCTTGAAGATAGACAAAGTGTCCATACGTAACAGGGCCAAGAGCTTTCGGAACTATGGCAACAATAACAGCATTAATGATGCCAACAATAATATTTGCCAATAGCTTAATCGCATATCGTCTTTTTAGACTATCTTTCATTTAACTCTTTATCAACTCTTCAAATGAGATATTCTCATCATCAATATTGTCCAATACATTAAACTTCGCCCATATTATAAAACTTATTATCGCAAATAATCTTAAAGCATTCTTTTTATCTGACAACCAAGTGTTATCAGATGTAATTTGATTGCTTATGTCTATAGATAAATATTCTTCGATCAAAGCTAAATGATTAAAAATAAAATTTTTTATATCTTGATTTACCTTCTCATCATAGAACCAAATATTTATTGGCATAGTAGGACCACTTTTTTTTGCATCTGTTACATAAGTTGGCAAATGTTTTGTTAAAAACTTTCTTAATAGACCTTTTTGTCCATATTTTGACTTTAACTCATCCGGTACACTCATTAAAAACTCATATAGTCTATAGTCTAAAAATGGACTTCTATTTTCAACTGAAGATTTCATTGTTGCAATATCAACAAAATGATTTCCAGCACCTAGTACCGTAAAGGTATTTGCATATCCCATTACATTATAAATGTCATCACCTATATGTTCATGAGAAACTTTAAAATATTTCTCAGCATTATCTCTTATTCTTTTTTCAATACCTTTTTTAGATTGTTTAAAATCATATCGAAAGCTTGATAGGGACTCAGCATGCCAGACTTTATAATCAAAAAGCACCTGATAAACAGTAGCAATTGTATTGTTAATAGCTATAAAAAATCGAGAAAAAAATTCACTGTATGGTAATTTACCATATGTAAATTTAAATAACTTATTAATTTTTCTTAGATGCCCTCCTTGCCATGGATATCCACCAAAAAGTTCATCACCGCCAACACCTGTTAAAACAACTGTTGTTTGGTTACTTTTAGCTAAATCTGACAATGCATAAAATACTAAAACACCGGAATTCATAAATATCTCATCATACTGCTTTATTATGCGAACAATATTTTTATTATAGTATTTATAATCCAAAGCAGTCTTTTCATAATTTATATCTAACTCTTTTGCTAGCATTTCAGGAATTACTATATCGGTATTATTATTTTCTATACTTTCCTTACCTGATATATCTGCACCAAATGCAGAAAAATCTTTTCCTTTTGTCTCATTTGCAAACTTAGCGATTGAAGTAGAGTCCAATCCACCACTTAAAAATACCCCTACCGGAACATCACTTTTTAATCTCAATTCAATAGAAGACTTATACAACTCTATAAAAGTTTTTTCTATCTCTTCTTCACTATCATTACATTTTTTTATAGTAGGTTTATACCATCTCTTTTCCAGTATCTTGCCATCTTGATACTCAATATACGAACCGGGATTAACGTTGAATGTATTTTTATATAATGATAAAGGCTGTGGTAAGAACCAACATGAAAAGTTAATTTTTATATTTGTTTTATCAATCTCAAGTTTTTTAAGCTTCTTAATAGCTTTGACCTCTGAGGCAAACAAAAGCTCACTCTCATCCTGTATATAGTACAAAGGCTTTTCTGCGAATCTATCTCTTATAAGATATTTTAGTTCTTTTTTTTCATCGATAAGTACAATAGCAAACATACCATTCAACTTATTTAAAAAATTCAATCCATATTTCACATATAGAAAAGGTATTATTT
>CAYPMA010000138.1:0-3510 GCA_964411685.1 uncultured bacterium
GCACAGTTTGCAAAAACTGTGACGAACAACTTACCTTTATTGTCCGTGTTAGCTGTTGACTTATATTTTTGTCAAGTAGTAACTTAATCCAATCTGGCTTTTGAAAAATGTGTATTGCGGATTATAATGTTTAATACCAAGACCCAGGCTAGCTTGACACATTATAGAAAGTCTTTTATAAATTTTAAATTGACCACCAATTCCCAAATCCCAGTAAATAAAATATTCGTCCTGAGTATCAAAAAAATAGTAATCGATTCCTATTGCTTTGTAAGATGAGTGATAATATGAATTAATGAAGGAAACTTTTACGTAGGGATCAATTTTTTTATGATTAATAAAAAAGTGATAATTCATCTGAATTGGGAAATCAATATATGTATAATTGTAAAAGAGGTCTTTATCAATCCCATCCCCGTCAAAGACAAGGGCGTGATCATTTTTTTTCAGGTTCTGATAATTGATTCCAAATCCTAATGAAAAGTGTTGACTTATTTTCTTGTTAACAGATAGTTCAATGCTTTTAAAATAAATCAAATTCGTAGGATTAAGTGGTCTCCAGATTTCGAACTTTGGAGCATATGAAAGCGATATAGCCCATGGTTTAATGCTTACTGAATCTTGTCCAGATAGAATTAAGTTGGATGCAGTTAAAATGCTGATTAGGAATAGGATTCTTCTTTTCATTGCAGTATTTTTAATATGATTGTGGTCTTACTAGGGGCAGAAAGTTGACAGCTAACTCGTTATTTTCATTATAAAAACTAATTTAATCCGCTATTTGTTTTCAGATATAATTAATCTGGATTTATTTTAATAATAGTTGCCTCAAAATTAACTTCCTGAATTCTAATATTATTTATAATTTATTAATGCACAGCCCCGTCAGTCACATAAATAATGTATACCAACTTATCGACTTACAATAGCTATAATGCTTATACCCAACTTACAACGTTCACAAATCTATTCAAGTTAGACAAAATCAGGGAAATTGAGGATTGAAATTTTTATAATAGCTATTTTAAGCTAGACGGTTAAAATTCGTTAATTATTGAAACTTCTAAATTTTATTATGTAAATCCGATTAATAGATCGTAATACAAATATCCTTTACTAAAATATAAGTAAAGCAGAAGTACCCATTTAGGAGCCATTAATATGTTTAATAGGAATACCTATAGATTTGTTACCATAAAAATCCAAAAATTTTATATGGTCTCTGTTCATTCCATGCTTGACATTTTTACGATAAGATCAATAACTCTTATTAATTCCTGCTCAGAAGGCGTATTTTTAAGACATGTCTCACACATGGAGTGGTCAATTTATCAGGATTTTGCTACACTAATGAGTTTTCAGAGCGCTGTCTCAATAGTTATATAAACATTACATTTCAACTTATTAATATGGAAACAACTAAAATGTTTATGCCGACCTCCTCCTTTTATAAAGCAATAAAAGTTTGACAAAATCTAAAAAGAGCACTTAAGTTTTTAGCAAGGACTGAGTATCGTTATTTTAAAAAATTCATATAATATTCAAGTTACTCGTTTATGAAATCGAGTGAATGCTTTTTCCTTGACCAATCTTTTAAATCAAGTTAAAATCCTATTACATGAAGCGGTCAAGTTGACATTATAAACATTTTTAAGTGTCGTTTTTGACATTTTCAGGCTGATGCATGTATAAATTCTTGTTCAAGGCTTCAATCACAACATTTTAGTGTAACTTTTAAGAGTTAAAATATTCAACCAATGAGAACCGAAGATTGGAAATCAATAACAACTGCTTTGGCTTTAGTAATAGGCCATGATCCCAGGCTTCAAACCTCAGAAACTCTTGCTCAGTATGCTTTTTTTGCAGATTATTATTTTCGGCAACCACCAACAGGCTCTTCTGAAAGGCGCAAGTACGGTTTAGCAAAAGCCACTTTTGATCATATACAATACCTGACAAACGGAAAGACATCTGATAAATCAATTTATATTACCAACCTATGCAATTCACCTCTTCCACATGCACCCAAAGGGAAAACTGTCTTAATACCGGAATTAGAGGCAAAAAAAGGATATCAGAATATTCTCAGAATCCTGAATAACAATCCTTCAATAGAGTATATTTTCCCTATGTCATTGCAGGTCAATTATTGGCTTCAAAAGCTTGGCTTGTATGACTCAGAGGATGATTTCTTAAAATTATCTGAACCAACGCAAGTCGGCTTAATTAATAATCCTCCTTACTTTCAGCCAAAAACTGGCAGAACATTTACTATAATATGTGGAAATGTTTATAAAATTAATAGCGGTCAGCAGAAGATTATACCAATTCTGCACACTAAGAACTATCCATTAAAAGGGAAATTTCTGGTAGCTTATGGCCCATCTTTCGAGAGGATTAGAAATTACTTTTAAATAAGAATAATTCTGCCCCTGGCTTATTCATTAAAGACCTAACCTATAGTTTTTTTGATGAATTAATTCCATTTTCAGCGAAATGACTCCTAATGTCCATAATCAATTTCAATATTTAAATTTATTCTACACAATATATTTTATTGAGAGACACTATCTTGAAAGTTCAACTAAATAAATTATTAATTAAACTAAGATAGTCGGTAATTTTTTACCAGCATTGTCTTTCCCTCTCCAAGAGGATCAATCATAATTATATTATTTACGCCTTTTATTTTATTAATAGCATTGTATATTAATTAATTTGAAGGTTAAAATAAAATTGACTTCGATTCATGATTGGTGTAACTTTGTTTTTATACTTGATGACTAATCGAATTTTTTTTAGTGAGTTATATGACGTGTTCCACAAAAGGAGGTAATCATGAAAATTAAATTCAAACAACTTGTAAGAACAATTCTTTATGTCCATATGTTAATATTAGTGTCTAGTTGCTGTGTACCTAAAACAATAGTTATTGATGGATGCCCTACACCATCACGAACTATCTTTAAAAAGGCTGGTATAGACGCAAGTGTAGGATCTTCAACTTTTAGCAAGGTTATTACTGGTAATGTGACTCTGAAAATAACTCCAGATATTGTGGATCTCGTAAGCAAAGAAGCAAGAAACGAAGAAATTTATACTTGGCTGGTTTGTAGAGAACAAAAAAATGGTATAATCCAAACTCCTGAACAATATCAATATGCAAAAAATGCTGCACGTTTTTATTCTTTAAAACCCACACCTGATCAATTTAGTACATGGCAAAGAGAGAATCCTTTTCCTAACGGGTCAACAATAACTATTAAGGGCAAAGTTGTCAAAGAAACAGGCGAGCCAATGCAAGGTGTAGAAATACGAATAGATTACTTAGGTGAATTAGTGATGGATGCTTCAACTGATAAGGATGGTACCTATCTTATCAAAATTCCAATCAAATATCAAGATGCTGCTTTAGAAATATTGTACCAAGTACCTTTTAATTTCGCACCGAATTCGATAAAAGCGACATTTATCGCTAAGGGTCCTATTACTGAACTCAAAATTGTTAAA
>CAYPMA010000139.1:0-3397 GCA_964411685.1 uncultured bacterium
CTAATACACTAAAAAACTTACACTCGTGACACAAATTCACATGTACTTGTGCCAATATTTACTATTTCACCTTCATAAATAAATATTGGAACTTGAACCGGAGAATATGTCTCTCGAGTCTAATTATTTTACTGAAATTGTAAAAAAAAGAGCTTTCTTTTTTGAAAAAGTAAGAAATTATTTTTTAAAGAAGAATATTTTTGAAGTTGATCTTCCTGTTTTACAAAAATATCCCTCAATTGATGAAAACATAGATCCTATGCAAACTGTATCTTATAATAAAAAAGTAAGATATCTGCATACATCCCCTGAATTATTCATGAAAAGGCTTCTTTCACATATAGACATAAATATCTATCAGATGTCACATGTATTTAGGAAAGATGAGAAAGGAAAGCTTCATAATCCCGAGTTCACTCTTATTGAATGGTATAAAAAAGAGATAGATTTTTTTGACTTTATAAAAGAAGTAATAGAACTTATTACAATATTTACAGGCAAAAAAAATATAAATTTTTTATCCTACAAAGAAGCATTTTTAAAGTTGTTGAAGATCAATCCTTTAACCTCTTCAAAAAAAGATCTTTTAGACTTAATAGATAAAAAAAGCAATTGTTCTGCTTCTGACTGGGACAAAGACACCATTTTACAATTTTTATTTTCTCATTACATTGAGCCAAAATTAAAAGATTTAACAGTAATATACTATTATCCTGAAACCCAGGCTGCTTTAGCAAAAAAAACTATAATTGATAATGAAAAAGTCGCAAAACGATTTGAGATATATTTTAATAATATCGAGCTTGCAAACGGTTATGATGAGTTAATAGATGCCGATGAACAACAAAAACGTTTTGCAGAAGAAAACAATAAAAGAAAAAAACAAAAAAAAGAAACTTTTGATATTGATAAAGACTTTATATTAGATTTAAAAAATTTAAACCCCTGCTGCGGTGTTGCCGTAGGGTTCGACAGGCTTTTAATGATCAATCTTAATAAAGAATCAATACACGATGTAATGATCTATTCTGAAAAATAATTGCCAAAATAATAAAAAAAACATATTTTCCAAAGTATACGCATATGGAGGAAGATTATGCCTGTTAATTTAAAAGGTCGTTCATTTTTAACTCTTAAAGATTTTACCCCTGATGAAATTAAATATCTCTTGCACTTGTCCAGAGATTTAAAAAATAAAAAAAGAGCAGGTATAAAAGGCAAATGTTTAGAAGGTAAAAACATCGTTTTGATATTTGAAAAATCATCAACAAGAACACGTTGTGCCTTTGAGGTCGCTGCCTTCGATGAAGGAGCTAGTGTTACTTTCTTGTCTCAAAGTCAAATGGGTAAAAAAGAATCAATTGAAGATACAGCTAAAGTTTTAGGAAGATACTACGACGGCATAGAGTTTAGAGGATTTAAACAAAAAACCGTAGACGATATGGCAAAATATGCAGGCATACCAATATGGAATGGCCTAACAGACATGTTCCATCCAACACAGATATTAGCCGACTTTTTAACCATTCAAGAACATATCGACAAACCTTTACATAAAGTTAAATTTGTCTTCGTGGGCGATGCAAGAAACAACATGGGCAATTCCTTAATGATAGGATGCGCAAAAATGGGCATGCATTTTGTTGGCCTGGCCCCAAAAAAATTATTCCCAGACCCTAAACTTGTTAAAGAAATGAAAGAAGTTGCAAAACAAACAAAAGGGAAAATCGAGTTTTTTGAAAGTATAGATAAAGCAGTAAAAGATGCAGATGTTATTTATACCGATGTTTGGGTGTCAATGGGAGAAGAAGCAAAATATGCAGAAAGGATAAAACTATTAAAGCCTTATCAGGTTAATATGAAAATGTTTCAAAAAACTAAAAATCCTCATGCTATTTTCATGCATTGTCTTCCATCCTTTCATGATCTAAATACAGAAGTAGGAAAAGAGATTCATAAAAAATACGGACTAAAAGAACTGGAAGTAACAGACGAAGTATTTAGAAGTAAGCATTCCGTTGTTTTTGATGAGGCAGAAAACAGACTTCATACAATTAAAGCTGTAATGGTATCAACAATCGGAGATGTTTAAGCTGAAAAACTGGTTCCAGTTTTTCCCTTAAGAGCGTCTTTTGCTTTTTCTAAAGATGTAATTATTGCTTTTTTACCACCCTCTTTAATAAATCTGCATGCAGCTTCTACTTTTGGGCCCATGCTGCCTTTAGCAAATTCATTGTTTTTCAAATAATTATCAGCTTCTTTTAAAGTTAAAGAATTTAATCCTTTCTGATTTGGTTTTCCAAAATTTACAAATACTTTTTCAACATCAGTTAAAATCATTAGAATATCAGCTTTAATAACTTTTGCCAAAACAGCTGCTGTATGGTCTTTATCAATTACTGCTTCAACACCTTTTAGGGATTTTTCATTTTCCAATATGACTGGAATGCCCCCGCCCCCGCATGCAATTATTATTGCTTTTGTCTCAACTAATTCTTTAATAATTTTTCCTTCAATAATATCAATTGGATCAGGTGAAGGAACAACTCTTCTATATCCTTTCATTTGTTGTTCTACCATAGCCCATTTTTTTTCTTTTATTAATTTTTCCGCTTCTTCTTTTGAATAAAATGGCCCTATTGGTTTTGTGGGATTCTCAAATGCAGGATCATGCTTGTCTACTAATACCTGAGTTAAAAGTGTTACAACAGGATAAGATAACTTCTTTTCTTTTAATGTATTATAAAGAGTTCTTTGAATCATATATCCAATAAACCCCTGGCTTTCTGCCCCGCAAATATCTAAAGGCATAGGAGGTATTTTATCCTTTGAATATTCATTTTTTAACAAAATACTTCCTACTTGTGGTCCATTACCATGAGTTATTGTTAAATGATAACCTTCTTTAATAAGTTCTAAAAATTGATGACATGTATTATTTACATGTATTAGCTGCTCTTCAGCGGTTCCTTTTTCTCCCTTTCTCAAAAGAGCATTACCGCCGAGAGCTATTAATAATTTTTCAGTCATTTATTTATCCTCTAGCAAGAGCACATGTCATACAGTGAGCTCCGCCGTATCCACCTGTTAAATTTTTTAGTATTATTGGATAAGCATCTATTCCTTTTTGATATATTTCTTTTTTATGAGGAAAAAATTGTCCTTCATTTTTTAAATGATCATAATCTTTTTTAGCCTGCTCTAATAATTTACCAAATCGATGAGGATCTTGTTCAGCTTTAAAGCTCAAATTATTTAAAACATCTTTAACAATACGTTCAGTTTCAATTGCTATTATTTTACCATCAACAATACATAAAAAGTTTGAAGCATATGACATCTGTTCCAATGTAGTTAAGTTAATAATATCAAAGCCTTTAGATCTAATATAATCATG
>CAYPMA010000140.1:0-3397 GCA_964411685.1 uncultured bacterium
GGAAGCTTTTGTTGCAATTTTTAATAGGTCTTAGGTTTTTATGTATTTTTTCATTTTTTCAATTTCTTCAAAAAAATAAAAAAGGGCTTTTTCCATACCCCTTTTTAAAATAACCGGGCTATTGCCGGCTGCAATATTTTTAAATCCCTGATTGATTAATTCCTGTAAAAGAATAAGGCAGGTTGTTGTTCCATCACCGCAGGTATCTTTCATTTTGTTGGCAGCCTGCTTGCCAAAGGATATGCCCATATTTACAAAGGGATCTGATTTTTTTATTTCATTTATTAAGTTATTGCTGTCATTTGTTATGGAGGGAAAGCCGAATTTGTGCATCGCAACATTTCTTCCTTTAGGGCCATATGTCAGTTTAGATACTTCTGAGAGTATATTGATTCCTTTTTTTAGCTTTTCTCTTGCGCTATCCTCAAATAGAATTTCCTTGTAGCTGCTATTCATTTTTTTCTCCTATTCTTAAACAAATATTTGTTGCTTTTACAGAATGTGTTAAGGCGCCAATGGATATTCCGTCAACACCTGTTTTTGCATATTCTTCAATATTCTCAAGGGTAATATTTCCTGAAGCCTCTGAGTATGCTCTTTTATTTATTACTTTTAAACAATCTTCAATTTGAGAAGGTGCCATGTTGTCTAGTAAAATCTTATCTGCTTTAGCATCTAAAGCTGATTGTAAGAATTTGATGTCGTCAATTTCAATTTCTATTAGTTTATTTGGAAACAGATTTCTTGCTTTTTCAATTGCAGTAAAAATTTTGTCTTTATGAAAGTTTTCCAAAAATGATAAATGGTTGTTTTTTATTAGATATTCATCTTCTAAGTTCAGTCTGTGGTTTTTCCCGCCACCCATTTTTACAGCATATTTTTGTAAAAGCCTCATGCCTAAAAAAGTTTTTCTTGTGTCAAGAACATCACATTTGTAATTTTTAACTTTTTTAACACATTTGTAAGTATATGTGGCAATACCTGACATGTGCTGTAGAAAGTTGATTATTGTTCTTTCATAACTGAGAATGTCTATTGCATTTCCGTAAAGAGAAGCAAGTATTTTCCCTTTTTCATAAAATTTACCGTCTTCTGCAAGAAAATCAATTTTTATATCTTGAAAAATGTCTTTTAAAAAAATAATGCCTGCAATGCAGGCTTCTTCTTTTAAAAGAATAGAAAAATTAAACTTTTTATCTTTATCAATGCAGGCTTTAGATGTTATGTCATTATTTGTTTTATCTTCCTTAAGTGCCTTATAAAAAAGATCATTTGCTTCTTTTTGTAATATGTCCATATCAAATCATGTGTGTATAAATAGTTTGTTCTCATCAAAATAATTCAAAATATTTTCCTTGCAAAATGATATGATATCCTCTTGTCTTTCATATGTCATGCAATTTGAGTCTTTTTTCTTATAAAGTGATGAAAGGAAAAGAGAGTTCGTTTTAGTCCTTCTCATATTATTATAGTATACTGATGGAAGACGTGCTGTTCCCAATGTAATAGAATGAATTTTATCTTTATCAATCTCTGAAAAAACTTTTTGGAAAAATTTTTGGTAAGTTTTATCAAATTCATCATGAAAAATAATAGGGTCAAAACGAAGGCCTATCTTCCAATTTGATTTTTGCAGTTCTCTGATAGCATTTAATCTATTATCTAAAGATGGTGCCTTGTTCTCTAAAGAATTTATTATTTCCTCTGGATTCAAACTATAGGCAATAACACAATTATCTATGCTTTCTTTTTCTAAAAGTGGGGCAATAGCTGTGCTTTTAGTCCTTATTTCAAAAAGGTGATTAGGAATCTTTTTAAAAAATGGATAGAAATTATCTATAAAGTTAGTCATTTGATTAATTGCTAAACTATCAGTGTCATATCCTGAGAAAAAACAGCAGTTTTCATTTTCCTTTGTAATAGATTCTATTTCTTTTTGAAAATCTTCGTAGTTAACAAAGATAACATAATTAGAGCTTCTGTAAAAACCCTGTAAAAAGCAGTATTGACAGTCAAAAGGGCAGTTTAAACTAACAGAAAAATAATAATTGTTTTTTTTGCCTATGGTATCATTTGTTTTTATCTGATGAACAAATTTAGTGTGTTTTTTAGCCAAGATAAGCGACTGACAAGATTTTTGAATTCTATAATTCTGATTTTTCCTGTTGAATATCTGTTGATATGTATCACATATAATCATTCTTGCTTTTTTATAATTTGATACTATTTGAACTGTTCTTGGATGATTTATTATATCTTTTTCTATGTAAATGGTTTTTATCATAATTTTTTTACCTAAAAGAATTTTATAGGGAATATTTTTAATTTTTTTTCTAAATAATTAATTACTTCTTTCGAAGTTTTACATGATGAGAACTCTTCTTCTATCCAGTGAATATTAGGATTCAAAGCATCAATTTTATTAAGTATTTCTTTTAATTTATATTGTTCTGTTACTGAAAATTTCCATTTTTCAATGAAGAATTTTGGAAAATCTATGTCTTTTTCTTCATTTTCCTTTGAAATAACTGATAAATTATTAATGAAATTCTCAATATCACTTAAATGGGGAATAAATAAATTTGAGATCTTATCTTTTGAAAACGATTTTTTATAATTATCAGAAATAACTTTTATACTATGAACCAAGTCTAAATAAGTAAATTTTGTAGCAGTCTCAAAAAAAGCAGAGGCTTCCATGTCATAACAAGTATCCTTTTTAAACTTTTGTTCAAGTTTTTCAACAGTAATCAAATCAAAGCTTTTAAATGGTATGTCAAATAAAAAAGATGGGAAAAAACGTTTCTTGGAAGCCTTGTCAGTAATTTTTTGTGCTATGACTGCTGTTCCAATTTCTAAGCTTTTATGTCCTGCAAAACCAATATTTATATAACCATCAATCTTGTCATTGTCATACATGGATACATATGTTGTGCCAATAGCTGCCGGTATCTTTCCAATGCCAGTTATAACAAGTTTAATATTATCATTTTTCCATACGGAAAAAGGCTTTGTAGTAACCTGTTTTAATTTAAAATGGTTAATTAATTCTAAAGCTTCGGCTTGCAAAGCGCATGTAATTAAAATCATTTTTTCTTCTCTTTTTTACAGTAAAGTTTATAAAGTTCGTTCTTTGATTTGTTTTGTATTTTTGAAGCAGCCTTTATAGCTTCTTTTGTGCTCATATTATGATATTTTATAAGCATTGTTATTATTTCTTCAGGCATAAGATCAAACGGCATGTCATTTTCAGATAAAACAAGAACCATTTCTCCTTTTGGCTCTTTTTTATTAAAATGCTCAATTAAGTCTTCAGCTGTTCCTGATAAAAACTCTTCAAATTTCTTTGTTATTTCACGGGCTATAAATATATTCCTTTTCCCGTCCAGTTTATTAA
>CAYPMA010000141.1:0-3347 GCA_964411685.1 uncultured bacterium
GTTTTTGCAAAGTCCCGGTAGATGGAAGTGAGTTTTCGAGTCATGATAAAGTTGTCCAGATGGCTGAGTCCAGATAGATGGGCAGGAGCTGTCCCGTCACGATAAAATTGTCTTGGTGGCGATGCAAAAACCATGGCAACGGCGCGAAGGCCAGCAGCCCTATTGACTTTGTCTCGGCAGCAGGATTAGTCATGGTACACAAAGTTTAATAAGTGGGTTTAATATTCCTCGCATAGACTTATGGAGCTGATTACTAAGCTGTCCGGGCTGCTGAAGGCAATTACCTATACCATCCGTGTTATGCTTAGGCTTTTATTATTGTCATAATATAAAAATTTCAGTTAGTAATAAGTTGTCTAGTCCAGCAATTTTTGAGTAAAAAATCCCTTAAAGAAGAACTTTTTAAAATACAGATATTCAAGCTATTAAAAATATGTTATATAAGAGTCTGATGAACCCAGTTTAATATCCCATCCATGTTATGTAGTGTACAATTTTAGTGACTACTACTTTTAATTAAATCTACTATGATTTAATCAAGTGAGTATCCTTAATGGTCGAGCTAGTCATTTCTTAATGATTCAACAGGATTTAATTTTGCAGCAATCCAACTTTGCCAAAATACCGTAAATATTGTTATAGCAAAAAGTATCATACCTGATAATAGATATATCCACAGACTTAATGAGATTCTAAACGCAAAATCTTTAAGCCATTCATTCATTACAAAATAGATAATTGGGCAAGAAATTACAAATGAAATAAGAACCTTCTTAGTAAATAGTTTTAAAAGCATTAGGACAATTTCAGTTTGGTTTGCTCCATTTACTTTTCTTATAGCAATTTCTTTAGTTTTTTTCTTGATGTTAAATATTGATAGTCCGAATATGCCCATGATGCTTATGAATATGCAAACAAACGAAAATATACTCATCAATCTTGTAAGTAGCCGATCGTTTTTGTATTGTAAATCATAGGTTTCATTAAGAAAGCTATAATCGAATGGAGATTCCGGACAAAACTCATTCCATATACTGTTTATATATTCAGTATCCTTCTTATAATCATTTGAAATAATCTTAACATTGGCAATCCATGAACCATTTTTTTGACAACTTATAACTAAAGGTTCTACTTTTTTATGTAATGATTGAAATGAAAAATCTTGAATAACGCCAATAATTTCACCACTCAGAAATTTTTTACCTATTGGTTCTTCCCAACGAAAATATCTGACAGCTGTTTCATTGACTAAGTATGAATGGGACTTATCAGAAGCAATATTATTGGATAAATTTCTACCTGATTTTAATTTTATCCCCATTACATCAAGATAATTAGGATCAACTGCCAGAGAATAAAAGGTATATCGCTTATTTTCCATTTGTATAGTTTGTTGCCTGTCAAATTCGCCTGGCACCATATTTGACCATGAAAAACCTACAATATTTGGATCTTTTAGAAGGGCATCTTTAAAGGAATTAATATTATTATAAAGTTTAGAGTTAAGATTAAAATTAACTATGTCCTCCTTATGGAATCCTAAGTTCTTATTCTTTAAATAATTGTATTGTTTTAATGTTGTAATGGTAGCGCTAATTAGAAAAACAGAGATAACAAATTGAATAACAACTAACGTATTTCGAATTTTTGAAGCTTTTGATCCTGTCGATAGAATTCCTTTTAATGTCAAAATTGGATTTACAGATGTTAAATAAATTGCAGGATAAAGAGCAGCTAAAAAACCTATACAAATAGAACCTATAAAAAGAAAGAATACCAAACTGTCTTTAAATGGCTCGCTATAATTATAAAATTGATTTGCAAATTCCGTTGTTCCAATGATTGAAATTAATTCTACAGCTAAGAAAAAAGCAATAGAACTTGTAATAATTGATTCAAAAAGTAGTTGAAAAATAAGGAGCCTTTTCCTTGCACCAAAAACTTTTTTAATTCCAATTTCTTTTGATTTCTCGATATCTGTAGAAGTTTTTAAAATAATATAGTTTATAATGACTAAGGCTAAAATAAAGAACCCACTGGCCATTAATATCCAAATAAGTTGTAAATTTCCTTTTTTACAAGCTCCTGAAGAGATATCAGGATTGAAATAAATATCTTTTAAAGGTTGTAAATGGAAATTTTCTTCATCATTCAATTTTCTATTTCTTAAAAAGGGATTAATTTTTTTATCTATATCGGCTTGATTAACGTTTTTCTGGAGTAAAAAATATGTAAGAAATGAATAATTCCCTTCATCTTCAAGGACATTATAATTTTTATCCCATGTATTCTTTAGGCTTACAAATGAGGCTAATGCGTTAATACTAATATGTGAGTTTTGAGGGAGATCTTCAATAATTCCTTTAACCGTAAACAGATATTCATTTTCATATTTGATTGACTTACCGATAGGGTCTGATTCTCCAAATATTCTTTTTGATGTACTTTCGGTTAAAAACAATGTAAAAGGTAATTTTAAGTCATTTGCATTGCCCTGAATTATTTTAATTGAAAAGAGGTCAAATATAGTGTTGTCGGTATAAACAAAATCAGAAAGGGAAATCGGTTTGTGATCATAATTTAATTTGGCCTTTTCTATGTAAAATCTTGTAGATTTCTGAATTTCAGGAATTTCATTTTCGAGTAATGGTCCCCACATTGCTGGTGTTTCAGCATCATTATTTGCAATAAGTCTGTATATTCTGTCATAGTTTTTATTAAATCTATCATAACTGAATTCATTAATGATATAGTATGAGATAAAGTATATAGCAACATAGCCAATAGTTAATCCTATAATATTGATTGTAAGATGCAGTTTATTGCGGATTAGACTTCGAATTGAGGTTTTTATTATATTTCTAAACATTCAGGAGATTATTTATTTGCATGGCACTTTTACTTTTTCAAAAACAATACCAAAATTACAATGCATTAATAATCTGGTTAGTACATGTATTAAAATACTATTGATTGTTAATTGTTTTTACGTTTAGGTAAATTTATTTTACACTTTCTATCGGCCTTAAAGAATCGATTCCATGAAACGGATGAGCTTGTGAGGACAAGACTAACAATAATTGATTGCTGTCTGTGTAGGGGTTGGATTGGTTTTTGCGAAGTCCCGATAGATGGCTAAAAGTTATTATTTAATGATAAAGTTCTCAAGATAACCAAGTCCTGATAGATGAGCAGGGTTTGTCATGGTATGACATAATTATCAAGGTTGCGATGCAAACCATGGTTAATGTTGTAAAAGATTCTCTCTCTGTTCTAAAATTCGCTTTGTTGAGTTATGCTTAGGCTTTTTTTGTCATGGTGAAACTGTCTCGTAACGTGCTTGG
>CAYPMA010000142.1:0-3340 GCA_964411685.1 uncultured bacterium
GGCCTTACTTTTCAAATTACAAATGGAGATTGTATACTTACCGGATTGTATGACAAGGATATGCAAAAAGAATATGACGATGTTTTGAAAAAATTAAAGATAATGCCAGGCATAAGAAGCATTAAAAACTTAGCAGTAGCATCTTCAGAACAACAAGGAAGGATTGATTTAACAGACAAATATGCAATCACGGGCTACGTAGAAAAAGGAGATGAAAATATTAGTATCGTCGCCAACGGACAAATTATCTCTTTAGGAGATGATTTAGACGGAATGAAAATTACAACTATAGAAAAAAACACGATTCTTCTTGAAAAAGAAGGATTAAAATATAAAATAAACTACAGCAGATGATTAATTAACTAAGAGTTATTTTTTATGAAGGAGAAAATCTTATGTATGGTTTAGAAAAAGAACCAAAAAAAGTTTTCCAATTTGATTTAGAAGAAGAGATTAGTACTAATCCTAAAAAGGCAAAAGACCTTCTAAATAAGGTTGAAAAAAGAATTACTGAAATTAAATCTTCAATTAATTCAGTACAATCAAAGTCAGAGCAGGACAAATTAGGTGTTTTACTACAAGGGTATAATTCTTTTAAAAAGGTATTAAACCGTGTTTTGACTAAGGGAGGAAAGAAATAATGGCTGATTATAATTACATAGATTTCAAGCAGCTCATAAGCAAGTATAAGGCCATGCAAAGCAAGGTTATGAGCCAATTGAACAGCTTAAGAGCCACAGGTTCCGGAGTTAGTCCTACAGACTTTTTGTGGATACAGTTTAAAGTTACCCAGCTTTCACAGGTTGGCGATTCAATTTCAAACATTATCTCACAAATTAACTCCATGATCAATAACGCAATAGGAAACTACAGGTCTAGATAATGAATTAAAAAGGGCCATACTATTTAAATTAAAAAAAGGAAAAATTTATGAATTCAGTACAATCATTCAAAGACGATTTCATACTACTTTTAGAATCTGGTTTTATTGCCGTTAACCAGATGGATGAAAAGTCAGCATTAAATCTTTTTAATGCATCCGAGCTATTAGATGAAAAAAGCATCCTTCCTCAGGTAGGAATTGGATATTTATATTTCCATAAATTGGAAATAAAAAAGGCTATTGCAGCATTTAAAAGTGCTCTTGAAGTTGAGCCAAATAATGAAATGGCAAAAGCACTTTTAGGGATATGCTACAGCTTAATGCCTGCAAATATTCAGGATAGTGAACATATTTTAGAAGAAACAAAAAAATCAAAAAATCAATATATTAAAAAATTATCAAATACAACTTTGGACTTTATTGATGATTTTGTAAAAAAAGAGCCATCACCTGTTGAACCTCAAAAAAAGAAAAATAATAAAAAGAAAAAAACTAAGGGCAAATAATTATGGCTAAAAATCCTGTTCCTACTTCTGGTGTACCTGATTATGGAAATGTTGGTAAAGTGAAAGGTTTTGATGAAGGAAAAGTAAAACCTGACGATAAAACCTTTCAAAAATATATGGAAGAAGCTCCTAATGCTACAAGGACAACTGCTGCCTCACCTGAAGAAATGATGAAAACAGCAAAAAGTACTGCTCCCACATATGAATCACTATTATCACAAGTAGACACATCGCAAAATAACATGACGCACCTTCAGTCATTATTGCAAGATCCTTACTTAAAATTAAAATCTTCGCAATCAAGGATTGTTAAAAATAAACTTACTGATGCCAATAAGCAAATAAGATCAACTGCCAAGAAATTAGGGGCTCAAGAAATAGATAAACCGAAAATACCTCCACGATCTTCCCCTATAATGAAATTTCTTAGCTATGTTCAAAACAGCCAGGATCAAATACAGCAAGTAAAATCTCAAATTAACACACTTGCTACTTCTAATAAAAACGTATCTCCTGCTGATTTACTAAGTGCCCAAGTAAAACTTGCTCAGGCGCAACAGGCTTTGGATTATTCTTCTATATTAATTTCTAAAGTGATTGACGATATTAAACAAACCCTTAACATTCAAATGTAAAGATGGAACAATCGCCGCTCGATAATATTTTTTCTCATTTGGACAACATCGAGCTTACAACTGTACATGGACGTATAACCGAGGTTGTAGGCATGCTTATTAAAGCCATTGTCCCCTATGTAAAAATGGGAGAAATATGTCTTGTCAAAAGAGACGGCGATCCATTAGTTACGGAAGTTATAGGATTCACAAAAGATGAAGTGTTGCTCTCACCGTTGGGGACAATGTACGGCATTGGCCCTGCATCAGAAGTAATTCCCCTTCACATGCCTTTAAACATTAAGGTTGGTGATAAATTACTTGGAAGGGTTCTAAACGGCCTTGGAGACCCTCTCGATGTGGACTCAAAGGGCGAGCTAGAATTAACTGAAAAATTTTCAATAATAAACGAGCCTCCTGATCCATTAAAAAGAAAAATAATTTCTAAACCATTATCTGTAGGCGTAAGAGCTATAGATGGTGTTTTAACATGTGGGGAAGGACAAAGAGTAGGTATTTTTGCCGGATCAGGAGTAGGCAAATCTACTCTTCTTGGAATGATAGCAAGAAATTCTGTGGCTGATGTCAACGTAATAGTACTTATTGGAGAAAGAGGAAGAGAAGTAAGGGAATTCTTAAAACATGACCTTGGCGAAGAAGGAATGAAAAGGTCTGTATTAATTGTATCTACATCAGATCAGGCCGCTCAATTACGTATAAACGCAGCTTTAGTTGGCACTGCGATAGCAGAATATTTCAGGGATCAGGGAAAATCTGTAATCCTGATGATGGATTCCATAACACGTTTTGCAAGAGCTATTCGAGAAATCGGCCTTGCAGCCGGAGAGCCTCCAGCACGTGCTGGATACACTCCTTCTGTTTTTGCAACCCTACCAAGACTGTTAGAAAGATCCGGAAATTCCCCTAAAGGGTCAATTACTGCTTTCTATACCATTCTGGTAGCAGGCGATGACATGAATGAACCTATAGCAGACGAGGTTCGTTCAATACTTGATGGGCATATAGTTTTATCAAATGAACTTGCACACAAATATCATTACCCTGCCATTGATATTCTTACGTCTATAAGCAGGGTGCTGCCTAACATTGTAAAAAAAGACCATCTAAAACAGATCGGCAGGCTAAGAGAAGTTTTAGCAAATTACAAGAAAAATGAACTTTTAATAAGAATTGGTGAATACAAGCCCGGCTCTGATAAGGATGCTGATTTTGCTATTCATAACATAGACAAGGTTAATACCTTTTTAAAACAGCAGGTAGATGAAAAAAGCAGTTTCGAAGAAACATATAATAAATTAATGAACCTTTTCAAATAA
>CAYPMA010000143.1:0-1085 GCA_964411685.1 uncultured bacterium
ATCGGTGGTTTCTCTTCTCTTCCATTAAATAATTTGCGGAGCTATGTTCTTATTAACCCGCACAGTCTTTAATATCTCCGTAATATTTGGTCCAAAACGAAAACTTTCTGAAAAATGTAATGCATCACTTTCAGGTTTCCAGACAATGTCTTTTCTTACTTTTGAATATATAGCTTGATTTGGATCACCAACACACTGTATTACCTGATATTCCTTATTAAAAATATAATTAAATACTTTTAATTGATGAGAATCGGTATCTTGCATTTCATCAATAAAAATAAAGGCAAATCTGTGATAGAATAAATTCACTAATGCTGGGTAGTTATTAATATAGCGGACAGCAAGTGTATATGCATTATTATAACTTAAAATTCCTTCTTCTAATACTGTATGCCGAATATTAAATATTTTTTTATATGTTGGTGTAGTTCGCTTCACTCCAATATTAGGATTATTCCAATCTTTTACGATATGCAATTCTTTCGGTTCGAACCAATAACTCGCAAGAGTTTCAGCTTCTCCTCTGTTTTTTAACCAATATAAACTTTTCTGATTTTTTAAGTAAATATTTTTTATTTTCCGGTTATACATTTCTGAATCTATACATTTCTGAATCTATACATTGTAAGGGTTTGCCGAATTCTTGCTTGTATCCTGGTATTGCTAAAAATCGATTAACGAATGATTGAATTGTTCCAAAAAAATTTGGATGTTGAAATAAATGGTGAGAATTATTGCCAAGCTTTGCTTTTACTTCATCAATTGCAACATTAGTATGTGTTAGAACACAAATTCCCCGGTTTCCTTTAAAAGGCATTTTAGATGCTAATAGCAGGATTTTAGCTAAAAGAGTAGTAGTTTTCCCACTTCCAGGGCAGGCAATAACATCTCGTGATTTAAGATGACGTATAAACTCTCTACGTTCATCATTAAAAAAACTCCCAGCTGGTAGTAATATCTTCTCTACAGAATCTATTTCAGCATCAGCTATCTTCATTTATTGAATTTTCCTTAATAGGTTCAGTAACATAATTTATTGCATCGAGTAGATATTTTATAGCATTTGCTTTGCTTTGAAATCC
>CAYPMA010000143.1:1095-3324 GCA_964411685.1 uncultured bacterium
TGAATGGCTTTTTGCATTCGATTTTCAAGATCCTTATAGATATCTTTTAACATTTTTCTGCTCCTTGTTTATTTAACATCTATTCAACCAATGTGCCTTCTTCTTTTCCAGAAACAATATTCATTAAAGCATTTGCTTTATTAATTGCCTCATAAGCTTTTATATTATTAGCGATATACAATTTATTTAAGGATTTAGTAAATACCTGCGCCGTTATTGCTTTTGAAATATCTTTATCAACTAATACCTTTTTATATATTTGATATGCAATATTTTCATTTTTTCGTTTATTATCGTTCCAGTCTTTTTCCCACTTCTTAAAAGTATTATAAACTTTTTTCTTCACTTCTTCTTTTTTACTTTCCTGTGGAATTCCTGTTTTAGCATTCTCTTTTTTTTCAGACCATAATATTGAACAAAAAAAACATTTTCTTAAATTTGTTAACGCAATTTCATATTCTAGAGTCCAATTGGGAGAGATGAACACTTTTACATTCCCTTTATTAAAATTAGTTGTTAAATTAAAATACTTATCCTTTTTTTCCTTGCTGATTTCTTCGAAAGATTTTTTTTCTTTTAATTCTTCATAATATTCAATTGGTCTTACATCTAAATCTGTTATTACTGCTACCTTTACATCTATTTTCTGGTTGTCTTTTCTATAAAAGATTTTAGCATAGTGTAAGAATGCAGTACTCCCAACATTAACAATAGATACACCATAACGGTGCAAGGGGCGATTGATGATTTTTGCAATTGTGGGAAGGAGAAGATTTTCTGCATCCCCTTCTACAAAAATAATACCCCTGGCAAAGAACAAATTTGCTTTTGTTGCATCTATGAAACGATGAAGGAAATCATAATTTTTTGGTGCTAATTTAGTAAAATGAGGTCCCATAGGAAACACGTTGTCGTTTTTACAAAAAATTAGTTTTTTAAATCTATACTTGCTCCAAGGGTTGTGCTATGGGAAGTTAAAATCAATTGGCCTGTATTTTGAAACTCATTCTGTAAAAAATGGATTAATCGTAATTGGGCTTGAGGATGCAAATGTGCTTCTAGCTCCTCAATTAAGGTAAGCCTTAACCCAGACATCTCTTCTGACTGTAAAAGTAATAATTCAGCGGCGATATACAAAAGATTTAAAGAGCCTAATCCTACAGGCTCATCTCCAAGTATTAATTCAAGTCGTCTGAGGATGTCTGCTAATCCAATACCTGAAATCGCCATATTAGCTTTATTATCTTGGTTTATAGGAAAAAACTCCGTAAGATATGTGTTTAAAGTTTTCATCAATTTATTTGCGTTTCCTGCGTCTTCCGGTATAGAGAAATAGTTATTCACTTCAATATTTGCTTGCTCGAAAATCTCTTCCAATTTATGTTTTGTTTTATTTTCATCTTTCTGAAAAAGAGAATGTACACTGAGAATTTGTGCTAATCGTGATCTGCGTCCCGGGGTTAATTCATGTGCTGCATCCCTGAGTGGTTTTAAATAAGTAACTCTTAATAATTCCCTTGCTTCCGGATCTATCGCTACTCCTTCCGAGTGAATACCAGCCCTTAGTGTTGATATTATTCTAGTTTGCGTTCTTCTTGCAGTCAACCACACGCTTAAATTATATTTTTCTTTGCCTTTTTTACCTTCAAAATGTAGCCATTCTAAAAATGGTGCAGCTTCTTTATTAGTGAATCCTCGGAAAATGCACTCAACTTTAAGTTTCTCAGCCCTTATAGTACCATTATTATGAAAATCATTTTCTTCTATTCTATGCCACTCCCTGCTCTGTGTTCCTAATACATAGCGTATTGCATCTATAATAGCTGTTTTTCCTGAATCATTTTCACCAATAATAACATTCAGTCCGGGATTAAGGTGAATTATAATTCCTGGTTCTGCTTCCTCAAAATTATTTCCCTTTATTCCATATTTTCTAAAATTCCATACTTTGATTTTTGCTAAATACATTTAGCTCCTTGCAACATGTATCTATAATAACTAACTAAAATCAATACTTCACTAAAAGTGTGGTATATCTATTAAATTTACAGCTTCAAAATAAAACACATAACAGACTAAAGTTAATTTATTATTTTTCTTTATAAAATAATTTATTTAATATCACTCTATATGTTAATTTAAAGAAGCTTTGTTGTCAAGTTTTTTTTAATACACTACAGAGATTCCTCAAAAGAAAATTAACCACAGATGCGGCCAGGGCCGCTGGGC
>CAYPMA010000144.1:0-3273 GCA_964411685.1 uncultured bacterium
CAAAGTTCTCTTTTTTGTTTTTTTATTTTTTTATTGTTTTTTATTATTTTTTTATTTATTATAGAAAGAATTCAGTATAAAACCATACAATAAGATTTTTTTAATAGATTATTTATTTAGTGATTTTATATATCATTAGAGGTTTTTTATGTTAAAAAAAGAGATTTCTTTTTTTGGTGTTTTCAGCATAGCTTCTGGTGCAATGATTAGCTCAGGAATCTTTATCCTTCCTGGTGTTGCTTTTTCAAAAGTTGGACCGGCTGTTTTTATATCTTATTTTATAGCAGGTTTATTAGGGTTAATAGGCATATTCAGTATCATCGAATTATCAACTGCTATGCCAAAAGCAGGTGGTGATTATTATTTTATCAATAAAACGTTTGGTCCCTTATTCGGCACTATTTCAGGTTTTCTCGGATGGTTTGCTCTTTCATTAAAGAGCGCATTTGCTATATTTGGTATATCAGAAATAATTTTTTTATATACAGGATTTAGTCCTTTGATATCAGGATTTATATTATGTTTTTTTTTTGTTATTCTTAATATAATCGGTGTAAAAGAAGCTGCAATATTTCAATTTGCAATGGTTATCGGATTGCTGTCCTTAATGTTGATATATATCATTATTGGTTTACCTAAAGTTAAATCATCATTTTTTACTCCTTTTTTAACTGTTAAAATAAATGAAATAATTATTACATCCGGATTTATTTTTATTTCATTTGGAGGTTTATTAAAAGTTGCAACCATTTCTGAGGAAGTTAAGAATCCCAAAAAGAATATTCCATTAGGAATGATTTCTTCAATTATAGTAGTAACACTTCTTTATACGTTAATTACATTTGTTATTACCGGAACTTTAGATTCTATAGTTTTTAAGAATTCTTTAACGCCTGTCGCAGATTCTGCAAAAATAATTATGGGGACATCGGGTTATATTATAATTATAATAGCCTCTATGCTGGCGTTTTTTACTACAGCGAATGCAGGGATTATGTCTGCTTCAAGATATCCATTAGCCTTAAGTCGAGACCAGCTTTTACCAAATAAAATTGCGTTAATTAATAAAAAATTTAAAACACCAACAATTTCTATAATTATTACAGGTATAATAATCTATTTATCGCTGTTATTACCTCTTGAAATGCTTGTAAAAGCTGCATCAACGGTTATATTAACATCTTATGTATTAACAAATATATCAGTAATAATTATGAGAGAAAGCAATATAACTAATTATAAACCAAGTTTTAAAGCTCCTTTATATCCATGGCTGCAAATTGTGAGTATTATTCTTTTTACTTTTTTTATTATTGATCTTGGCGCAGCGTCAATAGAATTAAGCTTAGCTTTTTTATTTATAAGTTTTTGTATTTACATGTTCTATGGCAGGAAAATTAAAACAGGTGAATATGCGCTTTTGCATTTGTTAAAAAGAATAACTGATAAAAGATTAACGGAAAATATTCTTGAAGATGAATTAAGAGAAATACTCATAAATAGAGACAATATAGAACAAGATAACTTTGATAATTTAATCAAAAAAGCAAAAATTTTTGATATAGATGAATTTATGGATTTTGAAAAAATTTTAAAAATAGTTGCAAAATCTTTATCAGATGAAATTGAAATGACACAGGAAGAAATAACTTTACGATTTTTAAAAAGGCAGAAAGAATCCAATACAGCCTTATCAGATTTTCTGGCTATTCCGCATATAATAATTGATGGTAAAAATAAGATGTTTTTAACCATAGTGCGAGCAAAAAAAGGAATAAAATTCACAGAAACCGAAAATGAAGAAAAAGCAGTCTTTCTATTAGGTGGTACAAAAGAAAAAAGAGTCTTACATTTAAAAACACTTGCTTCAATTGCCACTCTAGTTGGAATGAAGGATTTTCAAAAAAAATGGTTAAGTGTTGATAGTATTATTGAAATAAAAAATTTAATGATACTAAGCAATAGGAAACGATTTCATTAATATAAAATAATTGGGTAACATTGATATATGTTTGCTTTAAAAACTCCAACTACTATTACCCAAGAACATTATTTTAATTCCATCTCCAAATCAATAGAATTAGTATGAAGAAATCAATTATCTAATATGAGGTTACAACTATGAAAAATGCTGAGGAACTTAAACAAAATAAGATTAGGTGATTCGTACACTTTTATAGTATTATAATAATCGTAGCGACTTTGCCTTATCGATAATAGTTGATAGCACTCATTGAGGTTAACTCTATATGAATTAGGAATGACTTTTATGAGATGAGAGGACAACTAATGGAACTGAAAAACAAGAATAATTTTTTAAAAAAACGTCGATGGCAATATGTTATACTTGGATTTTTTTTAAGTTTCATGGGGCCTTTAGGAGAATGGATATTTATTAAAGTCTTTTCTAAATATTTCAATTATTCTTTTTTATTGACATATTTTTATACTGAAATCGCTATGATGTTCACTTTCATTTTTTTTGGCTACATCATAGGATCCTATGCTGAAAAGGTAGAACAACTTGCATTTCATGATAATCTAACTGGTTTATATAATCGACATTACCTTATGGAACAACTACATAAATTAGTGGCTTTATACAAATGATACAATGAAAAATTTAGTTTGATCTTGCTTGATTTGGATCATTTTAAAAAATTCAATGATACTTATGGACATTCTGTTGGAGACAAAACCCTAAAAGCAATTTCAACATGCATTATGAAGGAAATGAGAGAAACAGATTTTGGTAGTCGCTTTGGTGGAGAAGAATTTATCATTGTTTGCCCACATACAAGTATAATTGATTGTTATAAACTGGCCGAGCGTATTCGAATTGCAATTGAGCACTTGAAGGAGGATAGTCTGGGATTTCCAGGTACTCAAACAATTTCTGCTGGCATTTATGAATTATCTTCAGATCAGAAGGTATCGTTGACACAAATTTTGAACTGTGTGGACCAAGCACTTTATAGTGCTAAACAAGGCGGCCGAAATAAAGTAGTTATCTATAATGCTAGTGAAACATAATGTATAAATCTAAAAAATGAATTCACAAAGGTTGTTGATATAATTTTTTATTAAATGATTTAATTGCAGAATGGTGATTATAGATCTCCATCGAAACATTACTCCAATTCCCCCTCCAGCTCCTTCCTCTCCTTGACATTCTTCACAAACTTTTTCAAACACCTCCTTGAAAAAAATCCGGAGTAGGATTCGCTATATTTTTATGAAAGTCAACTTGTTTACGATTTTTATTACGATTTT
>CAYPMA010000145.1:0-3266 GCA_964411685.1 uncultured bacterium
GTTGTTCTAATAATTTTTTTTTATATTCTTCTTTCTTAAGAAGCTCTTCTTCCAATCTTATTTTTTCTAATTTTTCTTTCTCTAATTGTTCTTGTTTTTTATTTTTTTCATCTTCATCGATTGTTATTTCAAGAATGTTTACAAATCTATCTTGTTCTAAATTTGATAAATATTCTAATTGATTTATTAGAATATCTTGTTGAATTTTGGGAATTGGAATTCTTTTTATAGAATTAATTAGTATTTCCCACTCTTCATCATTATATTCATTTACATTATATAATTCTTCTATATATTTTTCTTGTTGTTTAATGTCAAGATAAATAAATGATTTTGCAAGTATTTTTTTATCATCATCTGGAATAGGTAGATTTAACAAAGCATCTCTAATTTGTGGCTCAAGAACAGTAAAAACTTCAGAAATATTCGCATATCTTTGTATGTCAATTTTATTATCTTCTTTGTATGGTTTTGGTGTTAATTTAATAAGATTTTCTTCTTGGTCTTGTAAAGGTTGCCCCGTTATCGGGTCAAATCTTGCTTGACGGGTCTTAAATTCTCTATAATTAGGAATATTAGCTAAATCATGTGGATTAAAAGGTTGATATTCATCAATGTTATAATATTTTGGACTAAACTCAGATAAATAAGTATCTGTTTTATTTTGACTTATCAAAGAATTCTTCAATTCATTTTTATTCTGTTTTACTATAATTGCATGACTTTTATTATTTTCTTTTATTATTGGGAGAAATTTGCTCATATTTAATTTAATAGATAGTTTATAATGATTCTCTAAGTTTTTCAAAGATTTTTGACATATTTTTTTATTTTCATTTAAAGTTTTTTGATATTTTTCTTCTATATTTTTTTGAACTTCAAGTGATGATGAAATATGCGATAATTTGGCCATTTTAAAAGCAATTTCATTTTCTTTTTTCCGTTTTTTATGAATATTTTTTAATTCTTTTACAAGTCCCTCATATTTTTGTTGATCTATCCTTTCAAGTTCTTGATATCTATTTTTGTTTTGTTTATTGGCTTTTTTTAAAATATCTTTATTTTTTTTTTTATTTTCACTATATTTAACCAAATCAAAAAATTGCATATTTTTTTCTTGAGGAATGAAGTTAACTGGGTCAATTTTTGGCCCTGTAATATAATTTTTCTCATTTTCCTGAAAATTTTTCAAATAAGAAGATCTATCCTTTTTTTGTTTAACTATATCTATTTTACTACCGCAATACGAACAAAATACTTCTTCTTCTAATAAAAATCGCTCAACTAACCTTTCCTCTAATGGTGATTCACACTCAGAACAATAAATTTTTGGTAAAATTCTTTTATTAGAGGAAAAATGACTCATTATTAAGTATTATATCAAAAATATTCTTTAAAGCCCTTTGTAGACCAAAAATTCTTGTTAATTATATAAAGGAAAAAAAACTTTAGCATGAGAGTCTAAAGCCTCTCATTAGAGATAAAGTTTCTATTTTTTACATATCCTCCTCCTTTTCATTATTATCACAATCATTATTATTATTATCGTCGAGAAATTGTGATTTAGAAAGTAAACGCTTAAATCCACTAACTAGATGATATTTGCTTGTACTATTTAATAATTGAGAATGGGAAACAAAGAAGTCTTTGATATCTCGTCGTAATGCACGAGTATATACTGATTCTAATGCAGATCCCTTCTTATGGATTCGCCTTTTAATTTTATCACGTTTCCGTTTTTCTATTTCATAGGTCATACTATAATTATTCATTCCATTCAATATTTGATAGATTTTATGGGCCATTTTATTCGCAACTTTCAAAGATGCTTTTTTAAAAGGTAAATTTCTTCTCAAACGTTGATGATGCGCATATTCACTTAAATCTGTATCTCTTTGTTGCGTATTAATTAATCGTCCACCTGCTTGAGATAGCACATATCGAATATATTTATTAGTAAAGCGATTTAATTTTGAATGTTTACGGAATCCTCCACTTTCATCGATTTTTGGGACAACACCACAGAATTTAACAAAAGAACTAATATTTGCAAATCTAGAATAATCCCCTATTTCAGTCAATAATGTTAAGACTGTGATAACACCAAAACCTGGAACAAGAAGGAGTTGTTCATATAATAATTTTAATGTTTGATCTTGTATAATGTAATTATCGATCTTAACTAGCAATGTAGAGTTAGCTTCTTGTGCAGAAAGAAGTCTTAGTAGATCAAATTGAAGTAAAAATCTTGTCTTATTTGGAAGGATAACTCAGCCATTTCTTTCAATTTCTTGTTTTTGGCGGATTAAGACTTTTGTTTTATTAAGTTTTGACAATGTATCGTGTAAATTATTGTAAGCTTCAAATAAAGACCATGATTTACTGCAATAAAAATCTAGAAATTTTAATCCCCACTCTGTAGATAAATCAAATTTAAATTTTTGGTTAACTGAGCATAGATGTCGATGAATACGATTGCGAAACATACTAATTTGTGATTGATTACGATGATAGCATCGCATTATATCACGTAATGCAAAGAATTCTTTTGTTCCAATATAACTTGGCCTAATTATTTCACGATATAAGGCTAATTTTGAGAGAGATCTAGCATCTGCTTTATCATTTTTATTTCCTAAATCACAGATTCTATTATGTACAAGTAATGGATTCATTGCATAGATATTTGATTTAAATTGAGGAAAATGTTCCATCAAGGCATGGAAAACAGACAAATGATATACTCCTGTACATTCCATCAAAAAGGTCGGATTATTGTCATATTTCTCTAAAAAAGTACACATTTCCTTGATTCCTATAGAATCATGCTTGAAGCAGTGATGCTTAACTTCAATAATTTCGCTAGTTTGGAGTTGAACGCTAATGCAGACAACTACCGAATCTTTATGTACATCAAAACCAATTCCATAAGCAACAATTGGAAGATCTGATGTTTTTATAGAATTTTGTTGAGATTAAGATTGCCTAGAATAATGTTTTTTTACTTTGATTAACATATTTATTCACCGAATTCAGGGTGTTTCTGAATTCATATTATTGGTCTGATTGGTGGTCAGGCCAATAAATTCCTTCTCCTCAAGAATTCCCATAGATAAGGTTAGACTGTGGTCTCGTTTACTCATAGGGGAAAAAATCCCGAAATAATTGCATTAGCGACTATGAAGGTTTACGAAATTTCGTGGCATGGGTTAAAACAGCTCATTATGCTTAAACCAAACAACTTTGGTGAAAAATTTACTGTATTA
>CAYPMA010000146.1:0-3261 GCA_964411685.1 uncultured bacterium
TAAAAAAGTAACTATATCATCTCTTGATGCACCAAATTCAATCGGATCTATTAAATCTAACCCTACTTCTTCAAAAACTTCTCGTCTTATCGCAGTTTTTAAAATATTACTACTTTCTTTTCCATCTGCATAATCAACCTTTCCCCCAGGAAACGCCAATAATCCTGCAGCATGAACCCCCTTTGGCCTCTTAATGAATAAAAATTTATTTTCATTTTGAATAATGCATTCAACAACAACTATATAACTCATAATTATTTCCTTAAAAATATTACTTAATAAAACTCTTTAATTTACTATTTTGCATAAAATCGATGCATTCTGATGGATTATAACATTCTATAACAGATCCATTTTCTAAAAACACCATTCTATCATAGATTTTTTTAGCAAAATCAATATCCTGACTAGAAATAATTAATCCAAATTTTTCATCTTTTATTTTTTTTAATACTTCAATCAATCTATATGTATTTTCAGGGTCTAAGGCTGATGTAGGCTCATCCAATAATAAAAAAGTTGGATTTAGAATAATTGATCTTGCAATTGCCGCTCTCTGTTTTTGGCCTCCTGATAATTCACAAGGATATGAATAAGCAACTTTTTCAATATCAAACGTTGAAAGTATTTTTTCCACTTTTGTTTTTATTTCATTTTTACTTAATGAAAACATGTTCATAAGAGGCTGGGCACAATTTTTATAAACATTCATGTGTGAAAACAAATCATAAGATTGAGTAACATACCCTATGATCTTACTTCGTTTTTTAAAAGAATAAGACTTCAATTCCTGATTATCATATGTAATTTCACCATTATATTTTTTCTCAAGATGTGCAATACATCTAAGGATAGAAGTTTTCCCGGAGCCGCTTTTCCCTAATAAAAAAGTTATATTCTGAGATAAAAAGTCATATGACACATCATTTAAAATGGGCTTTATAACTTTTTTTGAAAGTTTTGATAAATAAAGATTTTTAACTCTTAACATAGCAAAACCTCCTTTCCAGATTTTTTGTAACAATATTTAAAATTCCTGACATACATAAGTATATAAGGGCAATAAAGAGATAAACTGGAACAGGGTCCATTTCCCTTGATACTATATTCATTCCTATTCTGGTTAATTCCAACATACCAATTGAAGAGATCACAGCAGTACTTTTTAAAATAGCATCAAGCTCATTATTAATGGCTGGAAGTGCTAATCTAAAAATCTGCGGCAAAACAATGTATATAAGAGTTTTTGTTGTTGAATATCCCAATACATAAGCTGCTTCTTTATCAGCTATTGCAAGCGAATTTATATAGCCTCGAATAAATTGAGCTACATATCCGGAAGAACATATTCCAAGAGATGCCACAGACGCTGAAAATGTATTAATATTGATGCCGAGCAAATCAGGAATAACAAAATAAACAATTAAAAGCTGAATAAAAAATGGAATTCCTCTAGTAATAAACGTTATTAATTCAATTATTTTTGAAAGAACAGGTATTTTAAACCAGCTGCTTGAAAAAATGCCTAAAAACACTCCTAAAGCTATACTAATAAAACTAGAGAATAGAAATACTTGAATAGTTACCAAACATCCTTTCCAAAACAATGGAAAAGATTTTATTATGATGTCCAATCCCATTATTCCACTCCCCATTTTTTCTCAAGTTCTCTTATTTTTCCTTCATCAATAAGTTCTTTTACTGCCTGTTTTACTTTTTCAGTTAATTCTTTATTGGATTTATCAATACAAATACCATTACCCAATGATTGATAATCTTTAGGAAGGCTTAAATATAAAACTTTTATCTCTGGATATTTTGACAAATAACGAGGTAAAAGAGATGAATCTATCCCTGAAGCAAGTGATTTTCCATATTTTAGATCTAAAATCACATCTGGGACCTTATCCAAATATTTTAATGGAATATTATAAGATTTAAGTACCTGCTCTTGATATGATCCCGCCTCAACACAGACGATTCTTTTTTTATCTTTTTTTAGGTCTTGAAATGATTTAATACCTTCTGGAATCTTCTTCCAAAAGATAATAGGCATTTTATCAATTTTATCTCCCTGATAATATACCATATTTATATTTTCAAGGCGCTCATCTGTAATAGATACTGCCCAGATAATTAAATCGATTTTCTTTTGTTTCAGAGCAAGCATAAGGCCCGGCATGCTTCCGCAATCCTTGATAACTAATGACCTCTTCAATTTTACAGATAATTCATTAGCAACATCGATATCAAACCCTTCATATTCTGCTTTTTCATTTAAACTTACAAAAGGAGCATATCCGCTTGTAGTGCCAACAACAAGGTTAGCATCTTTTTCAGAAACAGAAAAAACATTTGTCATTAATAAAAATAACATCAAACAAACATAAATAATTTTTTTCATAAATACCTCAAACATTAAAATTTAAAATTAAAAAAAATGTTGCCTTTAGAAAAGCTACTTAAAAAAGCAAGCAGCTTTTAAAAAAATTATATGTGTGTATGATGATGATGATTGGAAGCTAAAACGTTATATGATGTAAAATTACAAATAAATATATTCATATACCCTCCATTCATCGGTTTTTGAATTATTCATCTATTATAATATGTTTTTAATATATAAACAATATCAAAAGATTATTTTAATTATTGGCTCTTCAACTTCAAAAGAAGTACCTTATAAATATAAATCTTATTACACCAACAAAACTTTTCAAAAATATCCTTTGGAACAATAGAAAGATCTTTTTCAACAACTTCACGAAAACCCTCTTTTTCATAGAAATCTCTAAGATGAGAAAATGGAAGACAGTAAACTATGGACTCTGAATCTCTATTTTCAATTAGAAACCTTACAATTATCCTTAAATTATACACAGTTTGAAAAATTCCCAACAAAAAATATAGATTTCAATAAAGACTTTTCCATTCAAGGTCCTTATGGATTTATTTCAGAAATTCAAAGACATTATCTTCTTTTTTTAAAAAATGTTTTATGGTTTCAATTATTTCCTGAAATTCGTCTATCCCTTAACGTTCCTCAATGGAAAAAATATGATCCCGAGTCTATAGAAGAACAAAAGAATCTTATGCTTTTTATTAATAATGGAGTTGAATTGGATAAAAATGTTCTCGATGGAATAGACCTTCAAGGATGGGAAGAATGCATTCATAATAAAGAAAACAATAAAATCATTATTGATCCAAAACTTTTTTCACTTTTATATTCTTTAGAACCAATAAAGCAATATTCAAAAT
>CAYPMA010000147.1:0-3236 GCA_964411685.1 uncultured bacterium
AAGAAGCTATCTTTTTTTCTAATTCAAGGTGTAAATCTGTTGTGCCTGAAAAAAGAGAAACAGATCCTGTACCATAGCCATATTTTTCAGCAGTTTTATTAAAGGCCTCTAATACTCTTTTGTCATTTGTCATTCCTAGATAGGATGTGGTTCCCATCATGATCATTTCTTTAGATTTTTTTGTAACAGGATCCTGTATGATCGCACGAGATCCGGACATTGACAATATAGGTCTTCTAAAAAAATTATTACCATTATCTTGTTCAGACTTTAAAGCTTTTTGAAAAAGTTTTGTCTTTGAAAAAAGATCTTTTTCATCTGTCTCTAAAAAATTTTCCCATTTTGTTTTCATATTATTATCTCCTATAGCATTTAAGTTGGTTATTGCTGTCACACATAATTGCGCAGCAATTACAGTTGGAGCATTTTGATTTTATAGATAAATTATTTTTAAATTTTTTAATCAAATTAGGCTCGCAGATTAATGGTCTGCATAGAGAAACAGCGTTTGCATCTTTTGATTGTATAATATCTTGAATACTATCAATCGATCTGATGCCGCCGACCAAAATTATCGGTATTTTTATAAATTTTTTTAATTTTTTAGCGAAATACCTATTGTAGTTTTCTGAAAAAGGTATCTGTTTTAATTTTATTATTGGGAAAAACAGTTTTTCCCAAAGAATTTTTTTAAGTTTTGATTGTTTTGCAATAAATGGATTATATTCCAAAATTCTTTTTAGTGGTAATGAGCCTCTAAAAATATTAAAAGCTTCATCCATAGTACCATAACTAATTTCTATAGCTTCTATGTCTAAATTATTGAGTTGATATGACAACCATTCATCTTCAGCACTTATTTTTAAAAAAATTGGATAATAACTGCCGCACTTTGTTCTAACATCCTTAATTATTTCATATAAAAAAAGAAATTTATCTTTTCCCCATTTATCTTTCCTGTTGTTAATTTTAGAAGAAACGAATTGGTGTATGAGATATCCGTGAGCAGCATGTAACTGAATTCCATCAAATCCTGCTTTTTTTGCTCTTAAGGCTGCATCTCCAAACTCTTTTATAACTTTCTGAATATCTTTTTCACTCATGATTTTAGGCTTTGATTTAAAATATGAAGATCTTTTTTTAGTAGATGATATTACGTTTTGTTGTGTTATGCTTTCTATAGTTTGTCTTCCAGAATGTGCCAGCTGCATTATTATTGGTGTTGAAGTGTTTTGCCTTGCTTTTGAGAGCAAATCTTTCCAAGCAGAAATTTTATTGTCATTATCAATGCCGCACTGATATGGCTGCATTGATCTACCTGTTTTGCTTATATAACAAAACCCTGTAATTATCATTGCTATGTCATTTGATATTAATTCCTCATATAAAAGCCCAAGCTCAGGGTTGGGGAAGCCGTATTTATCAGACATCCCTTCATAGGTAGCAGAGCGAACAAAACGATTTTTTAATTTAATATTTTTTAAACATAGTGGGTTAAAAGGCATTTAATACCTCCCAAACATCTGTTTTGACAAACAAATTAATTTATCCAAATAGATTTGCAGTTTTTCTTCTTTTCTTGGATCGGGAAGAGGGCAATGATTAATTAGATATTTGTTTTTTTTATAAAATAAACCGGCATTATTCTTACGTGAAAATGAACCTATAACTTTAAAATCACTATTTTCAATAAGATTTTTAGCATCATTATTATCTGAGAAAACAAGTAGCTCATACTCTCCAGCAGAACCCATTAAAAAAGTTTCTTCTGGAATTGATAATGATTTTGCTATATCGGATACATTTTCAGAATATAAAATTTCGTTTAAGTCCAAAATTATTTCATAATTGCTGTTGATTTCTAGGATAGTAGCAAGAGAAGATATTAGACCGTCACTAGTATCTATACATGCAACATTTAAGCCGGATAATAGTTTTGCTTCTTTTGACCTATTATTAATTTTGAATTTTGAGTTAAATCCAGCAGCTGCACAGTTACCTTTGCCAAATGATCCTGTCGCTAGAATAAGTCCAAAATCATTTGATATCTTTCTAGTAATAGGTTTTTTAACATTACCTAATGCAACGCCATTAAATCTCCAGTTATCATCAGTACCAATATCACCGCCTAACATAAAAGTGTTATAACTGTCCAAAGCGCTTTGCATCCCTTTAGAAAAGTCTTCAATCCATTTCTCGGACACATTTTTTTTAATAGTTAATGAATTTACCATAAATGAAGGTTCAGCTCCGACAGCCAACAAGTCACTTATTGTTGCACAAATCACATTCCATCCAAGATTATAAGATTCTGTATCTTGAAAACCATCTTCTGATGAAAATTCATCTATTGAAATTGCTAGAAAATTTTCACCAAATTTTACAATTTCTGCATCACTGCAAAATGTTTTATTTATCTGGTCTTTAGACCTTTTTAAATGCTTTTTTAGCAAATTTATCATATCTTGTTCTTTCATAAGCATCATTTGATCAGTGTTATGGTTTTTGGGATAATAGTAACTTTTACTGGGCACCAAAGAGCGGGATCACCGTCGAATTCTACCTGGGATACAGTTTTTGTATCTTTTGGTTCAATATGAACAGAAGAATCGAGTATCTTACAGTAAAGATCTTTATATGCGGTTATTTTACCCGAATATATTTTGGGAAGTATTTTTAAAAGTTTAAGTTTGCTCATATTGTGAATTGTAAAAATAAAAAACTTTGAATTAGAGGGGGTAATATTAATGTTTAATTTTAATCCGCTTGCTATATATGGATTCTTTCCTATAGATATGTTGAAGACGTTATTTAAATGTTCTGAATCATTTATAATATATGATTTTGGTTTAAATTTTATAACACTTACAATAACAGCAAATAGTGTGCTAAAAAAGTCGTTAAAACATTTTCTGTATGAGTTAGCTCTTTTTGCAATGTGAGCTCCCAACCCTATGTTTGCCGTACATGAAAAATAAGAAATAAAATGTTTTTTACTTTCATCAATTTGTTCAATTCTACATATATCTATTTTTTCTTCATTTAACTGTAATAATTTTTCTACTGCTTCTGATGGCTTTATTGGTATATTATGAAATTTGCAAAAGTCTGGGCTTGTTCCTGAATATAAAACAGCTAGCTTGCAATTATGTGATTTTTCTTTTGTTTTCATAAATCCATTTATTACACGATTAATAGTTCCATCACCTCCGACAGCTACAATAACATCGTAATTA
>CAYPMA010000148.1:0-3226 GCA_964411685.1 uncultured bacterium
CACAATTATTTAACCAAATACTACTATTAAAGACATCATTCAGTAAATCGACTATCACTTCCTTATCAACTAAGTTTCTTTCAAGCTGCTGAATAAATGTATAAAGGTATCCTATTGGAATCTTGTCATCATAAATATCTTTCATTAATGAGTCGAAGGCAGCTGAAATCTTGCTTGACGCATTATACATATAAGAACAAAAAGTCAAAGCATCTTCTCTAGAAAATCCTTCTTGGCTTATTAAAGATGCTTCTGCTGCTGCTGCTGCAGATGCCATAATTTTTCTCCATTTTTTAAATCGCAAAATGCTAGCACAATGATTGTTTTTAACATATATTTTTATATTTATGAAAATTTCCAAGTGTCTTTTATAACCCTTAACCAATTTTTATGAGCTATTTTCTCTATCACTGAATCTTCATAACCAATTTTTTTAAGTGCATTTATTAGATTTGGATATTTTGAAACATCTTTCAAGTCATCAATTAAATCTGCACCATCAAAATCAGATCCGAAAGCCACATGGTCTTCCCCTGCTCTTTTCACAATGTAATCTATATGCTTAACAACTTCATCTATTGAAAGATTTGTATTTTTAAACCCATTTTTTGTATTGATATTTGTAGATTCGAATATGATTCCTATAACGCCATTTGAGCTAGCAACAGCATCAATCTGATTATCAGTTAAATTTCTTGTAGAAGGACATAAGGCATGTACCCCAGCATGGCTTACAACTAAGGGACATCTTGAAATTTTTGCTACATCAAAAAAACCCTTTTCATTTATATGCGCTAAATCAACAATTATACCAAGTTCATTACAGGATTTTATTAGGTTTTTACCAGCATTTGTAAGGCCGGGGCCTGTATCAGGCGAAAAAGGATATTTAAAAGGAACTCCATGACCGAAAATATTTGATCTGCTCCACACAGGGCCTAATGACCTAAGACCTTTTTCATAAAATGATTCAAGATTTTTAAAATCTTCTTCTATACTTTCAGCCCCTTCAATATGTAAAATTGCTGAAAAAATATTGTTCTTTATATTTTGTTCTAACTGTGAATATGACCTTATGATTTGAAACTGGCCATTTGATTCAATCTCCAATTCATGCGACAGATTTAAAACATTTTTGGTGTATTCTTTGGCATATTCATGTTCAACCGGTCCTGGATATTTTTCATACCCGTTATCATACATCTTTAGCCCATAATATGGATCAGATTCTAATGATGCCTTATGATAAGGCGTAAAAATAGCAAAAAAGCCCCCTATCATATTTCCCTTTTTAGCCCTTTCTAAATCAATATGCCCATTTTCATTAAGCTTAAAAAAAGAAAAATCATCCCCATGTTCCTTAAGGTAAATCTTCATTAAAGAGTCATTATGACCGTCTATTATTAAATGATTTGAAGCCATATTGCTAATCCTCATGCTTTTTATTAAACTACACTAACAAAATCACCAAAAAATACTAATACCTATTATCAATAATGGCAAGACTTGCTCTTAACTCATTGACGCTTAAGGTGTTTTGAGTTAATTTGCGCTGTTTGCAATTATCTGTAATTAAAAGTGTAAACTTTGACTTTTAACCCTAATTATGATATAATACTTGCATAATTTATAAAAAAAAGGGAATAAAAACATGGTTTTATCAAAAATTGAAAACAAATTAGCAGATTTTGCTAAAACACATAAATTTACAGAAATAGAAGGCATATTAAGAACTGACGACTATTCTTTAGATAATAAAATTCAAGACATTAGAGAAAAGATATCTCCTAGAATTATGGAAGACTATGAAAGCACCACATATTCATTACAATTATCGACTATATTAACTGCATCTTTTGCAGCAATATTTTTATCTGCAGCATTAATATCCTTTTTACCAGAAGCTCTTATGGTCGTAAGCGCCTCAGGATTAATGATTTCTGGCGCCTTTTCATGCTATTACACAGCGAAAAGATATGGAAAAAACAAACAGGACTACGATAAAGCATATATATTAAATAAATTATTTGACGAAAACTCAAAAAGCATAAAAAAATAACTATAATTGTCGTTTTGAAAATAATTGAAAGCAACTAATTACCGTTGTATAATTGTTCGCAAATTAACAAAGGATTATTAATTATGGCTGGTCCAGCACGAGCTATTCCAACATTTTATTCATCTAGTTTCTCAGGGATACAAGAGAAAATTATGTATGACCCACAGAAAGAGATTGAGAGAATTAATAGTAAAATCCTTGAAAATAATTACGTAAAAGAAAAAAAAGAACTTATTTCAATGATAGCATTATCTGCACTAGCTTTTGCTGTTATTGGAACAAATTTTTATTTCTTAGGCGCATCAAATATTTTTTCTTATTTACCGCTCATAATAGTCTCAGGAATAATTTTATCAGACATAAATCAGATTAACAATTTTAAAAAATGCTTAAAAAATTGTAAAGAAATTGAAAATGAAATTGATAGATTACCTAAAGACAAATTTCATTATGTTTATAAAGATGAAACTGATGCAGGGATTGAAATAGCTGAATATAATACAATAAAAAAATATTTCCCAAATTATTCAGACGCATCATCTAATAGCATAAATTTACCTATTATCAAAACAAAAACATATGAAATATTAACAGGAAATATTTATTTAAAAACTAATAGAGAATTAAAACTAGACTCCACTCCAGAAGAACAAACTAATATTGATTCAGTAAAAGAGCAATACATGCCATGGATAAACCTTCTTTTTGCTGTAGATAAATCTCAAAAAATGTCAGATGATCAAAAACTACTATTTGGTCAATTAATATCTAGCATGATTCACCCTTTTTATCGTATACATCAACAAAGATTAAAAAATTATGTACAAACAGATACTCAGGATATGTATAGGTTTTACTTTGACATCGAATGTAAGGATAAAAAATTAGAAAGAAAAATAGTACGCATCTTACCAGGAAGCGATCTAAAAGCTCCTTTTACTAGCGCATTAGCTTTTGCAATATTTTTAAATCACGAATATGGTTTTGATATTGACACATCTAATCTTTTCGAAACTACTTTAGATTAGAAGATTAACTTACATTTTTTAAAATTTCTTCATAGGTATTAACGTTAATTATTTCTGCTCCTTTCATTTTCATTAAATAAAGGGCATTTCCACCTTCAAGATATGTCATTCCTTTTAATAATTCATCCATAGACTTTTC
>CAYPMA010000149.1:0-3213 GCA_964411685.1 uncultured bacterium
GAGTAAATTATTTGACATTTGTGATGCGATAATTAACAATAAATTAGATCTGACATGGTATTGCATGGGACATGCTAAAACAATTACAGAAGACAGGTTAAGAAAAATTAAAAAAGCAGGTTGCTGGTTTATTGAATTAGGCATAGAAAGTGGTAATGATGAAATGTTGAAGAATATCAGGAAAAACACCACAAAAAAAGAAATTGCACAAGCAGTGAGTATGGCCAAACAAATTGGATTGAAAACCAAAGGCAATTTTATTTTTGGTTTTCCCGGTGAAAAGGTAGAAACCTTAGAGGAATCTTTAATTTTTGCATTGGATATAAAAATTGATTTCTTTCAACAAAACTTTCTTACAGTATGGCCTGGTTGTGAAATCTATTCCCTAATTGCAAATAATAATGATATTTACGAATATTATGATTCAACCTGGAATTCGTTGGCTCATCAGCGAATTACCTTTATTCCAATAGGATTGTCGAAAAATGAATTACTTAAAGCTTCCAAAAGTGCATTCAGAAGGTTTTATCTTCGTCCGAAGATTCTCCTGGGACTTCTGCCTTTAATTACTTCAAAAAGAGGAATTAAGTTCCTTTATAAAGCATTTATTACATTTTTGAGAACAATTTTAAGGAATAACAGAAACTGATTACTAAACATTAATATTAAAATAGTTATGAGCAAAATAAAGCCATTCATTTCTATTATTCTACCTGCGTTCAATGAGCAAGAAATCATTGAAAAAAGTGTCGGAATAATAACAAATTTCCTACATACTAAAGAAGATAAATATTCCTGGGAAATTGTACTAATTAATGATGGCAGCACCGATAGAACAGGAATTATTGCTGATACCTTAGCAAAAGAGAACGGACTTTTACGGGTTATTCATCATCCTGTCAACTTGAACCTTGGAAGGTCTCTTCAAACGGGATTTAAAAATGCACATGGAGATATAATTGTAGTCCTTGACCTGGATCTTAGTTATTCAGCTGATCACATTGAGAAATTGGTTGAAAAACAGGTTGAAACTGATGCAGATATAGTAATTGCCTCACCGTATATGAAAAAAGGTAGGGTCTCTGAGGTTCCTTTTATTAGAGCCATTTTAAGCAGAGGGGTGAACAGGTTCATGCGGTTCGCTGCACAGGATAAATATTACACTTTTACGGGGATGGTAAGAGCTTATAAATCAGAATTTATAAAAAGTCTCAATCTAAAAGCAAAGGATTATGACGTAAATCCTGAAATACTATATAAAGCGATGATTTTAAGAGCAAGGATTGTCGAGATACCGGCTCATCTAGACTGGAGTTTTCAAAAGACTATTGGGAAAAAAAGAACTTCAGGAATGAGGTTAACAAGATCATTTTTTTCCAGTTTAATGGCTGGTTTTATTTTGAGGCCATACCTTTTCTTTTTGGTAGTAGGATTTATTTTACTTTTAGTGTCCATATATATAATTGGATGGATTTTTATAAATACGTTCCAAATAATGTCAACAATTCAGTTAGATTCAGTATACTTTGATGACAAGTTTTCACGGGCAATTGATTATGTTTACCAACAACGTCCTCATGCTTTTTTTGTAGGTGGCATTACTCTTTTTGCAGCAGTTCAAATTTTGAGTTTAGGATTTATTTCTCTTCAAAATAAAAGGTATTTTGAGGAATTGTTTCATTTAGGTACCGCTATAAATAAAGAAAATAAATCTAAAGAGAATAGCAGTAAATGATTTTGAAGGTTTTAAATAAATGCAAAAGATATTCTTAAGAGTGTTGAGCGAAATATATTTCTTATTCTTATAGTAACCTATTTACATTTAATTCTAGATGAAAAAAGTTCAAATTACTAAAAACCCATATATTATTTTTTCTCCCTTTTTAATTGTATTAATTGTATTTGTAGTACTCCACATGCCCAATGGAAATTTTGGAGACGAGATTAATTATTTAGCTTTTGCAGAAAACCTTCTCCATGACTATAACCCTTCTGATATATATTTCGTTAATGGTCCTGGTTATTCAATATTATTAATTCCTTTTATAGCATTACGATTACCCTTAGTTTGTATTACACTTATGAACGCTTTATTTTATTACTTTTCAATTGTTTTACTATATAAGACACTACATCAATTTACTCCATTCAAGCAATCTTTATTTTTTAGCCTTTTCCTAGCTTGTTATATCGACTCCTATAAATATGCAACTCATATTCTTACTGAAACATTTTCTCTATTTCTAATTGCATTAATTATATTTAACTTAGTGTTAGCATTTAATGAAAATAGTAAATCAGGCAGAAAAAAGCATTTGTATTTGTCAGGTCTATTGGTAGGATATTTAACATTAACTAAACCTATTTTTGGTTATGTAATGCTTTTTATGCTGTTTGGAAGTGGATTACTGTGGATATTTAACAAAAAAGTTGTGAATTATAGAAAAGGGTTGTTAATTTTACTAATTGCCCTTATAACTACTACCCCATATTTAATATATACATACCATTTAACAGGAAAGATTTTTTACTGGAGTTCCTATGGCGGTGTTAATTTATATTGGATGAGTTCTCCTTTTGAAGGAGAATATGGTTATCCACCTGATACTTTCAAAATAGATTCTATTTTTCTATCTAATCATCAAAAAGATTTTGAAGAGATTTCCAAATATAAGGGGGTTGAACTGGATGACGCATATAAGAGGATTGCTATTAATAACATAAAATCTCATCCATTCAAATTTGCACAAAATTGCATTAGCAATATTGGCAGAATTTTATTTAATTACCCTTATCCAAATGAAGTTCAAAAGCCTTCAAACTTAATAAAGTTACCATTTAATGGAATCATTGTAGTACTTATGCTGTTTTGCATAATTCCAACTTTCACGAATTGGAAAAAAATCCCTTATTCAATTAGGTTTTTATTAATTTTTGCCTTGCTATATTTTTGTGGTAGCATATTAGGAAGTGCCGAAACCCGTATGTTTACTATTATAGTTCCTATTTTGTTATTATGGATTGCCTATATTATTCAGAAAACAATTAAATTTAAACTAAGGTTTGATGAGTGACATATAAAAGGTAGTTTTAGGAGGTGATCTTAGGATCGTAACTTTATAGATACATTGAACAAGCTATAATAAAGAACATTTATAAAACAAAACAGGCTGCCCCCGGGCAGCCTGTTTGTTTTATATAAGATCCTCCACC
>CAYPMA010000150.1:0-3212 GCA_964411685.1 uncultured bacterium
TTGGAAATGTTAGATCAAAATTTTGGGCCCAAATCATTTATAAAAATAAATATTTGTTTCAAAATCCATTGTTTCAGAATTATAAACATTTAAAAGAGATCCAACATATTTTGGTGTTCTTAGAACCAGATCTTATTCATAATATTGTTGTATTTACTGGGGAATCTACATTTAAAACCCCTCGAATTGATAACGTTTGTTATATAGAGGAATTAATTCCTATGATAGAGAAGTATTCAAATGATGTCTTAACTTTAAATCAGGTTCATTTCTGCGTTGGACGGTTAGAGTATATGCGTTTAGAATTAACGGGAAAAACTGATATTGAACATCAGGCGTATTTAAAGCAAAAGTTTGGCCGGTAGTATAAAAAAAATTGGTTATTCGCTTAAACGAGTTATAGTAAGCATTTTTTTTTGTATTTAGCAAAGGTGTGTGGGCTTTAATTTGCTAATGATAATAAAAAGTTAATCAAATTTAATAGGCTTTAACAATATTATTTATCAAGGGAGGTGGAGAGACGTATTCAAATGATTGAAAGAAAATTGGCCAAAAAGTCGCACTATTTCGATGCATTGTGCCAAAATAGTTTGAATAGAACACGAATAGGCAGCAGAGCCTGTTTTAACAGTCAGGTATGTGTCCTTTGTCTAGTTCTTGAGGAAGTGTCGTCGCATCTAGGATGGCGGCTCAGAGAGTAACGCTCAAACCAATAAAAAACTACACGCCCCTGTTTATCCCGAAAGGATCCCACAAGGATAATAATCAGGTCGATCAACACCCAAAAACCTAGTCCGCCAAGCGTCAAAATCATAAGAATTGCGGTTCCAACCTTTTTCACATAAAAGCGATGAGCACCAAGGGACCCCAAAAACCAACACAGCAACAGCGCAATAAAGCGTGCTTTAGTTGAGATATGTGCATTACATGAGTTGGAGTGTTTGTTGTTCATTTTTTAATACCTTTTATAAAAAATTATTTTTAAGCGTTTAGATTACTGTTATTTTTGAGCCAAAGATAAATATGCTCGGTCGCGCACATCATTTTCATTATAGTTAATAATACCTTATAATTTAATTCCTCAAAAGTGGGCTTTATTTGTTTAAAATAAGCAGTTATTATAGCTGCTATTTTAATAAAAATCAATATGATTCAGATTTTACGCATTAGAATGCAAAAAGGGGGGTAAATGGGATCAAAGTTGATTGTTTGAAAGAGTTGTAAGTTATTTAAAGTCATAGGCTTATTTGTTATAGCTTTCCTAACACAATGGAGGTGGAGAGACGCGTTCAGAACTCTTATACCTGATCATTTCAAAATTCTTAACTATTTCAAACTCAAATTTTGCTCTTCAAAATCAATTGTTTGACTTGAAATAATACTTCAGCCATCACTTTATCCCAGTCATTTGTTTGTGTTTGCTGAAATTTTTTGACTGTAGGATACCAAACCGTTGTGCCTTCTTCAGAATATACCATCCATCTCCAATCAATTAATTCGGGCAGTAAAAGAAAGGTTTTTTTCCCTAATCCACCCGAAAGATGAGCCACAGCCGTATCAACGGTAATAACAAGGTCTAAATTATTAATGATAGCGGCGGTGTCAGTAAAATTATTTAACTCAGGCTCAAGATCGATTATATTCACACCTTCAGTTAACATTTTTAATTGCTCAGTACCATATCCTTTCTGTAATGAATAACACTGCACTTGTGATAGTTTCGCAATTTCATAAAAACGTAAAAGAGGAAGAGATCTATTTTTATCATTAGGATGATTTTTATCTCCTTGCCAAAACAAGCCAATTTTATATTTGTTTGTTTGAAAAAGTTTTGCTTTTTGTTGCATTTTCTCTTGAGAAACACTTAAATAACATGTTTTTTGATCTATTGAATCATAATTTAATCCTAATACAAAAGGTATGCTTAACAAGGGAATATAATAATCAAATTCCAATGAAAAAACATCTACATTTGTATCAACAAGTATTAGGTTAAACCCAGATGAAGCGATCAAATCTTTTAAAGGAGACTGAACCTTAAACATCACTTTTGCTCCTTGCTTTTCTAACAAAGATAAAAAACGACAAAAATGCAAGGTATCCCCAAGACCTTTTTCAGCAAACACATAAATCGTTTTTCCTTTTAAAGATTGCCCTGTCCAAATGGTTCTTTTTTCGAAAAGTTTTTTTCTTTCGTCACTAACATGTATAACTTTTTTCTGTATCGAACGAATCTCTATAAAATTAGGATTGAATGCCATACCAGTAAAATACGTTTGAAGGGCTTTGTTTTTATCGTTCAATTTTTCATAACAAACTCCAAGTTCGTCAAAAAGAAACAATGTTGCTTGCATCATCTTTTGATAAGAGTCACTCTCAATAAGCTCTTTTTTAGTATCTAAATATGATTGAAGAATGCTTTCCTGCTTTAAATAACGATTTTGCAATCCATCACAATCGCCTCTTTTAGGAAAAAAAAAGATCGTAGTAGCAAAAAAAAATATTAAAAAAGAATTCGTTATTTTCCAACTTTTCAAATTAAAACTCTCAAATTCCATTTATAGTAAACACAACAAGAATTGATTTTTTTTACTCTTCATGAATAAACATACATCAATTTTAAGATTTCTTGGAAATATAATGTTTTATTAATATTCAAATTTTTCTAAAAACAACCTAATACATTGATGGAGGTGGAGAGAATCGAACTCTATTTCTATAAATAAACCGGAATAAAATACATTAAATAACATTAACAAAATAAAGAGCTTATAGAAATTTAAATAATTTAGTTTGCTTTCTTTTTATCTGGTTTAGTTTGGTCTAGTGCGTAAAATTTGCGTAATTTTATATCCTGGAATTGGATTCAAATGAGTTTGTTAAAGACAATCCGATTTTATTGACATACGGTAAAAATCTATTAGCAATATTCCAAAAGCTTGGAAAGAAATATTTAATAAAGCTTAGATCTTGAGAAGCACGGAAAATTCAATATGATATTAACGGCCAGATATATCTTTAGGTGTAGAGTAAATGAAAGTTTGCTAAAATAGGTTTTTTTAATAAGAGTTTTAAGAGGGATTATAACATGGATTGGATGTCTATTGTAGTGTCAGTATTATCTAGTATAGTGGTTTCTGCACTAATTGGGCTATTTGTTTTTTGGGCACGAACAGTTAATTATCAGGAAAAAGTTGATAAATTAGAGGAGT
>CAYPMA010000151.1:0-3136 GCA_964411685.1 uncultured bacterium
ATCAAAGGATTCAAAGGAAAGATTTATAAAAAATCCAATGCGTATTTTGGATTCAAAAGATGAAAATGATATTAAAATTTTAGAAAATGCACCTAACATTTTAGATTTTATAACAGATGAAGAAAGATCATCTTTTGATAAAATATGTAATTTATTATCTCTTTTAAAAATCCCTTATAAAATAAATAACAAATTGGTAAGAGGGCTAGATTATTATAATAAAACAGTATTCGAAATAACAAGTTCATATTTGGGAGCTCAGAACGCACTCGGCGGCGGGGGAAGATATGATTCTTTATTGAAAGAGTTTAATGGCCCAAATCTTCCAGCTATAGGATATGCAGTAGGCATAGAAAGAATTTTACAAACAATGGTATCTCAAGGAATAAAAGTAGAAGATTTAAATAATCCTTTTATATTCTTAATTCCTCTTGGAGAAAAATCAAAAAATTATTCTTTTTCTTTGATTTCTTCTTTACGGCACAATAGAATTCCTTGTGATATAGATTTTAATGCAAAAAAAATTCAAAAATCTCTTCAGACAGCAAATAAATATAAAGCAAAATACGTAATAATTATTGGTGATGATGAAATGGATCAGAAAAAATTAAAAATTAAAAATATGGAAAAAAGAACTGAAGAAGAAGTGAGACTTGATGCACTAATCGAGCACATAAAAACTCTTTATAAAGCAGGTTAAATAAAATGCACTCTTTTCAAAGAACACATAATTGTGGATGTCTAAATAAATCAAATATTGGACAACAAGTAATTCTATCAGGATGGGTACACAGAAGAAGGGATTTAGGGAAATTAATATTTATAGATTTAAGAGATAAATATGGAATTACACAAATAATTTTTGATCCCACAAAAAACAAAGAACTATATGAAATAGCATCAAAACTTAAAGACGAATGGGTTATTTCCATAAAAGGAGATGTTGTAAAAAGATCATCTATTAATACAAAACTTCCTACAGGTGAAATAGAAATTACAGTTGTGGAACTGAACATATTGTCTGAAGCACAGATAGCTCCATTCGTAATTAATGATGAGAATGTCGAATTAAAAGAAGATTTACGCCTCAAGTATAGATATCTGGACATGAGAAGAGGAAAAATCTTAAATAATTTAGCTGTAAGGCATAAAGCAATGCTTGCTGCAAGAAATTATTTAGACTCATTGGGGTTTATGGAAATATCCACTCCAATATTATCAAAATCAACACCGGAAGGAGCAAGAGACTATTTAGTCCCCTCAAGGATTCATCCGCATAATTTCTTTGCACTTCCTCAATCTCCTCAAATTTTTAAACAAATACTTATGGTTGCAGGTGCTGACAAATATTTTCAAATTGCCCAATGTTTTCGAGATGAAGACTTGCGATCAGACAGGCAGCCCGAATTTACACAATTAGATATTGAAATAAGTTTTGAAAAAAAAGAAACCCTTTTCAAGATAATTGAAGGAACAATGAAAGAGATTTTTAAAAAATGCTTAAATGTAGATATTCCACTGCCATTTAAGCAAATGACCCATAAAGAATGTATTGAAAAATATGGATCAGATAAACCCGACCTAAGATATAAAATGACTTTTTCAAGTTTAACAGATATCGTAAAAAAATCTGAATTTTCAATTATGAAAAATATTATTGAAGACAAAGGAATAATAAAAGGCTTCTGCGTAAAAGCAGGAGCTGCAATATCAAGAAAAGTAATATCCAATTATGAAAATATTTTAAAACAGTTCGGCCTTGGCGGACTTTCATGGATAAAGAAAACTGAAGAAGGTTTTTCTTCTCCAATAATAAAGTTTTTCAGTGATGAATTAATAAATGAAATTGCTTCAAGATTAGAAATGAAAACAAATGATTTGATATTGATAGCTGCTGGAAATAAAGATCTCGTTAATCAAGGATTGGACCATTTAAGAAGACATATAGCAAAAGAAAGACAATTAATAGATGAAAATGATATTCAATTCTTATGGGTAACCGAATTCCCTCTTTTTTCAATTGATAAAGAAACAAATAAAATTACCAGTGAGCAACATCCTTTCACATCTCCAAAATTTGAAGATATTGATTTATTAGATTCTGAACCTTTAAATATAAGGTCAGAATCATATGACTTAGTATTAAATGGGTATGAACTCGCATCAGGATCAGTTAGAATTTTTGATAGCACACTACAGAAAAAAATATTTGATGTTATAGGATTGACACAACAGCAAGCTGAAAATCAGTTCGGATATTTGTTAACCGCTTTGAAATATGGGACTCCCCCGCATCTGGGAATAGGAATAGGATTTGACAGGCTTCTTATGTTATTGACAGGAACTGATAATATTAGAGACGTTATAGCTTTTCCAAAGACACAAAAAGCAAGTGATTTAATGATGCAGGCTCCTTCTGAAGTAACAGAAGAACAATTAAAAGAGCTTAACATCAAATTGGCTCCTTAAAGGAAAATTATGATAAAAAACCTTATACTGTTTTTAGCTATTGCAAGTTCATCTTTTTGTAAAGAAGATACAAACATAAAAACAATTTCTAAAACAATTGGCCATATTATTGGCAAGCAATTGCAAACAACAGATATTGAGCTTGATATTAAACAGATATTGAAAGGTATTGAAGAATCTAAACAAGGCAAAAACCCTCCTTTATCTGAAAACGAATGCTTAAAGCAAATATTAGTTTTACAAGAAAAACAAAAAGAAAAAAACAGCATAAAGAATTTAAAAGAAGCAGAAGCATTTTTAATTAAAAATGCAAAAAATAAAAATATAAAGGAAGTAGTGCCTAATAAGTTGCAATATAAATTATTAAAAGACGGCTCCGGAAAGAAAATTTCTGAAAATGACACTCCTTTAATTAAATATAAATGTAAAACGCTTTCAGGAAAAGTATATGACTCATCAGATAATGGTGAAATCATTCACTTGCAGGATCTAATTATAGGATTAAAACAATCATTAATTGGAATGAAAGAGGGAGAAAAAAGAGAAATATTCATTCACCCTGAACTGGGTTATGGAAAAGATAGCTTTGATTTTCCCAACCAGCTAATTATTTTTGAAGTTGAAGTAATAAAAAATAATGAAAAAACAAAATTTAATAATGAAATTG
>CAYPMA010000152.1:0-3108 GCA_964411685.1 uncultured bacterium
TTTAATTTTCCTTTTTTCATTATTCCCATATGGGAAATTATTCCATTATAAGGACAGCAGCAGCCGGTAACTTCAAAAATAAATCCGTCTTTAGCAATTGTTCCTGTATCTCCTACTTGTCCTCCCATTTCAGCATAAAACGGCGTTGCATCAAGGATTATCATTCCTTCTTGTCCTTCTTCTATTTCATCTGTAAATTTATTATCTACAACGATAGCTAGAATCTTTGAATTTGAAGAATTTTTTTCATATCCAACGAAATGTGTTTGTTTGTGAGTTTTTGAAAAATCCTTAAAAAAGTTTTCTGAGCATTCCTGCAATGTAGTCTTATGAGCTTTTTTTGATCTTTCTTTTGCTTCTTCTTCTAATTTTTCATATTTTTTTAGGTCTACTGTTAGGTGATTGTCTTTAGCAATCAATAAAATTTCTTCTAATGGGAATCCATATGTATCTTTTAATTTAAAAGCATCGTCTCCGGAAATTTTATCTTTTGTATTTTCTATTATCTTGTTTAAGAGTGTTCCGCCTCTTTCTAAAGTTTTTATGAATGCCTCTTCTTCAATTGTTAAGATTTCTTCTATTCTATGTTTTGATGATATAAGTTCAGGATAATCTTCTCCCATTAAACCAATAAGTCTTGGCATAAGTTTTGATAAAAATGGTTTTTCAAGCCCCAACATTCTTCCATAGCGTACAGCGCGTCTTAATATTTTTCTTAAAACATAACCTCTATCAATATTGCTGGGCTGTGCTCCATCAGCAATAGCGAAACCTAATGTTCTAATATGGTCTGCAATAACCTGAAAAGCAGGAGCTAATACTTTATCCTTTTCTGAGAACTTTTTCTTTGAAATATTTTCAACTTCTGCAATTAGTCCTCGCAAGATGTCTGTTAAAAAAACATTGTCGACACCAATGCTTAATAAAACAACTCTTTCTAATCCTGTGCCTGTATCAATATTTTTGCTAGGAAGCTGTGACAATACACCGTCATCATCTCTATTGTACTGCATGAACACTAAATTCCAGAACTCTAAAAAACGTTCTCCTTCTAAATCTTCAATAGGTGAGTTAGCTTTTGAATATGTTGATCCTCTGTCATATAAAAGCTCAGAGCAAGGACCGCAAGGGCCTACATCGCCCATTGCCCAAAAGTTATCTTTTTCACCAAGGCGTACGATTCTATTTGTCGGAAGATGTTTTTCCCATAAATTAAATGATTCGTCATCTTCTTTATAAACAGAAGCCCATATTTTATCTGGATCTAATCCCCAAACATGAGTGGCTAAATCCCATGCATATGCTATAGCTTCTTTTTTGAAATAATCCCCAAATGAAAAATTTCCAAGCATTTCAAAAAATGTCAAATGTCTAGTAGTATGTCCAACATTTTCTAAATCATTATGCTTTCCTCCGGCCCTTATACATTTTTGTGAGCTTGTTGCTCTTGTATAACTTCTTTTGTCCTGTCCTAAAAAAACATCTTTAAATTGGTTCATCCCAGCGTTATTAAATAGCAGTGTTGGGTCATCAGCAGGTATAACAGGAGATGATGGAACAATAGTATGGCCTTGTGATTTAAAATATTTTAAAAATCCACGTCTTATTTCTTGAGAGTTCATATTACCTCGGCATAGTAAAATCTTAACAACTATAGTTTTATTATGGATATCTTGCCAAATGAATTAACTCATTGTCAATAAGGCAATTTTATAATCATAAAGCTAAAAAAAATGTTTATTATTAATTTTGTTAATAAATTAAATTATAATTTAACACTTTCAAATAAATTTTACATTAAAAGCTGTTACTTATTTGTTGTTTGTTGTTTATTAATGTTTGTTGTATAATTTGGGCGAATAAAATAAAAAACATCACGACAAAAAGAGTTATAATGCCAGAATCACCTGTTCCAGAGATAAAATTATCAATATTTGAATCATTATTTCAGGATACTGTGGCTTTTATTGCTCATAGATCTTTTATGTTTAAAGAAAAATTTTTAAATAAAAAAGTTATTGGAATATCTCTTGCAGTTTTCGGGGCTTTGGCAATTAATTTAGGTGTATTCGCTTTAAGTAATATTATCCCTGCTTTTCCCTATTTAAATTTGATGGTTTTAGGTAATAATTATCCGTTTTACCTTTTGATTGTTGGCTCTACAACACTTACGGCAGGATTTTTCACATTAGTTGTTAGAAAAAAAGAGCTTGAGGCAATTGAAAAAAACTACCCTGCAATGGCAAAAATATGGGAGGAAAGCTATAATTTGAGATGTGATAATAATGCATTAAAGAAAGCTATAAGAGAATTGGAATATAAATTAGCTCAAAAGCAAGAATAAGAAGTAGAAGCGGCTTAAAATCATTCAATTCTTTTTTATATAAAAAGAAAGTTGATAAAAACGTTTAGTAACTATTAACATATTATACCGGTAAAAAATAAGGAGATTTATATGCCAGCAGCTAATCCTGTAGATCAAAAAGGATCTGTTTCAAATGCATTTCAGTTAAAAAATCTAACTGCAGTGCAATGGACGGGAATAATTGTTACTTCGATTGCAATAGCTGCAATAACGGCCGCTTCATTGTCTTATTTTGGCATAGGATCTCATTTTTTTTCTGCTTTAGGTTCTAATTCTGAATTATATGTTATGATTTCAGGTGCTGTTGGTTTATGTGGTGGGCTTTTAGCTGTTATCAAACGTAAAAAAGAATCTTCAACTACATTAATAATGCCTAACCAATGTCAAATGAGATGTATTGAAAAAATGGATACTACTAAAGACTTATTTGATAAATCTCTTAAAGGTATGCTTTTGGTAAGTGTTTATACAGTTGTATTATTAAAAGATCCTTCCTCTGAAGCATTAGTGGAAGCTTCAGTAGAAAATTTGGTTGGGTTGCCTAACCATAAACATATTACTGTTTATGATTTATTTCAAGAAACAACAGACCGTATTTTTAATTTATGTAATGGGGTTGTTATTTCTTCTCGAAGTTTGCCTAGTGATGTTGTAGTAGCAATAAATGAAGCAAGATGTTACATAAATAAACTATCTAATAGAAGAGTTGATTGTCCTTCTGATCAACCTGAGAAAATATCTGA
>CAYPMA010000153.1:0-3093 GCA_964411685.1 uncultured bacterium
CAAAAGATATGTCCACATCAATAATTGTTCCATGCATATGGAAACACTTTTATCATATTGAAGGATTATTAAATTATTATGAAAAACAGACTACCCTTCCTGATGAAATTGTGATCTCTTTGTCCGAAGCAGATAAATTACCAATAGAAGATATTGAAAGAGTAAAAAACAACCATTGGCCTTTTAAATTAAAAATTATTACTTCAAATAATAAGTATTCTGCAGGCGGAAATAGAAATATTGCTGTTAAGCATTCTTCTGGGGATATCCTAATACTACAGGATGCTGATGACATACCTCATCCCCAACGTGTAGAAATTATTAAATATCTTTTTGAAACACGCAATATCAGCATGCTTTTGCATCAATGGAATACTCTTAATGATAATGTAGGATTTTTTAATTTTGATCAGGCAAACTCCAATATTAAAAAAATTAAAAGGATCCCTCATTTATCAAAAGTAAAAAACTGCAAAGCATTTTGGGAAATTTGCCATAAATATATGGATCACATTACTTTTGGGCTCCCAAGCATAAAAAGAGAAGTCTTTGACAAAGTTAAATGGATGGGCATGAATACCGGAGAAGATGTGATATTTACATCAACTGTTGCTGCTACACACGATGAAATTTACTTATTAAAATTACCTTTGTTAATATATAGAGCTGAACTATCAGCAAGTAATAATTAATTTGATTTAATGCTGCGTATTTATTTTTATATCCAACTCAAAAAATAATTATTAGAACAATCTAATAATTTTGTGTGTTTTAAAAAAATTAGTTTCTATTTGTATAAATACATTATTTTCTTATTCTATTGAATCCCCTTAACAGATAAAATTATCATCTAATAAAGGATAATAAATACAATGTGGACTAATCCAAAACAGTATGATGTTATAGTTATTGGTGCCGGACATGCAGGATGTGAGGCAGCTTATGCGTCTGCAAAGATGGGCAATTCAACGCTTCTTCTTACAATGAACCTTGATACAATAGCCAAAATGAGCTGTAACCCTTCAATCGGAGGGATAGCAAAAGGTCATTTGGTAAGAGAGATCGATGCTCTTGGCGGAATAATGGGGCAGATAGCGGACATGACAGGAATACATTTCAGAATGTTAAACGCTTCAAAAGGCCCTGCGGTTCACTCCCCTCGAGCTCAAGTTGATAAGTTGGAATATCACTATCAAATGAAATTTTTTCTTGAAAATACAGAAAATCTAGAAATCAAACAATCAACAGCAACCGAGCTTATAGTAGAAAACAACACAATTAAAGGAATAAAAACCCAAGAAGGAATAGTTTTTCTCTGCAAGACATTAATTATTACTTCCGGAACTTTTATGAAAGGAAAACTTTTCATAGGACATACAACCTTTGATGGAGGAAGATCTGGAGATACAGCTTCTTATGGATTATCTGGTTCCTTAAAATCATTAAACATAAAATTAGCAAGATTAAAAACCGGAACACCCCCAAGAATACATAAAAGATCTATAGATTTTTCAAAACTGGAAGAACAGCCAACGGAAGATAATGTTCAATTTTCATTTAACAATGTTACAAAGAAAAAACAGAATGTAATGTGTCATATTGCTTATACAAATGAACTAACAAAGAACATAATCAATAAAAATATAAAAAAATGCGCTCTTTATTCTGGACTTATTGAAGGAAAAGGTCCTAGATATTGTCCTTCTATCGAAGATAAAATAACGCGCTTTCCTCACAAAGAAAGACATCAGATTTTTTTAGAACCCGAAGGATTAAATACTGTTGAGTATTATGCTAATGGACTTTCTTCTTCTATGCCATATGATGTGCAGCTAGATGTAATACACAGCATTGAAGGCTTAGAAAATGCAGAGATAATGCGCCCTGCTTATGCTATAGAATATGACTATGTTGTAAGCTCACAGTTATATGCCTCATTAGAATCTAAAGCGGTCTCTAACTTATTTTTTGCAGGACAGGTAAACGGAACCACAGGATATGAAGAAGCGGCAGCACAAGGATTAATAGCAGGTATTAACGCAGTAAAGAAAATTAGAAACGAAGAAGCATTTGTTCTAAAGAGATCTGAAAGTTATATCGGTGTTATGATCGATGATCTAATATCAAAAGAATTAGATGAGCCATACAGGATGTTTACATCTAGAGCTGAATATAGATTACTTTTACGTCAGGACAATGCAGATTTAAGACTTAGAGAATATGGATATAATTTTGGATTAATTTCTAAAAATATATATGAAAAAACAAAAGAGAAAAAAGACATTATCGAAGAAGAGAAGAAAAGGTTTTTTCTTATTACAAAAAAAATAAACGATTCGAATCTTACTATCGGAAAATACTTATCCCGCCCTGAGATTTCCTATAAGGATATTTTATTATTATTCCCGGATGATATTAAGGACTATGAAGATGAAATTAATAAACAGATAGAAATTGAAATAAAATTTAGCGGATATATTTCAAGACAGGAAAAAGAGATTGAGAAATTCCTTCACCTTGAAAAAATAAACATACCTAAAAATTTTGATTATTCAAAAGTTATTGGCCTTCGATCAGAAGCCATAGAAAAATTATCGAAATTCTTTCCTCCAAATTTATCATCTGCATCCAAACTTATTGGTGTTTGTCCAGCAGATATAACTATATTAAGAATAGCTATTGAAAAAGCATTATTAAATAAGCAAAAAAATGAGGCTATAAAATGAAAAAGATTTTTTCTGTTTTTGCAATTGCAATGATATGTAATTCTTTTGGTGTTGAAAAAAATACTGAAGAAAAAATATCCAAGTCAAATGTTATTCCTGTTCCTATGAGCTCTTCTGAAAAAGGAATAATGGTTATACAGCCTGCTGATAGAGCAAATGATTTAAAAGAAGCTATTTCTCAACTTCAAAAAAATCAATCAAACCCCAAATTTTATATAAAAACAATAAAGGGAAAAGCATTTAACAACATCACATCTATTACTCCGATAAACAAGGGAACAATTATCGTAATACAAGCTTCAACAATACAGGGACAAACGACATCTTGTGTTTTTGTTGAAGATATAATTGAATTTGGCATGCAATG
>CAYPMA010000154.1:0-3038 GCA_964411685.1 uncultured bacterium
ATAGCAACAATCCGGAAATACAGCTTATATCGCTACATTTTTTATCATTTTTGCATGAGGACAGAATTCAATTTCTTTTAAACGAATCTATGTCTTCGCCATTTTTACAAATTAGGATGGAAGCATTATATCAAATGGCTGAAAGGAAACACCCTTCTTCTATTGGACATATCGATTCATTAATGCATAGACTTCCAAAAGAAGTTAAATTCTTTTTCCCCCATCTTTTTGCAATGATATCAACACCAGAAGCTATTCAATATTTAAAACACTTTTTATACGACGAACAACTTCCCGTTAGAATTGAGGCAATATTAGGTGCTGCACATTTTGGAAAAGATGAACTTCTGCCGATGATACGAAAGAAATTAACACATACAAATATTGCTGAGCTGGAAGCGGCAATATATGCGATATTAAGATTTCAGGATTCTTCAAGCGTCGACAAAATAAAAAAACTATCTCTTCAGCCATCTATAAATGTAAAACTTGCTTCTCATTTTACATTATTTAAATTAGGAGAATCAACAGCAAAAAAATTTATAGAAAATGAAGCTAAAAAAAACAATCTCTTCGCAATATCACTTTTAGCAGAAATTCCTGAATCTGAAAATATCCTTAGACCACTACTAAATAGTCATAATATTGAGGTTAGAATTAATGCGGCCATTTCTCTTTTGAGGCTTAAAGATTCTTCATGCATACCTGTATTGCAGGATGTTTTAGTAAAAGATCATAGAGATATATCTCTTCAACCATTCTATTCATTAGGAAGAACTATGATGTATTTCAAAGTAGTTTTCTCTTCTGAACAGATATATAAGGATAATCCAACCTATTTTGCTTTATCATTAAATATTAAAGAGTACATTTTAAAATTGGCATTGGAGCTCAAGGAGAAAGATTTTTTAAAAGTTGCCGATATGATCTTTGATAATATGCAAAATGATCTAGTGCCATTATTAATTCATTTAATAGAAAATATTAGATCACAAGAATCAATCAATCTTTTAAAAGATAAAACACAAAAGCCTGGGGCCCCTCTTATTAGAGATTATTGCAATCTAGCTCTTTTTAGGATAAAAGAAGAAGGAAATTATGAAGAATACCTAAGGAACTGGATAATAAGTCAAAAAAATGAAAACATAATCGAATTAAGGCCTTTTTTACCAAGACAATATAGAATCGATTCTTCAATGTTTGAACTCTCAGCAGAAGAAAAAACAAGGCTCTTGGTTGAAATGTACCAAGCTATTTCTATTAGACAAAACGACAAAAATATTCTAACTGTAGTGGAAGCATTGAAAACAGGAAATCCTAAAAATAGATATGCTTTAGCTGGAATATTGTTAAAAGCTATTGAATAACTCTCTTCCATATCTTATATTATATTTTATTTATGTAACATAAGATGCTATTTATATTATTGATATTTACTATCTTCTTTTTACCTATTCAATCAAATGATGATGAATCTACGAAATTCATATCAGGATGGAAAGATCAGATATTTAAAAGAGCTGTCAGGTCATTTGAAGATCCTCAAGAAAATATATTCACTGAAGAAATTAATAATTCAGAACTAATCATAAATTTAAGAAATCCTATTTATAAAAATGGAATTTTATTCACTCATGAAGGCGGTGTTATAAAAAATTCTGATATACGCATACAGGCAAACACTATTCAATACATTAAAAGAAAAGAAGGCGAAAAAGAAGTACACAAAATTGAAGCTGAAGGAGATTTAATGGTCCGCTACAAAAATAGGGTTTTTGTAGGAGAGGAACTGGAATACGACTTCATTTCTAAGACAGGAAATATTTATTTCGGAAAGACTTACGCCTCTCCATGGTATATGGGAGGAGGAAAAATAGAACTAAGAAGTGATGGAAGTTATGAAGTATATAATGTAAGCGTTACTACATGTGAAAATGCTAACAGTTCATGGGACATAAGAGCGGAATCATTAAAAGTATCTGACAAAAACATGTTAGATGCAAAAAAAGTAAGGTTTAGATTATTTAAATTTTTAAAATTATGGCTACCATCTTTCAAAATGAACCTGAAAAAGCATTTTACATCTCCCATATTGAAATACAAATTTAATTGGGACAAAGGAGCAGGGCCAAGAGCAAGCTTTCGTTATCAGGCTTTTTCATATAGTGAGTTTGCCTGTTTTTTACGTTTAGATTATAGATTGAGCAAAGGATTTGGAGGTGCAATAGAAACTGAATACTATCCTGCACATGGAAGAACAACAATGGAAACAAAGAATTATCTGGCAAGTGATATTCTTCCTACAGATCCAAAAAAAAGAAGGCGATACAGAGTACAAGGAGCATACCATACAACAAGTCCTTCAGGAACAACAAAAGTTGATCTTACATGGGATAAATTCAGCGATATAAATATGCCGGGTGATTTTAAAAGCGATGATTTCGAAATTAATACTGAGAAAAAGACAGAGCTTTTTATTACCCATTTTCAAAAGGATTTAATTTCATTTGTTCATGCAAGGCCTAGGGTAAATACTTTCAACTCACTTAAACAGGACATACCCACATTTTATTCTACTATAAGACCGATTTACATACCTTATGTTGGCATTATATCTAATAACTGGGTAAATACATCATATTTAGATTATGCTTATTCCAATAAACTATCACCATCCCTTGCTGATTTTTATTCTTGGAGACTTCAAACATACAATGAACTTTACAGGCCATTTTTTTTAGGTCCTGTTAATTTTACTCCCCTAGTTGGAGTTACTGGAATTTTTTATTCTCGAAGTCCTACTAATCATCATTCTGAAGCTTTAGGAACAATTTTTTATAGTGCATTACTAAATACTCAGATATACAGACGTTTCACAAACCATAAACATTTGATTGAACCATATATATATTTTTACTCAATAGCTAATCCAACATCAAGAACTGATGAGCATTATATTTTCAGCTTAGAAGACGGATATCATAGGTTTAATCAATTTAAATTTGGGTTGAAGAACTTTGTATTTTCAACAAAAAGAC
>CAYPMA010000155.1:0-3028 GCA_964411685.1 uncultured bacterium
AAAAGAGCACATAAAAGAAATATTTGACAGATTTTACCAGGTTGACAACCCATTGACAAGGAAAATCAACGGCACAGGATTAGGGTTATCTCTCTGCAAGGGCTTTGTAGAGGCAATGGGCGGAAAGATCTGGGCAGAAAGCGAATTAGGAAAGGGAACTACATTCTATTTTACCATTCCAACAAAAAGGAAAAAAGCTGATGAAATGAGAGAAATTGATTTATTCAAAGAGAATAAAGAACCAGATAAAAAAGAAATCAAAACCCCTGAAAAAGATGGTTTAAAAACAAAGAAAAAATAAGCAAATTAAAACTCAGCCCTTTCTTGAAGTTTTTGGCATTTTTCTTTTCATAATTCTAAGAGCTTTCTTGGCATTCCATTCCATCAATGCAAATCCCAAGCCATAAAGCAAGTAGCCAAAGTACCATGCTAAATCAATTAAATCTCCGCCACTATATGATTCATAATTAACAGCATAGTATAAATCGCCTGTTAAAGTACAAGTTATTCCAATTGCAATAACTATCCATGCCTGGCTGTAAAACCCTGAAAAAACCAATAATACAAGCAGGATAATTAACATCAACAGCAGCAAATCAACAATTATATAACCAGAAATAACTATATTCTCTATAATGCTGATTTCAGAGTCCCAGGATAACGGGAAAAATTTAAAATATATAATCACTAAAACAGCTAATATTAATCCTAAAACAATCAGCTTTTTCTTTTGACTGAAGAAATCAGGGGAAAATGTTTTAATGCCATAAAGAATAGCTAATCCAAGTATTGGATATGCTACCAACCAGAAGGCATCTGCAATTGAAACAATTGCATTTTCATTTACAAGCCAAATCATATCTCCAATAAGCCAGGAAACCATGGATATCATTATGCATAGGACACTCTTTCCCTGCATTGTTTTTAAGCCAAAGTATTTTACAGCTGAATATCCAAAGTAAATTGTAATTAGTAGCGTAATTATGTTAATTACTGTAGCAATATTATCATACTGCTCTCCGCCTATCCTGAAATAATGAATTACAGAAATTATCAGTGCATAAGCAATCAAAAACCAAACAATCTTTTTTATTTTTTCCATTTTAGCTTGCCTCATTTTTTAATTCTGGGAACTTTTTAAACAGGTCCTTCAATATTTTTTTAGCATTTTTATCCCCCATATAATTGGAAAGCATATTATCTGCTAGCTTAACCATCTCAGAAGGATTATCATAATAATCAATTATAATTTTTTTAACGTCATCTCCAAATATAGGCGTTAAAATTCTGATTATCTCTGATTTTATGCCCTCTTTTGTTTTAGGATTCATCTTTAGATTCCATTAAATTATATAATCAAACTAATTTATTTAAATAATTTCTTAACCCTTTTAACCAAATCATTATTGTCAAAGGGTTTTGTTATATAATCAAGAACATTCATCTTTTCAAGTGTGTTTTTTCCTGTTTCTGAAAACCTTGCTACAGTCAGAAAAACAATTTTTAAATTCTTTGTTTTTGGGTTTTTTCTTATATTTTCAATGGTTTCCCTTCCGCTCATCCCTGGCATCATCATATCCATCAAAATAAGGTCTGGCTTTGTCTTTTTTAATTTTTCCAGGCAATCCTGCCCGTCTTCAGCAGCTATAATCTCAAAGCCCTCCAGGCTAAGAACAGCGTTTACAAGCTCCCTTATGCTTTCCTCATCATCCACAATCATTATTTTTTTGGCCATTGTAAACACCTAAACACATATATTAAGCTTTATGTTTATTAAGCTTTCTATTTTTTAAACTCAATAACCTTATCAGCAAACATGCTTAAATCTTTGGTTAATACACCAGGGTACTCTATTGTTAACTCATTTTCTTTTAAAACAATAAAAATTTTATTGATATCTTCTTCTTTTATCACAAGATTATGAACAAATTGAGTTATTGAAAAAATTGATTCAAAATCAAGCATAGTTGAGACAGTATCTACTATTATAGTCTTGCATTTCTTTTTATTTATTACGTCTGTTATAGCTGACTGGATCTTTTCTATCTTTATTGGCTCTTCTATAAAAACACAGTTCTTAACAGGTTTTGGCTTGGCATTATGAGAACTTAAGATGTCTATAAAAAAGAAGCGACTAATATCTAAATTATTCCTTTTTAAATCATTAATTATGCCATTATAAGGTCTGTTAAGGCAGACATAGCATACATTAGTCTTTAATTCCTTAAATAATTTAATTATCTCGCTTAGTTGCTTGGTATATACATCCTCCTGAAAAACAGCCAATAATAATTTGTTTTTAGATTTATCTTGGAATGGTTTCATAAAAATGCCTTTTTTTGTCCTAAACTATTTATATAATGTTATAATATCTAAATATTGTTGAAAACTCAAAATAATAACAAAAACTACTTCATTTCAACAATATTATCAGCAAACATGCTTAAGTCCTCAGTTAATGTATTGGCATATTCTTCCAAAGCTTCATTTTCCTTTAAAACAATAAAAATCTTATTTTTATATCTTTTTTCTGTAGCCAGATTATGGGTAAACTGGGTTATTGAGAAAGTTGATTCAAAATCAAGCAAATCAGGGATTGTATCTATTATTATTATGCTGCATTTCTCTTTATTTACCAACCCTGATATAGCTGACTGAATATTAATCAATTTTATTGGCTCTTCTATAAAAATACAATTTTTGACTGGACTTTGCTTGGTGTAATGGGAACTTAAAGTGTCTATAAAAAAGAAGCGATTAAAGTTTATGTCTTCTTTTTTTATATCTTCAATTAAATCCTTATACGGCCTATTAAGGCAAGCATAGCATATATTTGACTTTGAATGATTCATTGATTTAACTATTTTGCTTAAATGTGCAAGATATTGGTTTTCCTTAAGAATCAGCAATAATAATTTGTTTTGAGATAAATTTTTAATCAGATTCATAAAAGCACCTCTTATATATGATTTATATTGATTACTTTAAAAATGACACGATGGAATTGGGATAAAAATAGCTATATAAT
>CAYPMA010000156.1:0-2993 GCA_964411685.1 uncultured bacterium
ATATGATGCTTTAGGAAGAGTTATATCTATCATTTGCCAAAATAAAAAGAAAATAACCTATATCTATGACGGACTTTCCCGGCTTCTAAAAAAAACATACTATAATTATAAAGATGGCCAATGGAATAAATTATCTTCATTTTATTATTTACATGATAAAGATTATGAAATCGGGCTATGTGATCATAATAAAGAAATATTAGAATTAAAAGTATTAGGTCTTGGAATAAAAGGAGATATTGGCGCAACCGTTGCAATAGAAATAAATGAAAACGTCTATGTTCCATTTCATGATTTTAATGGAAATATTTTAGCAATCATATCATCAGATGGCCATATTGTTGAGACATATCACTATAATGCCTTTGGAAAAGATTTAAGTGATCATAAATACATCAATCCATGGAGATTCTGCTCAAAACGCCATGAAGAACACCTAATATACTTTAAAGAACGCTTTTACAATCCTTCAATGAAACGATGGCTCTCTCCCGATCCGGCTGGATTTATTGAAAGTTCAAACCTTTATGTATATGTACTGAACAATCCTACTAATAGATTAGATTTATTTGGGTTATTTATCGATGATCACTATAAAGGAGATTTGATAATAAGAATTCCAGCCCAACCAATTAGTCCCATAAAAACTTTCTCAATGGAAAGTCTTTTTCATTTCAAGGGTACTTTAGGACAAGTTGGTGTAGACCTTATCACAAATGGAGCATTTATACATCAAATTCAATTTACAGCAGAAGAAGTGAATGCAGGAAAAATCAAGCTAAATGATCATTTTCAAGATTTTATCTCTAAAGACGGATCATGTATTAATATTTGTACTGGACAAAATGGGGTGCAAAATTCCTTGTCAGATTTTCAAATTATGTCTAAATCTATAGTGCAAAAACTTCCTAAAGGCACAGCCTATATTGGATTATATAACCCTTCACTTGGACTGGTTGCCGACGGAACAAGAACAATAAGTGAAATTTCATATGAAGATACATACATGATAAAAATTACACGTCAATTTATTAGCTGTATGGTGGAAAATGTAAATAAAATAAATCCAAACGCTTTATGGTTTCACACATCTCATAGTGAATCCGGAGCAATATTTGTAAGAGCAATAGAAGGATTGGAGCCAGACAAAAAAGATCTTGTTAAACAGCATCTTCTTTATTATGGAGTAGGACCTGCTCTTCCTATGCCACAAGATTATGCTTATAGAGTTTGGGATGTTTATTCGCATAACGATTACATAACTGGTCGATTTGGCAAAAAGCATATAAATGATCAAAATTATAACATAAAAATATTGCCATGTATCTCAAAACCTGATGAAATGATTTTCAAAAGTATTGATCATTATTTTATGGGTACAACTTATCAAAAAAATTTAGAGAATCAAATAAACTATCTTTATTCAAATTATGGGTTTAAAAATGAAAACAATCGTTAATTTTTTATTTTCTTTTTCATTAATATTGTCTACTACAACTATATTTGCCAAAGATAATATGAAAAACAAAAACAAACCTAAAGAAAATTACTTGTTATATGTTAATGAAATTGTTAATTCTTTTGAAAAAGAAATGAACGATAAATATGGATTTATTTGCATTGGAACTGGAGGAGGCATGCCTTATGATGTTGAAGAGATTTTTGTAAAGTTTCAAGTTTATAAACAAGTTAATATTGAACAGGCAAGAAAATTAGAAATAATGGCTACAAAAAGGCTTCAAGAATTAGTTAACAATCATAAAAAAATTAGACCTTTTTTGAGAGAATATCCATTTGGAACAGATAGATGTCATGTTTTTTTGGTTTTTTGCCAGAAAGATAATGATTATTATACTGATGGAAGCATTGCTTATGTCTTTCAAGCAAGAGAAAAATTACATTATTTTGCTTCTAAAAGTAATTCAAAACCAACTGATTTTATTTTTTCGGAAGATTATAAAAAAGCCAAAGAAATTATAGAAAAAGACATGAATAATAATGCTACTCACATTAATAAGTTATGAATAAGAAAGCAATCGTTAATTTTTTATTTTCTTTTTCATTAATATTGTCTACTACAACTATATTTGCCAAAGATAATATGAAAAACAAAAACAAACCTAAAGAAAATTACTTGTTATATGTTAATGAAATTGTTAATTCTTTTGAAAAAGAAATGAACGATAAATATGGATTTATTTGCATTGGAACTGGAGGAGGCATGCCTTATGATGTTGAAGAGATTTTTGTAAAGTTTCAAGTTTATAAACAAGTTAATATTGAACAGGCAAGAAAATTAGAAATAATGGCTACAAAAAGGCTTCAAGAATTAGTTAACAATCATAAAAAAATTAGACCTTTTTTGAGAGAATATCCATTCGGTACAGATAGATGTCAGGTGTTTCTATCATTTAGCAAAAATAACAATAATTATTATACAGATGGCAGCATTGCTTATGTGTTTCAAGCAAGAGGTGATTTACATTACTATTCAACCAAGACTGATTATAATGACACTAAAAACATATTTTCAGAGCCTTTTGAAAAAGCCAAAGAAATTGTAGAAAAAGAAATGAACTTAGAAAAAAACAATTACAATTCCATTAAAAAGTTATGAATAAGAAAATATTCGTTAATTTTTCAATTATTCTATTATTAACGTGAGTTTCGAGTTTATCTAATTAATTATCATTGATTTTGCTTAAGCTGGTTTATATTTGCAACTAGAGTTTGATTTACGTAACCTGTAATTTTTACTTTTTGTGTTGTTCCTATAACTTTTTTGTCTCCAGGAAAAATAACTTTTTTCCAGCATCTTGTTCTTCCTTTTACTAAATTATTATCAGTTTGGCTCTCTACAAGAACTTCTTGAGTAGTATTCATTAGTTTTTGATGCTCTTCATCAGTAATGTTTTTTTGAATGTTTATTATTGTTTGAAGGCGCTTTTCTTTTTCTTCTTTTGAAACATCATCCTTCCAATTATAGGCAGCAG
>CAYPMA010000157.1:0-2860 GCA_964411685.1 uncultured bacterium
AGAGAGCTCTTCAATTCTTTGTTTTTCCAAAACATTTATATCCACCATTCTTTCTAGAATGTTATCATTTATATCCTTCATTAAGGACATTTCTTTTTCAGTGTCTTCATTATTACGTTTTTTTATCCCTATTTCCTTGGAAATAGAATTTCTTTGTGATTGAAGTGTTTCAAGCTCTGTCAAAAAATTTCTATAATCTTCATCGATTTTCAAAATTTTATTTAAATCAATTTCAGGTGATTTCGATTTTATTTTTTTTTCAAATATTTCCTTGTTTTTTCGCAATTCCTTGATGTCTAACATATTTTTCCTTATATATTTTCAATACAATATACATATTGAGCGAAAAAAATACAATTTTTGTGAAAACGGTAGTATAAATTTTTTTAAACAATTAAAAATTTTACTACTATTAAGTTTTAGTTTGGATTGTGCTTGATATTAGCAAAAGCTTTTTGATAAACTTATTATGCTAAACAATTATATGAGCCTTATGAACAATAATAATTATCCGAAGGGAAAAATTCCTTTAATTTTGCGTTATCACCGATTGATGGACGCCTTTGCAAAATCTGATGATGAAAGAGATTTTTATTTAGATAATATTGAAGGGTTTCTTGTCTATGCAGACTTAGATAAGGGGACCGAAGAATTAGTAACTTTATTCACAGAACTGCATCAGCATCATGAAAGATACTGTTTAATTCCAAAAATGACATTTTTTGAAATTAAAAAGTTCATGGAAAACTTCATACAGGAAAAAGTTTACGATATAGATACTAAAGAAAAGTTATTTGATCTTATAGGAGCAAAAGAGCCAAGAAAGAATTTTTTGGAATTTATTTATGATAATTTGACAGAACTAGAAAAATGGCAGATTTATTATCAGGAAAGATCAAGAATAAGAATTATTGAATGGTTAAGGTCTTTAAATATTAAATTCGTATTTGAAGAAGATTTAGATTTACATAGAAATATTGTTGAAAAATTAAAAAGAACATTTTTTGATGAAAAAGTTCCAAAAGATGTTTCTCAGGCAAGAGATTTAATAATTGCCAAGTCAAATACTTATTATTCAAATGAAGCTCTGAACCCGCGCCCAAAAAGAGGAAGACCTCCTAAACAGGCTGCAAAAGTTGCTATTGAGCCGCAGTTTACTATGGATATATATGCAACAGTACCAAGAGAAGTAAGATTTTTCTTGTATATCCCAGATATTACTTCTGCTACTTCTGTAACATTCTCTGCTGAGTTTGATTCTGAAGAACAATTGCTTGCAAGTTTACGTGGAAGCACAAGAATTAAAGTTGATAAGAAATTAGAAGCTTTATCACAAAGATTGGAATCATTGCAGAAATTATCTGACAGGCTTGCCGTTTCAAAAGACGTATATGGATTTGAAAAAACAAAACCTTCCTGGAAGGAAAAGAAAGAAATTCAACCTCATTATAAGGAAAAAGATTTAAAAATTGAATCTGCGGTAGGTGAGATACTGCCTTCACAAAAGAAACAGCAAAAGGCTAGTGAAGAAGGATTCATTCCTCAAAAGAAAAAACGTTTTGGAATAAAAAAAGTATCTCCTATAAAGAGCGCAAAAAATAAAAAAAATAAATAATAATTTTTTGGTGGATTTATGAATATGCAGACTAAAGAAAATTTGTCTGAAAGTAATATATCTTCTTTATTTAATAATAATGAGCTGCTTTTTTCAAAAGAAGGATGCAAAAAAGCTTTTGAAGTAATTTACACGACAAGATCTGCTGATAAAAAAATGGAAATCCTTGTTAAACAGAATAAAGGAACATCTTTTTTCCTTTCTACAGCAGGTCATGAGCTTGTTGGTGCTGTTTTAGCATTGTCTTTAGAAAGCAAGAAGGATTGGGCTTTTCCATATTATAGGGATAGAGCTTTTGCGATAGGCCTTGGATGTGATGTAAAAGAGATAATAGGTGCCTTTTTAGCAAGAAATGTAATGCATCATTCCAGCGGAAGAATAATGCTCGACCACTTCTCCCATAAAGAATTAAGAATTCCAAGCCAGTCATGTGTTGTTGGATCACAGTTTTTACAGGCTGCAGGCCTTGCTAAAGGCTTAAAGATGCAAAATAAAGATGAAGTTGTCTATGTCTCTTCCGGAGACGGAGCTACATCCCAGGGAGATTTTCATGAAGCTTTGAATTTTTCGTGTATTCATAATTTACCAGTTATATATGTTATCCAGGATAATAAATGGGCCATATCTGTTCCTCAGAAAGAACAGACAGCAGGATGTTCAATTTCAAAAATTGCAAAAGGATATGAAGGATTGCAAGTTCTTGAAGTTGACGGAACAGACTATCTTCAGCTTGCAACAGCTGCAAAAAAAGCAGTTGATAAGGCAAGAAATAATGAAGGACCTTCGGTAATTGTTGCCCATGTTGCAAGATGTAACCCTCATACAAACAGTGACGACCCAAAAAAATATAAAGATGAAAAGACCATAGAAGAAGAAAAGAAAAAAGATCCTGTAAGGATATTAGAGAAATGGATTGTCGATAACTCAATAGCTACTCAAGAAGAAATCAATGAAATTAAAGATAGTATTGATAAAAAGATAGAATTATATGCAAAAGAAGCTGAAGAAATTCTTTTTGAAGAATCTGATAAAGCATCTGACAATGTTTTTTGTGAATACAATATAGAAAAAACAGAAAATAAAAGTTATGACAATGAAATATTAATGATGGATGCAATAAACCATGCTATAGAAGAAGAAATGCAAAGAGATGAAGGTGTAGTTGTATTTGGTCTTGATGTTGCACATGGTAAAGGCGGAGCTTTTGGAGTTACACGTACTTTAACAGATAAATTTAAAGAAAGA
>CAYPMA010000158.1:0-2849 GCA_964411685.1 uncultured bacterium
ACAAGGCGGGGCGAGGTATCTGTATGATAAGTAAACCAAAAAATATAAACCAATTACGGTCTGACAATTTTGTCGGGAATACACCCGCCCAATTTTTACACGAGGACCGTTGTGCGTCATGCATGGAAAGCATCCTGGTAAAATGAAACGAGGAAAATGAATATAGCATTATGGATAATTACTGCTGGATTATTGATTTTTTCATTAACAAAAAGTAGAGAAAAGACAATTAAAGCTTTAAAAAAAGCATTTAAGAAATTCACAGACATTTTATCATTATTTTTACTTGTAATGGCTGGATTTGCTTTGATTGTAACTTTTCTTTCCCCAGAGTTTTTGCAAGAATATATTGGTACTGAGTCTGGAATTAATGGAATTGCAATATCACTTGGATTAGGAAGTATTTCAGTAATGCCTGGATTCGCTGCATTTCCATTATGTGCAGCACTTAAAGGAGAAGGAATACCTTATTATATTATAGCTGCGTTCAGTTTGTCATTAATGAATGTTGGGATTGTAACATTTTCGATTGAGAAAAAATTTCTTGGATTTTCTGTAGCATTAATAAGAAACCTAATAGCAATAATAATATGCATTATTGCTATTATAATAGTCAAAATCGTATTTGGAGAATAAAATGAAAAAATCAAAACTGATTAACATAATAGTGATTGCAATATTTTTTGTATTTGTAAGTATTTCATATCTGATTGATTTTGATAAAGGAAAACAAACTGGACAAGCATTTGTAAATGTATTGATTGAGATGCTTAAAATATTGCCATGTGCATTTATACTTATTGGACTATTTGAGGTTTGGGTAAAAAAAGAGACTGTTATTCAACATCTTGGAGACAATTGTGGAATAAAAGGATACTTTTGGATCTTATTATTGGCAGGATTTTCGGTTGGAGGGCTATATGTCGCATTCCCTTTGGCTGAGACATTAAATAAAAAAGGAGCATCATTAAAGATAATATTTACTTATCTTGGATTTGTTGGAGTATTTCGTATCCCAATGACAATTTTTGAGATTAGTTTTTTGGGATTACCATTTACATTGGTGAGACTAATGGTTACAGTGCCACTTTTCTTGTTGATAGGAATATTAATAGGTACAATATTAAAAAAAAGAGGATATAAATTAAAAGAATGCACGAACGCACAACATCGTGTAAAAACAAGGCGGGGTGCCATAACTGTATGACAAATAAACCAAAAAATATAAACCAACTACGGTCTGACAAGTTAGTCGGGATAACACCCGCCCAATTTTTACCCAAGGACCGTTGTGCACAATTCGCCAGATTAGAGCTTCCAATTAAAATCCCGAGCTAACAAAAAATTAAAGATAAAAAAATGAGTGAATTTGAATTTAAAAATAACTACTGAAAATCAACGACTTATTTGCCCATTAGTCAGAATGCTTACTCGTTTTAAAAAATGTCTACACAATTCAAAGTAGATATGTACAAAAATGATCGAGTAACTTGAGTAAAAAAAATACGCCAATAAATGAATAAAAAAATAGGACTAAAGGATGCAATGTCTATCGGGATCGGCGGAATGGTTGGTGGTGGTATTTTTGCAGTTTTAGGACTGGCTGTCTCTTTAGCCAAAGGAGGAACTCCAATTGCATTTCTATTGGCAGGTATTTTGGCATTAATCACATCTTATAGTTATGTAAAATTATCTCTCGCTTTTCCTGACAGAGGTGGAACAGTTAAGTTTGTCAACCAGTGTTTTGGCAAATCGCTTTTTAGCGGGGGTATAAATAACTTATTGTGGTTAAGTTATATCATAATGTTGTCACTTTATGCTTCTGCTTTTGGTTCTTATGCACCAAACTTATTTCATCTAATTGACAGTAATCCAGTAAGTTTCCATGTCTATGCAAGTGGGATAATTATTATTGCCACAGCCATAAATTACTATAGCCTGAAAATTGTTGGAGAAATTGAGACCTATGCAGTAGTTATTAAACTATTAATTCTGCTTGCATTCGTAGTAATTGGAATTTATGGCTTGTTCGGAAATCTGAACCTGATCCAATTATCACCTCAAAACTGGGAGAGCACAATTAATCTTATTACAGGTGGGATGGTAATTTTTGTGGCATATGAAGGATTTGAACTGATAGCTAATGCAGTTCCTGATATTGAAAACCCAAAAAAGAATATTCCGAAAGCGTATTATTATTCAGTTATTTTTGTAATTTTTCTTTACATCATTATAGCTGCTGTAACTGTAGGATCTTTACCCTTCAATAAAATTGCCGCTGCACAGGATTATGTATTGGCAGAAGCCGCAAAACCCATGATAGGGAAAATTGGTTTTACGATCATAACTATTGCTGCTTTAATCTCAACCTTTTCGGCAATAAATGCCTCTTTGTATGGCGGGAGCCGGGTGAGCTACGAAATTGCTGATGATGATGAGCTTCCACACCAGTTAACTGGTCTGTTGTGGAATCATCCTGTTGGATTAATGATAACAACCATCCTGACCTTGCTTCTTGTTAATGCCGTGAATTTAGAAAGCATTTCTACAGCCGGCAGTGTTGGTTTTATATTGATTTTTACAACAGTAAATTATATTGGATTCAAATTATCGAAGTCTATTGATGGTAATAAAACGATTCCTTTGACCGGTTTTATTTTAGGATTAGCTGCATTAATTATTTTGATTGTACAACAATATTCTTCGAACCGACTTGGAGTTATTTTAGCGATTTCGATAATCTTTGTTTGTTTTATCGGCGAATATATATATAAACGAACTGTGCACAACAATATATAAAAATAATAGCCGGTTCAGTAGTAAATTCAAGGGTTGTAGCCCGCTTCAAC
>CAYPMA010000159.1:0-2845 GCA_964411685.1 uncultured bacterium
TGTTTAATTTTCAAAACTTCTATCGCATATTCAATAACTGAAAGGCAGTTAACATCTACATGCAGACAAAGATTTCCTATGTTCCTATGAACAAAAAGCTCTCCAGCTTTTAATCCGACTATTTCATTTGCAGGAACCCTACTGTCAGAACACCCTATCCATAAATATTTTGGTTTTTGAGATTTTGATAATTTATTAAAAAAATCGTGATCGTTTTTTAATTGTTTTTCTATCCATTTTTTATTATGGCTAAACAAACTTTCTAATTCTTTCATACTACCATCACACTTAATATTTACCTTCAATACAGAATTTTAAATTATCAATTGATTAATTCTACAAAAAAAAATAAAATTTCATTTCTTATTTTTTTAACAATCGAGATAAATAATGACAGACGCTGTAGCTGGACCATCAAGATTAGTCAAACCTCCAAAAGATCTTCTTGATGCTCAAGGCACAACTATAAGAAAAAGTGCTTTTCGAGCTGTTGAAAGACCCTCAATACTACCAGAACATCTGACAAAAAGAACAAGCTCTTTTTTTTTACCACCTCAAATTGAAGTATCACCTATGATTGAATTAGAAAAAAAACCATATAACCCTGTTGACATATACGGTTTACCATCTTCACATGACTTGTTTAATCAATACGATGCTTTTAATTCAAATAAAGCTCTTTTATTTGAAACAAGCGACAAAATTTTATCTAGATATAATCAAATGTGCCCAAGATATTATTCTACAATTAATGATCTTGATAAATATGAAGGTTTTGCTGAAGAAATTTCTATTCCTACAGACACCAGCTTAGTAATAAAAGCAGATATTCATGGTAATTGGATAATGTTTAAACTATATATTGAAAAACTTATAAGTGAAGAATATTTAGATGATAATCTTAGATGCAAAGAAGGTGTGCACATAACTTTTTTAGGAGATTTCACAGGGAGAAATAACAGCGATCTTTTTATTACAGCTATTATAGCAATGATGAAACTTCAACAACCGGAACAAATACACATATTAAAGGGAAATCATGAAGAAAAATCATTTATTGACCAAGCTAAAGATCCGTCTTCCTTAGTTTATGAATATTTCTCCTCTTCTGATGAAAGAAAAAATATGATTAATTCTTTTTCAGACAATTTACCTATAATTATAATTTTTCACGAAAAAAATTATGAACGTTATGTTTCATGCGTTCATGGTGTTGTTGATCCTACAGTAAATCTTAAACAACTTATAAGAGATCCAAAAACAAACATTTTATTTATACCAAAACTTACATTAGAAAACTTTTTAAGTTATAGAGAAAAAATTTCATTATACGATCCAAACGACGACAGCACATTTTCTAGAGAACTTTGGGCAGAACTTTTTCAGAAAAGAGCAAAATATTTCTTCCCTAATCCTTCAACACCTTCATTACAACATCATAAATCAAGTTTTACATGGGGAACAATACTTCCGATAACCTCGACAGATACTTTTGATAATACTCCACCAAGATATGCCGGAGATATAGCTTGCTCATACAGAACTCTTAAGGAGTTAGCAGATCTTTACTCTATTTGTTCTATGTATTTTGGACATGCTCATTCTCATCAGGAATATTTAAGAGAAGGCCCTAATCAATTGCAAGTGAAAGTTCTTACTTGTGAAGCTTACGATGCTTTTTATGAAATAGATGCAGCTGTTGTAACATTTAATAGTGGTGAAATACGCGAATTTACAATACAAAAACCAGAAGCTAAATTGATATAAAAATTTGTAAAAATTAAACTAAAAAATATTTTCATAATCAGTTCTTCATGTGTTGATCAATCCAATCTTTTGTTTCATTAATCACTTCTTCAAAAGAAAACCGACCACTTTCATTACTTTTAAAGTTTTTAAGAACAAAACAACATTCTTTATCAGCTTTTACCATTTCATTATAAAATTCAAAAGCTTCAATTTCTTTAACCATGTAATTTCCTGTTCTATGGATTATAAATATTGGAGTTTTTATAGAAGAAACAGACATAATAGCTGATCTACATCTTAATGATTCATAATCATCTAAATCTACATCAATATCATTTTCTTTTATTATTTTTTTTACTCTATCACTATTATGTTTAAACATATTATATAGCGCGTTCGCACTTACTAAAAACTTTATATCATCTCTTTTTATCGATAATAATGTTCCAGCTTTTGCACCTTCACCATAAGCAAAAATTCCAAAATCATTCATTTCTAATATTTCTTTAATATTATCTATCGCAAAATCTAATGAATTTATAGTAAACGGACCACATGCATCTTTTTTACCGGTAGACTCTCCAAAGCCAGGTAAAGATACTGCAGCAATTGCATATCCTTTATTTAAAAAATAATCTTTTTCCTCATCCGTTATGCTTTTTAATCCGTTGCCAGGGTATGCACCATGAAGGAGTACAACGAATTTGTTGGCATTTTCAGGCTTGTTGACTAAGATTTCAATTTTATGATTATCATATAGGGAATCGATCAATAAATGCGCTTCATTACAATATGAAGCTGTTACAAATAAACATATAAATAATGAAAATATTATCCACATAACATTTCTCCAAAAGATTTTTGAAAATCTAAATATGTTATAAAAAAAATATTTATTTCGCATTTAAAATCTAAATGTGAAGTTATGAGTTTTCATAGATTTATAAGGTAAATAATATCATATATTTACAAAAATATAAAATTAATAATGTTTCAAATCTGTTGTTTTTTATCTGTTTTGCAAAGCCATTTTCCATGCAAAATCAAAAGTAACATCATTTCCTGAAAGCCAGTCATTTTTGGTAACGGGAATGTA
>CAYPMA010000160.1:0-2834 GCA_964411685.1 uncultured bacterium
TGCTGATTATTATGGAGGAAACAATGGTCCATTAAATACACATGAATGCGAAATAGCAGAAGCTATTTTATTTGTACACCAAATGAAAGAAGAAGAAAATACTCCTCATAAATTTTTTGATAATATTGGAAGAAACTTAGGTAAAATCTATTCAAAATTAGACGATCTTTCTGAAAATTTTATTATTGGAGCTTTCCCTTCAGCTATGATTTCTATAATGGGGCTTATTCAGACAATTGTTGGAATAGCTACATCTATACTGTTTGCAGTACCTGCTATATTTTCTAAAAACGCAAGAATCATTGTCCACCGATCATTCAGGCACTCTTATTTAGGCCCTTGTAATGTTTTAAGAGGAATTTTTAAGATATTGCAATCTACTATAATTCATTTTACTCCTTTTTTGCATTTAGATGTTTAAAAAAATTATTTTAATTATCAAAACATTATAAATGCAGTCTTTTTAATTTCATTTAATTATAAATTATATTATAATATTTACAAATTATTGAATAAAATATAGGAAGTTTTATGGCAGCTAGCACATCAGGAACAAATTTAAAAACATTTTATATATTGAACAGAAATGGAGGCGTCTTAACCAAGTACACCGAAAAACCTCATGTAGTAAAGAATCCTAATAGATGCAAATATGATTTTGTTGCTATACAAGATGAATACGAAATTGATTATATAGCAACATCTCACGAAACTGCATTACAAGCTCTTTCACAATTACAGGATGGCGAACAATTAAATATATTCCATGAAAGTCATACAATATCCGGACATACAAAAGTGTTATCAGAAAAAGAGTTTCAGGATGGTCCTTTTTATTTTACACATATTCATAAATGTAAAAAAAATAATGCAATAGCATTTATGCATGAAATTAATATGCCAGCCAGCTTGATCTTCAATAATATTGAAAGTAAATTTGGCCGTTTCATTTATTATTTAGATAGAGCCGCTAAAACACCATTATTGGGAGTCATACCGGCTGTAATTATGTCTGCTGTAGGCGTTATTCATACTGTTACAAGTCTAGCTATTTCTATTTTGTTTTCCGTTCCAGCTATATTTTCTAAAAACGCAAGAATCATTACATCACGCTCATTTAGACACGCATATTGTTATGGGCCTGGTGTTATAATAGACGGAATTGGGAGGATATTTTACTCAACAATATTTTGCTGGTTCAATATGAACAAGAATAAATAATTTCTTTAATTCTTTTAAAAAATTCAAATTTATTATTTACATATTAACCAAAAACTTAAGCATTTCTCTTTGAACTTGATCAATAATTACAAAAGAATATACATTAGATACTCTATATAAGATAACAAATTAATTTTTTTGAGGATAAAATGTCGCTTGTTATTCAAGATAAAGAAAAAAATAAAATAATAGACTATTTAAAGAAAAATAAAAAAACCGACTTAATAGGTGCATATTTGTTTTTTGTAGAAGAGAGGTTTAAAATAAAACCTGTGCTTTTCCCAAAACAAAAAAAGATTTACCAAAGCATTAGTGATCTAATTAAAAAACTTGAAACTGAAGGCACTCTATGGAGAGAGGCGCAAATAACAGTTCAATATGGGCAGCAAAGCGTTAATGATCAGACTAAAAAAATATATATATGTCCTTATACCGGAAAAGTTTTTGGTGACAACACTCACCCAAACCCTCAAGATGCAATATATGACTGGGTATCAACCTGTCCGGAAAATACAGAAAGAGTAGGCGGACTAAAAGCAAAACGTTTTTTTGTTTCTGAAGATCCTCAAGTAATAAAAAATTATATTTCTGAAAGAAAGGCAAGTGTTAAGAAGAATGTTTTCTCTTCAGCTGTATCAGGCAAATTATTTAACAGCAAAGAAGCTGTCATTGATGACTTTAAAAAGAACCATGTAAAGCAATTGTCATTATTTGAAGTACAAAATCAGAACCGTTTTGAAATTGAAGAGGATTTCTTAAATTTCTTACAAAAACAATTAACTGAAAAAAATATTTCAGATTTCGTAGAAGCTTTGGCAAAACATGATGAATTCGCATCATATTTAAATAAATGGCTCGAAAAATAATGGAACAATTACTAGCCTGTGAGTTTTTATCACATTCAGAAAATGAAACTATAGAATTTTCAAAAACACTTGCAAAAAAACTCTCAGGCATAAAAGTAATTGCATTTTTTGGAGACTTGGGAGGTATAGCTGTAGAAGGTGGCGGAGTAGGAGGTTTAGTTATTGCTGGTTGAGGCGCTGGAGTAGGAGCAAGAGGTTTAGTGGGAGCGGGTTGAGGCGCTGGTGTAGGAACAAGAGGTTTAGTGGGAGCAGGTTGAGGCGCTGGTGTAGGAATAGGAAGCTTGGTAGGCATTGGTTGAGCTGCTGGTGTAGGAGTAGGAGGCTTAGTGGGAGCGGGCTGAGGTGCTGGTGTAGGAGTGGGTTGAGGCGCTGGTGTAGGAGGTTTGGTGGGAGCAAGTTGAGGCGCTGATGTAGGAGCAAGAGGTTTAGTGGGAGCAAGTTGAGGCGCTCGTGTAGGAGTAGGAGGTTTGGAGGGTGGGTGTTGAGGCCGGGATGAGACTTTAGTGGATTCTAATTCTATTTCGTTCTGCTCAAATAAAGGTTTTTGTTGAGAATGAGAAGTTTCTGAAGTAATAGAATATTTTTCCTCAAATTTCTCTAATCGCTTTTGCGTTGCTTTATATTGCTTTAATAGGCTCTTAATGCTTTCTTTTTTTTTCTTCTTTGGCAATTACTCAACCCATTTTAATTTCTAACAGTAAAAATAATAACTCTGAAGATGCTGAAAATTAAGGTTGTCTTTAAAAA
>CAYPMA010000161.1:0-2795 GCA_964411685.1 uncultured bacterium
TATCTGGATAAATATGAATGTTAATTACTTTATTTTTTGGCAAATCTAGCAAATCACAAACTGTATTGTATTGATTATCAGCAATAGTAATTATTTCTTCTGTAATATCTGTTTCATTTCCATAAAAGTGAATATATTCATTGGCGTTAACTGAAACTAAAAAAAATAATGTGGATAATAAATAGGCTAATTTTTTCATAAATATCCCCTAAATAGATAAATTTTGAAAAATGATAATATCATTAAAATTTATTAATCAATTTAAAAAAGATATTTATAATTTTTTATGAACTTTCTAATGATTACTTGCTTTTTTTAATGTAGCAATAGATTCTACAGCAGAAAATAATTCTATTTTAGATACTCTCGATGAAACGGAAATAATAAGATTTCTTATTTCACCAGGTGTTGCTTTTCTCATAGTTATACTAAATTTTTCCAAATTACTATCTATTAAAGGAAAACTACCCTTGATCGGGTCATCAAATTGAACAATCCTGTATAGAACATAACCCTTAGATTCACATGGCCAAGTCCATTCTGTTTCACCTACCACCCCAAAATAAATCTTAGTCCCAGAGAATACTTTAAAATATTCACTATGATCCTCATCATAAAATTCATTATTAATAACATATGCCACAATACATCCCTTAAAATCGCTAACATCTGAATGAGTTTCTAATGTTTTGAGATTCAATATTGCTGACATATTTTTATTCTCTTTTAGATATATTAATCTCCACCTAAAAACGCATCACTTTGTCTATATTCCTCTTCAATAGATAAATCCTCAGTTTCATCATTATCATGAGCATTGATGATTAAAAGTGATGATAGATTTGAATTTTTTGATCCTTCAGTAAATACGCTTTTACCCAATGAAAAAGCTGCTACTATTAATATAATTAATATTCCAAACTTTAATTTATTCATAATTGCCTCTTTGTTAAAGACACAAGTATTTTATTATAAATCAAAAATAAATAACATAAAAAAACTAATTATTGTTTTTTCCAAGAAAAATAAAAAAATTTTTATATCAAAAATATTTTTTAATTATAAAAAGACTTAATCTTTTAGACAGCACCAGCTTGTCGCAATCTATCAGCAATTTCTAAATCGCCTAATTCTTTATTAGCTAGCATTAATGCTGTTTTACCATCAACAATCAAATTAACATCTATACCATTAATATTAAGAATCCTATTGACAATGTTTATATCTCTACACTCTACCGCAAGCATTAATAAAGAACTACAAACAACGCGTTCTTCATGAAGCCCATTCATACTATAAAAAAAGCATAGCTTTTTCTTAATAATAACATTTACATCAAATCCAGGAGTATCACACAAAATATCTATAATTTCTAAAGCCTCTTCACTTGCTGGGATATCTTCAAAATCTGGAACCTTTTCAATATTACTAAAGGCATACGCAATAGCTGGCCATCCAGAATTATTAAGCATATTTACATTAATACCTTTTACTTGACAAAGCTCTCTAACAACCTCTACATTCTCGTGTTCTACTGCACATATTAAGGCGTTCTGTATAGAAACAAGATTAGTATCAAAATTAAGCAATAAATTGACTATATCAAGTTTACCTATTTGTGCAGCATACTTCAAAGCATTACACCCAAAGTTATCAACAGCACTAACATTAGCATTGGCTGCAATCAATTGTTCTACTAAATCTATACGCTCATGACTAATAGCCCATAGTAAGGCAGTACGCCCTTCTTTATCGACAGCATTTACATTTCCATTAGTAATCAATTCAAGAATTGAATTTATCTTAGATCTTGAAAATGCCACATCTAACGCAGGTAAAAAATTATGCCTATTTTTTAAAAAATAATATGCAAAACCAACTGGATCACCTATATAAGCTGAAGCCAACAATTTATCATAAGTATAATGCTTCCACCTTAGTGAATGCCTAAAGCACTTAATACCATACCTATACGTCATATCATTATCAAAATATACAGAAAAATGCTCTAATATATTTTTACATTCTTCAGGAAGAATCTCTTCTCTCCAAGGCAGCCCAAGACTATTTACTCTTTCAGCACTTATTATTTTTAAAGTGGGAAATACTATAGTTGACATAATTTTGTTTATCCAATTTTTTTAATTAAAATTATTATTAAAAACTTGCGTTTCAAAAAAGCTTAACACTTAACCGGATAAATAACCAGCCAGATAAAGATCGAAAAACACAACTAAGCAATGCCTGAAAGAGGACTTGAACCTCCAACCTTCGCATTACGAATGCTATGTCACTAATAATCAGCAGCTAACCACAATAATTAACAATAAAAAAATCAGTCGGTTAAAGAGTATGATCAATTGTAGAACATGGTAGAATATTGAGGATTTCAGTCATTCATTCCCCCACAGTTCCCCCATAAAATATTGATATGCAAAATACAAATTATTCATTAATAATGAAAATCTGAATTAATTAATAAGTCGAATAGAGCTCGGATATACTCTCTTCCCCGATTGGATGGATATTTTTCCTTAAGAATCTTCATAACTTTTTCTTCACGTTCATTTTCATCAGCAATTGTTTCTTTAAGTTTCAATAATAATTCATCAAATTCTTCTTCGATTTTTTTATCATCATAAGAAATATGAGACAAAACAATAACAGACAAATCAAGCTCTGGAAAGTAACTTAAAAAAGTTCTATAAGTGCCAATACTTCCATCATGTAATAGAATCGTGCCTAACTTGCTTTCAACATTTACAATTCCGCATCCATATCCTTCTAAATTTGCA
>CAYPMA010000162.1:0-2786 GCA_964411685.1 uncultured bacterium
TCTTTATCCAAATTTAGAATTAATCCTATAGATATCAGCACTCAAATTTTTTATTTAGATGTTTTTGTAAGAGGTAAAGTCGTATCCTCCATTCAAGTTAACAAAACGGCTAGACGTATATTTGTAGATGAGTTTAATTTTGAAAATAAAGCTTTTAAAACAAAAGAAGAAAAATATGAAACCTTGCAAAGAACTATTCAGTTTCTAGTTGAATTAACTGAGCGGGAGAAATGTAGTTTTCTCTCAATTTATCTTGAAAATAAGGATAAAATGGAAAGAGATATCAGTGCTGAGGATTTAGCATGTGTTCTTGTAGCAGGCGGCTTCAGATCATCTAAAAAAGAATCAATAAATGGGTATACAATTGAAGAGATGGTCATGAACCCACAATTTAATAAAAGTTATCCCGATCATATAGCTCCCAACATTAGGTTTAATAATACTTATAATATATATTATTTTGCTAATCCGAGGGTTTTTTTAGGTGAAAGATCGAACTTTTCATCTTGTGAAATAGGATCTGATAATGCCAAGGTAAGATATAGAAAGCATACAATAGATACTTGGGAAAATTTTTTGAACAAAAAGGGAAGAATCATACGGATATAAGATAAATGTTTTTAATAAACAAAAAATTTAATAAAATTTTTTACCGTTTAAATTACAATAAAGGATAAGAAATGGCAGCTACATTACAGGGTTTAACAGATTCTCCGTTTAAACAGGTAAGCATAGATACTTATAGATTTTTTACTACAAATCGTAAACTATCATTAGCATTAGTAATATTGGGTGCTGTAGCTACAGTATTTGCATCAATTGGAATGGCAGGTGTTGGTGCTTCATTTGTTGCAACAATTGGATCTAGCACTCCATTCTACGTGTTAATCGCAGGAATAGCTACAACTACAATAGGACTTTTATTACTTGTTATTTCAATTAAAAGGGATGATTCAATAAAATTTGATATTGTTCCAGAAGAACAAACTATTCCTGCCGGTGATTGTAGAGGGGTAACAGGAGAAGACAAGCAAATATTTTTAAGAATTAAAGATCCAAATAAACAAGAGCCTAGTAACTTATTTGGGCATATAGGAATAGCTCCTTTAAAAATAGTTGTTAAAAAAGTAGGAGATAAAAATGTCAATTTTGTAAATGTAAATATTGTATCGGTTGAATTTTTAAGAGGCTCAATGAAAAATGATGAACCGGCCTATAAAATCTTAGAAAAGTCGCTGCAGTACATTATAAAGACAATTGGTAAAAATGGTAAAAACACTTTAATTACAGTAAGATTACAAGACATGGCTCATCATAAAGTTATTAATTCAAGAGATGCCGCGGCTGTTTTCTTAAAAATGGGATTTGTAGCAGAAAATGAAAGTGATGAAGTTACAAATTTGATAGAAGACATTAATAAAGCAGGATCAAAGTATCCTAAACATACAGAAACAGGATTTTCTTCAAAATTAGTATTATATTATTATCCAGATGCTACAAAGAAGTTAGGAACAAAATTTTTGAAAGAAGATTCTCCAGGTAAATTTTCGCAGGCATCTGTAAGAAAAGTTTTTAGTAAAAAAGGCATAACTTTGGAAAAATATCTTAATAAAACATAGGAAATTTTGTAAAAAAACTAAGGAGTATTTTTTATGGCAGCAATAAATGGACCAGTACCTAAAGATGATAAATCGTTAGGTGAAAAATTGTTCGATACACCTAATAAAAAAATAGCAGCAGCATTAATAGCCGTTGGAATTGTTGCAGCTGCATTTTCAGCAATAACATTTGCTGGAGGTTTTTCATTTATGGCTTCTTTGGGAAGTTATTCTTCAATATATGTATTAGTTTCAGGTGCAGCATTTATTTCTATGGGATGTATAGCATTTACAATATCTAAGAAGAAAGATGAATCAACTTCATCCTTTGTTGGAATATCAGAAGCTGGTCCTTCCAATGCAGCTGTTGTAGGGGGATCTGAAGCAGCAGCACCACCAACACTAAGAAGAATACATCCTGATAAAGCTAAAGAAACTGAGGGAACTGCTCCTGCTGCTCAAGAAGATGTTCCTGCTATAGTTTTACCTATAGAAGCAAATCAAGAATCTGTTGATAGCTTAATAACAGTTTATAGTAGAGAAATTGTTGATAATAATCCAGATTATCAAACACGCAGAAAAGCAAGTATTAGGTTTGTGTTAAATAGTATATACCAAAGAAGAGAAAATGAAACTATGATACAAAGAGGAGAAAGAGTAAAAGCTATTCGAGATATTCTATCATTATCTACTAATAAAAATGCAAAAACTTTACAATCATTTTTAGATAAGTTCATTAAACATCCTGGAACCAGCATATCAGATGATGTTTGGGTTGATGATGTACAAGGTAAGGTAAATATACAATTGGAAGGTCGTTATTCTGATAGATCAGATGAATTTAAAATCCGAGTAAGACAGGACATAGAAAAGAATGCATTTCAAATTATTTTAACTTATGGCTATAGAGAGAGATTTGATCCAATTTATATTGAGTATAAGAAGGAAAATGGAAAAATTGTTTTAAATAGCACATTAAATAGACAAATGTCATCAGCAATAACATGTGATCACATTTCAAGACGCCCTGGATATTATAATATTGTAGAAAAAATTATGGAAGGAATTTTAGGCTTAGCTTGCCTTGAAAAAGCTTCAGAAATTAAGATAAAATTTACAAATGAAGACTCTTATAATAAAGGGCTTATTTCACCATCACTTTGTAATGGTGAAGATTTAGCTATGGTT
>CAYPMA010000163.1:0-1179 GCA_964411685.1 uncultured bacterium
CCTGCATGAAGCCCCAATAAAACATGGGAAGGTGCAATAACTGGTATAATAGGTTCTGCACTGGCAGCTTATGGGTTTTATTATTTGATTACATATTTTGGATATGGCGGGATGGGATTAACTCTTAAAACCTCAATAATCTTAGGTGTAATATTAGGGGCCGTAGGTCAGATAAGCGATTTGTCAGAGTCTCTTTTAAAAAGGGATTCTAAAGTTAAAGACAGTAGTTCACTTCCAGGCCTTGGCGGAATATTGGATATTTTAGATTCATTATTATTTACAATACCCATATTATATCTGTATTTAAAGTAGGTAAAAATGATTATAACAATTGACGGGCCCGCAGGAAGTGGAAAATCAACAGTAGCAAAAAGGATAGCTGACAAGTTAGATTATGTGTATTTTGATACAGGGGCTATGTATAGGTCCTTTACTTGGTGTTTGATAAAAAATAGCGTTGATATCAATGACAAAGACAAAGTTATATCCCAAATACAGTCATTTAAATTTTTAATTAAGACAAATAATAAACGAGAAAAATCATATTTTGTTAATGATGTTGATGTAACTCAAGATATAAGAACAAAAACAATTACAAAATATGTTTCGCAAGTTTCTTCATATGTAGAAGTTAGAAAAGAACTTGTCAAATTGCAAAGAGCATTTGCAGAAGAAAATGATGCGGTATTTGAAGGAAGGGATATGGGAACTGTCGTTTTCCCAAAGGCTGATATTAAAATTTTTCTAGTTGCTGATGAAGAGGAAAGAGCCAGAAGAAGGTTGAAAGAGTTTAACGAAAAATTCCCGGATGAAAAACACTCATGCCATTTTGAAGATGTTCTAGAAGATATAAAACGAAGAGATGATTTTGATTCAAACAGGAAAATTTCTCCTCTAAAACAGGCAGAAGACGCGATTTTGGTTGATACGACGAATTTAAGTATTGAACAGGTAGTTTTAAAGATCTTACAAATTGTAAAAAAAAAAAGAGGTAAGATAAGGACTGCTCCATATTTTTCAAAAATGAAGTGGGTTTATCGAATTGTTCTTTTTATTACATGGCTTATTATGAAGGTTTTTTACCGCCATAAGGTGTATGGCATAGAAAATTATTTTAAAGGTCCTGCATTGATAGCTTCAAATCATGTTTCTTTTTAGAATCGGGGAGCCGATCCTTCC
>CAYPMA010000163.1:1189-2784 GCA_964411685.1 uncultured bacterium
TGCTCCAGCCGTGGCTGTTTCCTGTCCTGAGGAAATTCATTTTTTAGCAAGAGAATCTCTTTTTAAAAATAAGTTTTTCGGAAACTTTATAAGTAAAATAAATGCACATCCTATTTCCGGAAAGATGTCTGATTTAAAAGTATTTAGATTGATAAAAAAACTTTTAAAAGAAGATAAAAAAATTATTCTTTTCCCTGAAGGTACAAGATCAGAAGATAATAAGATCGGCAAGTTATTGCCAGGCATTGGTTTCTTATCTCATTTATCTCAAAGTAAAATATTACCTGTATATATTCATGGTGCTTATAAAGTTTGGGGAAGGAAAAGAAAATTCCCAAAACTTTTTGGAAAAATTATTTGTATTTTTGGAAAAAGCATAGACCCTAAAGAGTTTAAGAGAAAAAATAAGGATGAGGAAATTCAACTAATAATGAAAGAGCTTGAAAAAAGATTGTTTGAATTACAAAAATGGGCTGAAGAAAATTTTTAATTAAGATGTTCATCTTGGAAAAAAAACACTTACAGACCATAATGCTTTGATATGAAATTAATGGAGGTTAGTATGGGTGCAAATATAAAAGAATTATCAGAAGAAAATTTTTCTTCTAATATTGGAAAAGGCATTACCGTTGTAGATTTTTTTGCTACTTGGTGTGGACCCTGCAGAATGCTAGCTCCTATATTAGAAGAAATATCAACATATTTTGGTGATAAAGTTATTGTTGGTAAAGTGGATATAGATAAAGAAGGTGCTATAGCACAACAATATCAGGTTTCTTCTGTGCCAACAGTAATAATGTTTAAAGATGGCAAAGAAAAAGCAAGATTGATCGGTCTTAGGGATTTTGATTCAATGAAAAAATGGATTGAAGCTGAATTATCATGAAAAGATTTATAATATTATTTTTTCTTTTTGTGATAGCCGGCGGTATAATATTACATTTAAATATAGACATCCCTTTTATTAGCAATTTTTTAGGAAAATTGCCCGGGGATGTTTATATTACAAAAGATAATACAACAATTTCTTTCCCATTGGTATCAGCGCTGATCGCTACTGTTATTGTATCTTTAGTTCTATCCTTATTTGTCAGGAAGAAAATATAAAGTTCTGTTGTCTATAAGCTTCAAAAAGAACAATTCCAACGCTTGTTGATAAATTAAGACATCTTACATCTGTCATAGGGATTGTCAAAAAGTTTTTTTTCCATTTATTAAAATACTCATTTGGAAGACCAGTTGTTTCTGAGCCAAAAATAAGTATGGAGTCTTTTTCAAATTTAGCTTCAGTATAAGGTGTTTTGACTTTACTGGATAAAAAATAAAAGGAGGATTTTGTATTATTTAAATATTCTTCTAAATTATCAATCTTTTGTACATTAACAAAGTCATGATAATCTAATCCTGCACGTTTTAACATTCTGTCAGATAAACTGAATCCTAATGGTTTAACTAAAATTAATTCAGTATTTGTTGCAGCGCAGGTCCTTACAATATTTCCGGTATTTTGAGGTATCTGGGGATTAAATAAAATAACTTTCATGTTTATTGAATGGATGTTGAGTTATGTGCAATTTCATTATTAAATTTTGTTT
>CAYPMA010000164.1:0-2691 GCA_964411685.1 uncultured bacterium
AATAAATATCTTTGAATCTTTTTTCATCTTTATACATACCTCTTAACATAGATGGATACGGCTGCGTTAAAGCTAAAAATCCTTTTTTTACTTCTTCTTCATCTTCATTTAAAATTTTAGCAGAAAATCCAGGTAATGCATAATTAATAGAGCCTGGTTTCATTTTAGTTACTCCTGGTAAAGGAGAAATTACTAAAGCACCTGTCTCTGTCTGAAACCATGTATCAACAATTGGACATTTTTTATTTCCAATTTTTTCATAATACCATAACCACACTTCTGGATTTATTGGTTCACCAATGGTTCCCAACAATCTCAATGATGAAATATCATTTTTACCTATGCTATTATATCCCCATTTCATAAAGGTTCTTATAGCAGTAGGAGCTGTATAAAATATATTTACTCTATATTTCTCAATTATTTCCCAAACTCTATTTTTTTCTGGAAAATCTAAAGATCCCTCATAAATCACTTGTGTAGCGCAATTAGATAATAATCCATAAACAACATAACTATGACCCGTTATCCAGCCTATATCCGCAGTACACCAATAAATATCATCTGGTTTTATATCAAACACCCATTTAGTTGTTTCATGAACCCCTAAAAGATACCCTGCTGTAGAATGATAAATTCCTTTTGGCTTACCTGTCGACCCAGAAGTATATAAAATAAATAGCATATCCTCTGAATCCATTTGCTCACAAGGACATACATTGTCAACATGTTCAATTATTTCATGAAACCAATGATCTATACTGTCATTAATATCAATTTCATTATTACAATTTTTTACAACTATAACATCTGATATTTGATCTACATCTTTAATAGCTTCATCAACAATTTTTTTATAAGATAATATTTTTCCTCTTCTATATGCTCCATCAGATGTAATAATTATTTTTGCATCAGAATGAACAATTCTATCCTTTACGCCATCCGGTCCAATACCACCAAATATTACAACATGAATTGCTCCAATTCTAGCGCATGCCATCATAGCAACTATTGACTCATAAATCATTGGAAGATAAAGGGCTACTTTATCATGTTTTTTTATTCCTAAAGACTTAAGAGCGTTTGCAAATTTATTTACATCGTTATACAAGTCTTGATAACTATATTTTTTTTGTGTGCCGTTTTCACCTTCCCAATAAAAGGCTATTTTATTACCTTTTTTATTTTCAATGTGCCTATCAATACAATTATAGCATGCGTTTATCTTACCATTTACAAACCATTTTGCCTTAGGGGCATCCCATATATTTAACTTATCCCATTTTTTATACCATATAAGATCTTCTGCGCATTTTTCCCAAAATGACAAATAATTTTTACCATCTCTATATATTTCATCTGAGTTTATGGTTGCATTTTCTTTAAAAAAATTATTTGCTTCAAAAAGAACGTTATCACTAATTTCCGACATAAATTCCCTCATTCTTACTAATGACAAAAAAATTTTAAAACTAAACTTGATATTTTGATTGTTTATTTATTTTAAAACAAATAAAAAATTTGCTATCAAAAGTATAATTTTGATAAAATACATATTTAAAAAACCAATTTTTGAAAAATGTTGTATATAAAAAAACCAGAAAATTTTCATCCAAAACTAAATATTGTTATTTGCTATTGCATATTTGAAGAATACATTCTTTTTTTAAGAAGAAAAAAAGGCAAATTTCAAGGCGGACTTTGGACTGCTCCAGGAGGCAAACAAGAAATTAATGAAACTCCTTTTCAAGCCATTAAAAGAGAATTATTAGAAGAAACAAACATTAACATTAATATTGAAGAATTTGAAGATATTGGCCTTTTTTTCATAAGAAATAATATTTGTGATTTTACAATGCAAATATTTAAAGTTAACTTAAGTGAACAACCAAAAAATATTCAATTAAGTATAAAAGAACATGATCAATATAAATGGGTAACTAAAGAAGAAATACTAAAAATGCCTTTAGTTCCTGATGCAGATCAATGTTTACTAACTACATTCCAAAAAGAATTCGTTTGATGAAAAAATTTTTGTTTTTATGTTTGTTTTTCTATTGTTTTTCAGTTTTTAGTAAACCTGCAGCTATTATTTTTATTGGACCTCCAGGAAGTGGTAAAAGCACACAAGCTGAACTATTAAAAAATGAATATAATTTCTGCCATATATCTACTGGAGACATACTAAGGAGCAATATACAGAATAAAACTAAAGCTGGAAACGACATTCAAAGCTTTGTTAATAAAGGACTATTAGTTCCAGATTCAATAATTTTAAAAATGCTATATGAAGAAGTCATGAAGAACAATAGAGATCCAGGTGTAATAATTGATGGATCTTCTAGAACAATATCTCAAGCTGATTTTATTTACACTTCATTTCATAATGATTTCGAAATCATTGCTATTTTTTTTGATATTAATGCTGAAATACTTAAAGACAGACTATCAAATAGGTCAATATGCAAAAAATGCAATATTACTTATAACACAAAATTATTACCTATTAATGAAAATGATATATGTAAAAAATGCAATTCTATATTAACTAAAAGACAGGATGATACTTCTGAAGTGATATTAAAACGTTTTGCAATATATAATAATGAATTAAAAGACTTAAAAAACTTTTATAATAAAAAAGACAATGTATATTTCATCAATGCCTCTCAAAATATTGAAGAAGTT
>CAYPMA010000165.1:0-2665 GCA_964411685.1 uncultured bacterium
TTTATATAATCTTTTTGCCGAGATTACATCAGCTAAGAAGAATGACAATTTATATTATGACGTGAAAGAGAATTTTAAAGCATCATATTTTATAGTTGATAATGACAGACCTCAGCTTGGCAGGAATTTGCAAAATGATGGTAATTTTATTAAGGTCTATGAAGATGCAGATGGTACGATTTATAAATTGAAATAAATATATCATGTGGAATTTAGATAAAATATGGGCAAATAAAAGGTCATACGGATTACTTTTCTGGGGTATATTTATAGTTGCAGTTTTTTTGAGAGTTAATAAATTGGGCATAAATGTCTTATGGATTGATGAAGCCTACACTTTATTAATCCCACGATATCCAATTGCTGACATCATCAGATATATGAGCGTTGATTCTAATCCGCCATTATTTTTTTTATTAGTTCATTTTTGGCTTAAATTAGTTGGCAATTCATTATTTTTAGTCAGACTTCTGCCTGTCTTAATCGGATTACTAGATTTGATCCTGTTTTATTTTGTCATAAAGTCTCTTTATAATAAAAAGATTGCCTTTTTGAGTTATTTCATATTAGCCCTTTCCAGCTATTTTATCTTTTATTCCCGTATAATAAGAAGTTTTTCTTTACTATTTTTATGGGCTTTATTAGTTTACTGGTTTTTTATCTTAATATTTATCAAAGGCGAAAAAAAACGAATCTACCCAGTCGGTTTTATTATTTTTTCAGCGCTGGGGATTTATACCCATTACTATTTTTTATTTTTTCTAGGTGCTTTAGTCGGCGGCTATTTGATTTTATCTCTAATTAATAAAACATATAAAAGCTGGCTCAAATTATTTTTATATATATTTTATATTTTTCTGCTGTTTTCATTTTGGTTGCCATTTTTTATAATCAAATATTGTGAACAAAGTAGCTATGGTCATTGGTCAAGTCTGGCTCTAAATCAGCTGGATTTATTTGCTATCTTAGATATATTTTTTATAAAACCCATTTATTATTATATGGGAACGGCCACACTTATTGTCAGGCTTGGCCAATTTATTTTATTATTGCTTATAATCTTTTTATTTATAAATTATTACAGAACTAATAAATCTGAAATAAAACAAAATTTAGTTCTCGTTTATTCTGCCTTGGCTTTCTTTGTTTTGATAATTTTTATGATAATTCAGGGTTCTGTTATGGATAGATATCTTATTACTTCCTTGATTTTGTACATACCGATATTAGCTTTTATAATAATTAAGCAGTCGGTTTGGCTTAAAAAAATAACAATAGGTATCCTGGTCATTTTATTTGCAGTCAGCTATTGGCAGATTTATATTGGACAGCATTATGATTATCTTGCTGATTGGAGTCAACCGGTAAAAATAATCAACCAAGATGGGCAGGAAAATGATTGCATTTTTATTCATGAGCATTTTGCCTATTATCCCTATTTTTATTATAAGGATAACAATCTAAGGGCAATAGACATATTGCCAACTGATATTTATAATTCTTTGGATAATAGTCAGGACAGAGAGTATTATAGAATAAAGTATTTAGGATATTTTGATTGGATAAACAGAGATAATTATGATAAGGTTTCTCCATATATTGATAAGGAAATAAGCAGTTGTCAAAGAGTTTGGCTTTTTTATCAAAATTTGGGCAGTGATCCTTTTCACCTCGTGCCATATTATTTTACTGTTAAATTCGGTCAGCCTGTCGCAGATTATTTATTTGATAGCGGTATTCAATTAAAACTCTATAATAATAAAGATTATGAAAATTCTAATAGTCCTGCCAGCTTACAATGAAGAACTCGTCGTAGTTAAAAGTACAAGACAAGTATTAGAATTTTGTCAGCAGGATCTTAGCGCTGATGAACATTTGATTGTAATTGCTAACAATAAATCCAATGACCGGACTAGGGAACTTGGCGAGGATTTAGCCAGGAGGTTTGAACAAATTGAATATTTATATCTTGACAAAAAGGGTAAAGGGCTAGCCTGGCGCAGTGCTTTTCAAAAATATTCAGCAGATATTTATATTGTCATGGACATTGATTTGGCCGTTGATTTGAGGGCAACTAAGCTTTTAATTGAGGGAATAAAAAAAGGGAATGATTTGGTGATTGGTTCTAGATATTTGAAAGATTCGCAGGTACAAAGATCAAGATGTCGTGATTTTATCTCCAAAGTCTATCGCTTTATAGTCAGAAAATATTTAGCCACCTCTATTACTGATTTTCAGTGTGGCTTTAAAGCTATCAATAATAAAATAAAGCAGGAGATTTTACCCAAGACTAAAGATGATGGTTTTTTTCTTGATACAGAACTTCTAATGCTGGCTGAAAAACAGGGCTATAAAATAAAAGAGGTGCCAGTCAACTGGTCTGCTTATAGAAATTTGCAGAGGAAAAGCACTGTTAATATTTTTGAGACAACTATTGATTATTTAAAGAAAGTCTGGGAATTAAAAAAACGTTTGAAAAAATTGCAGCAAAAGATTGATGTAGATTGAGTGCATTAAGCAAGCTTATTTTATTAAATATTTATATTTTTTCAATCTTTAGCAAATTAAGTAAATTTCATCTTTAATAAAAGGTAGCTATTCTTTAAGATTAAGAAAAATGAATCAGCTAAAATTAGAGAAAAAAGAAATAAAGTTTATTTTGCTG
>CAYPMA010000166.1:0-2665 GCA_964411685.1 uncultured bacterium
TTATATAATTGGTAAAAACTTATGACTTTAGTTGTTGCAAGAAAGGAAAAAAATCCAATAACAGACTCGGAATTAATTTTTATTGTCAGTGATACTAGAGTTACAGCACATTATCTTCATGGAGGGATGCCCTTACATTGGAAAAATAGTGTTATCAAGACAAGTATTATTAATGAGAATATATGTGTGTCATGGGCAGGAAAATGTGACGAGGCTGATGCCAGTTTAAAAAAATTTAATGCTAATGGAATGAATGATAAACCTAGAAAAGAAATAATCAATTTTTTTTACGAAGAACATTTAAACTCGCTAAATACTGATAAGGATAACCAAGGGGTAGATTTTATCTTAACCTTTGGGGGAAAAGAGATAGAAATTGTAGAAATTAAAAATCGAAAGTTCCGAAGAAATTGTTCAACGGCTTGGATTGGCACTCATTCAGCTTTTGAAGAATTTCAAAGCAATATGCTATCACAGAATTTACAAAATTTGCCTCTATCCATACGGATGGAAAAATCAATGCAATTTGTTGTAGAGTCTGTTGATATTCCTGAAGTAGGTGATTTTGCAATTAAAGCTTTATATAGTCCTGAAAAAGGTTTTATATTTGCTCCCCGTTTTGAAAATATAAATTATTCCCAACGTTTATTACCAGGGATTAACCATATAGGAATAGGGGATGTTGCTTCTGGTTCCTTTACGGTAAGCTTAAATATTTGTCTAAATGTTAAAAATGCACTTGCTTTTTATTTTAATCAGGGAAATTTTGGGCTACTTTATACCTCTAATGATGGAGGTATACTTAGAGTGCTTGATCAGGAAGTAATTCGTGTTAACTCTCCTGATGAATTTTCAAAAATCGTTTTGCAAAAATATGGGTTAAATATACCAGTATGTTTTAAATAATAGTGCATACTATTATGTTTTATAATATTAGATTTTTTTTAATGTAATTGAATTAAAAGTAGTTGATTTTTGTAATTCTATATTAAGAATATTTTTTTATTTCATTTAAAAATTTGTGTTTTTCATGATCATAAATCATAATTAACTCAACCTTAAATTAAGTCCTAATGCAATAACTAAAGACACAAGTGTATACCATTTAGGATTTCCTTTTTCAGAAAGTGTTTTGTATAAACTCTCTCTTCCAAGATGTGCTTTTTTAGCTAAATTGCCAATACCTCCTCTAGCTTCAGCAACATTTCTTAGAGCAAGTAAGAAAAGATGTTGGGATTCTTCGTCTCCTTTAAGACTTTCTTCAAGAGCTTCGTTAAGATAAGCTACAGCTTCGTCTTGGTCTTTTAATTTTTCTAGAATCCATTCTTGATATTTTTTATTTTTTTTTATCATATTTTTCCTCCCTGGATTTATAGTCTATTAAATACTCCTTTGCTTTTTTTATATCCTTTACTTGAGATCCTTTGTCTCCTACACAAAGAAGTAAAATAATTTTACTTCCATTTTTGAGTAATAAACTCTTATTCCTGGTCCATATTGTATCCAAAGGGATACGTAATGTAAATAATTTCATTAACATCTAATAATCAAAAGCTTGCTCTGCTAATAGATTGTTTTTTATAGTAGATATTCAATTTTTTTTACTTTTTAAAAATAATCATTTGACAATTTTTTGTGACCATGGCATTATGACCATAGTTATAAAAAATTAGGTGGTGATGTTATGAATGAAAAAATGCCTGCGGGGAAATTTAAGGCTGAATGTCTGAAAGTAATGGAAAAAGTAAAAAAAACTCATAGAAAAATTACTATTACTAAAAGAAATGTGCCAATAGCTCAAATAGGTCCTATAGATGAAAAAGAGGAAAAAACTTTTGGAAAATTAGAGGGATCTATACAGATTATAGGTAATATTATTGATCCTATTGAGGAGGACTGGAATGCCAATAATTAAAGAAATAAAAAAACATAAGCTATTATTGGATACTCATGTTTGGATTTGGTGTATGATAGGATCTTCAACATTAAAAAAGTCTTTTAATTTGACGTTTGAAAAAGCTGCTAAAGAAAACAGGATTTTAATATCCCCTATGTCTATTTGGGAAATTGGTATGTTAGTTGAAAAAAAACGTATTGAAATAGCTATGGATGTATTAGATTGGGTTGAACAGGCATTAGAATATGGGCTTGTTTTGTCCGATATTACACCTAGAATAGCTATTAATAGTACTAGATTAGGAAAAGTTCATGGAGATCCTATTGATAGGTTATTAATAGCTACAGCATCAGAAAAAAATGCAGTTTTAGTCACATGTGACCGCAAGATTTTGCATTATGCGAAAGGAAGAGAAATATATGCTTTTAATCCTTCAAAATAAATAATTATTAATTTTTATTTGGTTAAGCATTAGCGATCTTGAGCTTATATTTTCCATGCTTGGAGAAGCATCTACTACAGAAATTGCTATTCAAAAAGACGCTAAAGGATTTCAAGAAAATCAAAAAGCTTCAAAGGAAGGTGGCAATATTGCAGGTAATGCTAAAAAAGAATTAGAAGAAAAATCAGGCAAAAAAGTTGTGACTTCATCTAATTTTTTTAATCAAATAATTAAAAATGAAAAAACCGAGTTAATAGAAAAAGAATAATTATTTGAAATTTTTATGTGAATACACTAAAAGAGTTCGTAATGTGACCAGTAACTGG
>CAYPMA010000167.1:0-2647 GCA_964411685.1 uncultured bacterium
GATATCTTTTGACTTAATTAAAATATTTAAAGAGTGAACAGCTCTTATCCAAAAAAAGATAACTGCAATTAATATAACAGCAATATAAGGAGTTACTGCTAAAATAGATCCCAATACAATTATTAATCCCTGCAATACAAAAGATCCTCCGGCTTTTCCTAATTTTACCATTAACACATCAATAGCGGCTTTTCCTTTAACTTTTGATTCATCATCTAAAGGTATATATACCATTTCCTTTGAAGGCTCAAATAATGAGCTTTTACATGACTTGCTTACCATATTCTGTATCATTCCAAATACTAAAGCCAATATCACAGGTGTTGTATGGAAAAAACTTACCATTGATGAAAGATGATCTCTAAAAATTATAAATGTAAAAAAACCTGTTCCTGTAACAAGAAAAACAACAGGGGTGATAATTGCTGCTGATTTCCACCCTAACCTTCTTATTACGTTCCCTCCGACAAAAAGCATCATTATAATTGTAAGTACAGATGTTACTGTTGAATATGCCCCTCTAAATATTGCGTAGTCATTAGCATTTGGGAATAAAAGCCTTGCCTGGCTTTTCCACACAACTTCTATGAAAATATTTGATATTGCATATCCTACAACCAGTATTGATAATAGACGCATATATTTTGATTTTGACAAATATACAAATGCTTCTTTTAAAGACATTTTTAATTTTTTCTTTTGAATCTTTTTACTTAGATCGGGATTAAAAAATCTTTTGTCAGTTATGACATATTTATTTATCCACCAGTAAATCCCCATTATTATAAATCCGCCAACAATTACAAGGCTAATTAAGTGCTTTAAAGACACCCCCCAAGCATCAATATCAGGAGATAATAATTTTCTTGCTTTTGAAAAATATATCACACACGGGCCTGAGAAAAGCATTGCTATGCTTGACCCTAAGCCAAATAAATTATAAAAGCGTTTTGATTCACTAACATGTGTAATATCATTTGCAAAACCCCAGAAAAGAAGAGAAAGACCTACACTTCCCCATAATTCGCTCATTGCATAAAACAAAGAAAATGTCCAATTCCTAAAAATTGCTATAATGCCATTAAACCCTTCTGGCAGAATGCTTTGAAGCTTATCTGCCAATTCATTTGGATGCAGGACATCTTTCATTGGATATAACACAAATGCAAATAATGCATAAAATGAAATAAAAAAGGTGACAGTAGTATAGAAAAGAGTTTGTTTCTTTAATATATTGCTCAGCTTGGAATATACAAGCATTAATATAAATGCTAACGGAAGAACCCCCCATAACTTTAAAAATGGAAGAGCTTCAGCTCCAGATCCTTGAGCAGTTATAACTAAGGGCTCTTTTGTATCTTTTAAAATCATGTAGTTAAAGCTAAAGAAAAAGAAAAGAAAAAACATGGGAATAAGTTTTTTTAATTCAAATCCATGAATCGGCCATAAAAATGAACGCCATTTTCCAAATTTTTTCTTTACAGCAGCCATATATATAATTCATTTTAATTTTTTTATTATATAACATTATAAACTAATTAATATTAATTAACACTGGTTAATTATAAAATAATTATGTTTTTTAATTTTCGCTTATTATATAATTAAACCGTTATAACAAGGAAATTAATTATGGAAAACATCAACAATATAATAAATTTTTTAAAACCAGCGTCTGATAAGAACTTTTTTGAAAAAGTATCTTTTATAATACTTGCAAAAGACTTTTTTGAAGAAGAAATAGATATAGAAAGCACTATATTTATGTTAATGGCTTCTAACATTTCAGAAAAAACAGAAGACACTAGCAAAGATTCATTAAAAGAGAAATTTGGATCAAACGGCAAAAAATTATTTAATGCTATTGAAGAATACTCTGAAAACTCTTCTTTAGAATCTAGGTTTGTTAACTATTTAAATAATAATAAAGTCGAAAATCCTGATGACGCTTGCCTAGACAATTTAAATGCCTACATTTATCAAGATGATGAAGAAGATATCATAGAAGATGAAAAAGACTCAAAAGACATAAAAGAAGAATTATTTAACCTTCATAACATGTTAATGAAAATATCAGAAAAATTTGATATAGATCTTCATAAATGTAAAAAAAATAAGAAAGATAAAAAGAAGAAAAAAAGTAAAAAGCATAAAAAATACGAAGATGATTAATATTCCTTATGCTTTATACAGATAAACTCTAACCGCCTATTGATACTGTCGCTGTTGAAGTCGAGACATCATTATCATTTACCCATTTAAGATAATATGTCTTTGTTTCTCCATTTTTCAAATTATGATCATAAAATCTTATAGTATAGTTAGTAGCGGATGCGCTGGCAATTAAATTTGTCATCGCCTGATCGCTATATATATAATATGTACCGTGTTCAGACAAGGGTTCACAGGTAATAGTATTTCTTAGCTCAATTGTTAAAGGAAATACAATCCTATCTTGTTTTCCTGATGCAAATAAATTATAGAACAGAACATTTGAACCCTGGACCCGACTTACTCCACCAATAGAAATGTCCCAAACAGCTATAGCATCACCCAAATTGTCCATACCTATCTGGGGATTATCAGAATCATAAGTATCTGCTGAAAGATTTATAGGTGTTGCCCAATCATCTTGCCCATATGTTGT
>CAYPMA010000168.1:0-2639 GCA_964411685.1 uncultured bacterium
ACGATGGTGCGGAGTTCACGACCTTTGCCGTTGGTCTTGCCTATCGCAAGACGCTGTACCAAACGCAGCTGTTCTACCAGGATTGCTCGGGCGCATTCATTATCGAACTGCGCGTCACGAATGCGACGGCTGGCCTCTGCCGCCATCCCCTCGACCGTCGGCACCGCAACCCCCCACTCCTCCGAAAGCTGGTGGCATGTCTCCCCGGTCTGCCATTGTAGGGTGCGCATTTTCCGCATGATCTCGCGGATGCGCTCCGACTTGACGACTTGTGCCTCTTTTAGCGGTTTTTCTGCCATCGGCTGCTTCCCATCCATTTGCGCCCGAATGCGCCCGGCGTCGGCGAGGCGGGAATTGCCCTTGAATTTCCTGTCTGAATTGGAGCCTTTAGCGAAAAGACTAGCGAAGTCGAATACTTGGACTCATATTGTGGGTCGGAGGAGTCATGAACAAGACAGAAATCAACTGGACCGAACTCACCTGGAACACATTCAGCGGCTGCACCAAGCTCAGCCCCGGATGCAAGCACTGCTATGCCGAGCGCCTAGCGGAACAGAAGCGCGGGACCAGAGCGTTCCCGAACGGATTCGACCTGACGCTGCGACCCCACAAGATGCGAGAACCGGCCAGAATCAGGGTCCCAAGCATGGTCTTCGTCAACTCGATGAGCGACTTTTTTCACGAGGCAGTCAGTGACGCGTACCGCGAGGAGCAGTGCGCAGTGATGGACGAGGTGGATCGGCATCGCTATCAGGTGCTGACGAAGCGCCCGGAGAACGCGGCTCGGTTCTTCACTGACCGCGAGGTGCCCCGGTCAGTCTGGCTTGGAGTTACCGTCGAGAATCAGGACTACGTGAGCAGGATCGATACGCTCCGCGCCATCGAGGCCAGGGTTCGGTTCCTGTCGGTCGAGCCATTGTTGAGCCCGCTGGATTTGCGCGGGCTGCTCAGCGGCATCCACTGGGTAATTGTCGGCGGCGAGTCCGGTCACCACCTGATGCGGCCCGACGTCTGCGAGAAGCGTGGGCTGGTGCGGAGGGGCAGGCGCGGGGAGCGCACCTGGGTACCTCGAGAAGACCGTATCCAATGGGTGCGAGACATCCGCGACGCATGCGCTGATGCTGGCGTACCATTCTGGTTCAAACAATGGGGCGGATCACGTGGACCGCTAGCCGGACGCGAGCTCGACGGGCGCACCCACGACGGGATGCCCCTGGTTCCAGATGCGATGCCCGGAGGATATGTGCACCAGGAGCGAAGCTCGTTCGGGCGGCGTCAGCTCGCGCTGGTCGGGTGACCTTCGAACACCGCAGCGCCGTAGATCATGAACAGCCCGGAGCCGGCTCCGCGATAGTGCACCACTCGTGTGTCGAGTATCTGCACATCCATCACCTTGATATTGGCGATAGCAGCCGCGGTATTCAGTACCCGAGCGTCGTCTGCTACCGTGCCATAACTGGCAGCTAGCACCGAGGGCGCAAGGTTCTTCTTAAGCCCAGAACTACGCCCTCTCTTCATGGTGTGAACGGTGGATCCGTCAGTCCACACCACGGCTCCGCGCTCCCCGGGCGACCATCTGCGTCGGCGCCCGATCTGTTCGATGACAGGGAAGGGCGAGCCCCATGCGTCAACATCGAACACGTTGAACCGCGCCAGGTCGAGAGACGCCATGGCCCTGTGAACATCGGCCACGTACCGCTCAGGCAACCCTTGTTTCCATGGCTTCGCGTCAATCCCTACGACGCTTGCTCCGGTAGATTCCCATGCAGCAGTTAGCGCGCCATCGCCAGCAAAGCACTCCAGAACCGCAGGCGAATCGATCCGATCAGCAACCCACTGGCGAATCATCGCCTTGGCCGATAGGTTCGCATTCGCTACACCAGCTCCGCCCCAGCCGGCTCGCGGAATCACTCGGCCTCTGCTTGCACCGTCACGCCCTGGTAACGGGAGGCAACCTCGTTTAGGTCTGCTAGCACCTCTGGCATTGATGCGAACGGTCCGCGCACGACGACACTGAAACCCTCGAGCGGAATTGGATCTGGGCCAGCATCCAACTCGACTTCAGGCGCATCGCCCAGCAGCTTGTCCAGCTCCGCATCGTCGAAACCAAGATCGGCCACCAGCCCCTCATCAGCCAACCCCGAGAGCACGGAACCGAGCAACTCATCATCCCAATCAGCCTTCTCGCCCGTCTTGTTGTCGGCCACGGCGAGCGCGTCGCACTGGGCCTCGGTCAGACCGAACTTGCGGCGGATCGGAACCTCGCCGGTGTCCTTCGTGCGGATAGCGTCTGGGTGCCAGTCCTCTCGCTCTCGGGTGCGCGCACGCATCCAGAGTTGCTTGAGCCGCTGCGCTGCCTTCGCTCGGGTATGGCCGGCGATGATCCGGTCATCCTCTCCGCGAACCAGGATGACGGCTCCCCACCCGAACGCGATGATGCTGCGAGCTACGGAATCGACAGCCGCCGCATTCTTGCGTGGGTTTCGAAGCCACGGACTCAACGAGCCCAGGCTGACCCATTCAGCAGTATCAGGCTCTCGCGTCCGTTGACTTGATGCAGTATCTGCTTTCGTTGTCGCCACGCTTGCTCCTTGCCACCCTATCGCCCGTTACGCCCGGCGTCGGCGGAGTGACTTGGT
>CAYPMA010000169.1:0-2625 GCA_964411685.1 uncultured bacterium
TTTTAATACTTGAACGGTAGCCTCCAACGCCTCAACCAGCTCTTTCTTTGCTTGAAGTTCTTGAATAAGTTTATTCTGATACCAATTATATTCACAATTCCTGCATATATCTGATTTAGCTATAATTCCTAAGCCTTCAAGTTTCTTACAGTTTACGCAGTCTTCTTTCCGATCTATTTCAATCTTCTCTTTCTCATTCATTATTCTTTCTCCTTGTATTCCGGCTTTATGTTATCCGGTACATATTTTTTGCTTTTGCATACCAAACAGGTATACTCGTTCCCGGATTTCAACTGCCTGACTTTGTGATCTGTGTCTTTTTGGCAGATGAGACAGTATTTTGTGATTGTTTCAGGCTTCATTTTATTTTTTTTAATTGTTCTGGATTTTCATTGTGAAGCATGCTATGTAAACATTCAATTAAAAAATCATCATATTCTCTGGATCCATGACTATAACCTAAACTATGAATATATTCTTCAAGAATAATCAATTCTACAGTTTTTTGATTTTTAATATAATTAACTGATAATAATATCTCTCCTCCATGATACATTCCCATTACATCTTCATTTTTAAAATTAACAGTTTTTATCTCATCTTCATTTACAGGAATTCCCATGTCCCATAATGATAATATAGAATTGTCAATTATATCTTTTTGTTCTTTTGTAGCTTCATAATATAAAAATTTAGTTTCTTTATCTCCCCATGATTCTAAGTCAGGATAGAATTGTTTTAATTTACTTACCAAATCATCGGGAAGCATAATTGATTTAAATAAATCTTCTCTTGGTATAGATGCTATTTTTGCAAGAGAAACAGGAAGTAATCGTTTATTACCTATAACATCAACCCATGTTTTAGATGGTTTTGAAGAAGTATAACAAAATTTAGCATCTCTGAAATCTTTATATTCATCCTGATTTTTTATAAAAGTTTCAATAATATTTTTATCTTCTGATAATAATAAAACTTCAGCGACTCTTTCATAAGGCTCATAACTATAATCATAAACTCTACTTTCATTTATACTTATATTATCAAAGTTATATCGAAAATATGTTTTATCAGTATTTTCTTTGTTACATCTTATTCCTTTACGATAAAATATTTCTTCATTACCATCATGATTATAAATTGATACCTCGCCATAACACGTTTTAAAAGTATTTAAAGGGATCTCGTCAAAACAAAAGTATTTAGTTATATTGTTAAATATTTCTGTTATTTCCTCTGTTTCTTCAATGTAAATTTTGGTAGTTTCTATTTCCGGTAATATTCTATTATTTACTGATATTGAATATTCACCTTCATCTATTGCGTTTGAAATTAATTCTCTTAAGCAAAAGAAAGTTTCCCATTCATGCCCCATATCAGTTGTTAAAGAAGTCTTTTCTCCATTGATATAAATAACATTAAATTCATTTTCTCGAAATTTAATTTCTTTAGTAGTAATTTCAAATTCTGTTAATCCGGAAAAAATTCTAAATGGGATTTTTTTTCTTAAAAGTGAAGCAATAGCATATTTATTTCCACTTCCGAACATACCTATTTTTTCATTATCATTTCTTTTTGTTGAAGCTCCTAAAAGAAATAATGATTCGATTTCTATTTCACCTTTATTTTTAATACATAACATTTTTTTATTCTCTTTATTTCAGGCTTCATTTGATTTGTAAGTTATCTGATTCTTTTAATTCTGCCCCTGGAACTATAACGCCTTTTTTTATATCCTGTTTAATCAATTTTTTATCAGGATTCCATGTTTCAGGAATTACGGTTCTGTAATTAATCGGTATTTTTTCTTTATCGATAATATTAACTGATTCACTTTTTCTTGTTGATAATGTAAAAGTACCAGCTTCAATTTTTTTATGCTTAGCTACATAGGGCAAAAGATATTTTTTAATTCCATTAATACGTTTCCCGGCTTTTTCTTTCATTTTATTTATGCGTTCGATTTCCGTGTCGCACATGTTCACACCTAATTCAAGATTACGAATATATTTTACAAGATTCTCTATATTCTGGACTGATTTACACTGCTCCGCCACAAGTTCTTCCATGAGTGCTTCTGGTACTTCGCCAAGATTGTTCTCAGCGATTGTGTCTATTTTATTTTCAAGTGATTTTAATTCATACAAGTTCATATATTATTTATGCTCCTTACAATAATGTTCTATTTTTTCAATAGTAAAATATGAATTCGGTTGGTAAAATATTTTCATATTTTTATATGATATAAATTTACCACATATATCGCATTTAATTTTATGATTTTTTGTTATCATATTTACCTCAAAATGGTATATTGAATCCTTCCGGTAAATCTGCATCATTATTATGCAACGGACTTTTCTTCGCTGCTTCTGCATCTGCATTTATAACATCCATTATTTTATTATTATCCCACTTTGCTTCCGTGCAAACTTCCCATACAAGATTAGCGGTATAGCCAAGTGCCTTAAATCCGTCTTTAATATTCTGTGGTAATGCTTCAAGTTTTGCTTTCGCCTGTTCTTTTGTAATTATTTCTTGTCCCTGGAATTCATCTTTAATATCATTGGAATCTATCATTGGATTATCAGTCTTAGTAACTGATCTTGTTTCAAACTTAGGCAT
>CAYPMA010000170.1:0-2619 GCA_964411685.1 uncultured bacterium
TTGTTGTTTCAAAGAACGTTACCTGCTCCAAAAGTAATGTTTTTTTTCTTTTAATCACAGAAAATCACGGAAATTATAACACGTTGCTTCAAGCTATCAGTCGCCATTTCCATTAACGCAATCAACACGTAATCAATATATTACTAAACATTCCTCCGCTTCTTTTAATTTCAAATAACGCATATATAATGCAATAATATGTATTTACAATGTCTGCAAAATCTTATCAGTAATTTTGATAAATGCTTGTGTCGGCTGTTTATAAAGATGTTTATAAATAATGCTTGCTTGGATGCATGATTTAGATATATTTAATATATATTTATCACGGCAATAAATACACGTTATATTATGAATACAAAAGATTATTTTCTTAACCCATCTTCAATAGCCCAAAAGCAATATGAAGCTTTACGGATGCATTATGTTGAAGAAAAGACTGCTAAAGAAGTAGCCGATTTTTTTGGATATAAACACCGAGGATTCACAACCATCATTACTGAGTTTAATAAGAAACTCAAAAACAGTAATGTTGAGGATATATTTTTTAAGCCAACAATAAAAGGTAGAAAACCTACCTCAGAAGTTTCTCAAGCAAAAGAAATAATAATTAGCTTAAGAAAAAGCTATCATTCTGTTGAAGAAATTAAAGTTATTCTTGATGGAAAAGGTTATAGTATAGCAGAAAGAACTATCTATAATATTATAAACCAAGAAGGTTTTTCTCGTTTACCCAGAAGAACAAAATTAGTAAAACAGGAATTAAAGCTTCCTAAAATTAAAGCAGAAAAAAGCTATCAATTATCTTTTGTCCCTGAAAAATTTAAGAGCACCTCTGCCGGAATATTATGCCTACTCCCATATCTTAAGCAATTTGGAATTTATGACGCTATTGTTAAAAGTCAATACCCTGGAACTAAAGTTATTGACAAAACTAATTCCATATTATCTTTTATTGCATTAAAAGCCTCCAATATCAGACGTTATAGTTCAGATGACAGGTGGTGTATGGATAGAGGGCTTGGTTTATTTGCAGGATTAAATGTTTTACCCAAAGCAGCTTGGTTCACCTCCTATTCAGATAGGGTAACAACAGAAATGAATTTAGAATTCCTTAAATCATTACATAAAATATGGAGCAAGAATGATTTGCTTAGCGATACAGCAAATCTTGATTTTACAACCATTCCATACTGGGGGGATAATGATCATTTAGAAAATAATTGGTCTGGGAAAAGAGGCAAAGCCATGGCTAGTATGCTTGCTATTCTTGCTCATGATCCTGACTCAGGAATTATTAATTATGGTAATACAAACGTAATTCACAAGAATGAAAGTGCAGAAATTCTGGAGTTTTTGGATTTTTACAAAACGCAAACTCTACAAGAAGATAGTAAATTAAAATATCTTGTTTTCGATAGCAAATTCACTAATTATCAGAACTTAAAAAAACTTGACAATAATCAGGTAAAATTTATTACTATTCGCCGACGTGGAAAAAATATCATTGAAGATATTGAAAAGACACCCCAAAAAGATAAAAAAACGATTCGGGTTGAAATGGCAGGAAACAAGAAAAGAAGCCTAAAAGTAATTGATCAGGAAATATTCCTAAAAGGTTACCAAGATATAATTCGTCAGATAAGTATCACTGGTCACGGAAAAATAAAACCTGCAATTATAATCACAAATGATTTTGATTTAAGAGTTGAAACAATAGTAAGAAAATATACAAAACGCTGGATAGTTGAAAAAGCAATAAGTGAACAAATTGACTTTTTCCATTTAAATTTAGTTTCATCATCAATGGTAATAAAAGTTGACTTTGATCTAACCATGAGTATCCTTACTCATAATCTCTTTAGAGTTTTTGCCCTGGACTTAGAAAGATATTCGCATATAGCTGATCAGGGAATATTTGACAAATTCATTCTTAACTCAGCTGATATAAAAATCAAAAATGATAAAATAAAAATCTTCTTGAAAAAGAAAAGAAACTTACCATTAATTCTTGAAGTAATGAAAAAATTCGAGAAACAAAAATTCGAGCAAATGAATAATCTTAACATAGAATTTCATGGGGCGACTTATTCATAAGTAACGCATCATAAATTGCCGTGATAATCTATGTTGAGGCATCAATGTCCAGTTGAGAGGCAAGTTGTCGTAATAACATTCCTTTTTTTTCTCTTTCTGCTCTTATTATTTCACCTATTTTTCCCATTCTTGAAAATATTGTCTTGACAAATTTAGACAATTTTAATGAATGACTATAATTGATAAAAAATATTTTTCAAACAGTTGTCAACATCATTATACGAGGAGACAAAAATGACTCTTTTGATTTTGCCGAAGCAATGGCTCTGTGTATCGGGGTAAAAGCAAATGTGCCATTGTGGGTTGGGTTACCATTTTCTTTTTAGTGAGTGAAGAAAAAAACAAAATAAATTCCTCCAAATTTGCACCAACCAATCAAAGTGTTAAATTCCATGTGTCAATATTCTTTCAATTTGCACTTGTCTGTCGAGTTGTTATGTTTACATTACATCTAACGGTTGGCAGTATGGCCAGTAAGGGATTGCGGGCGATTTCCTATCAAGGTACAAGAAAAGTTGAAAC
>CAYPMA010000171.1:0-2605 GCA_964411685.1 uncultured bacterium
TTTTGCCTTCGGCATCGTTGCACTAAAAATCAATCCCTATCGGGAGAGCATAACAAGAATTAAATGAAATTCCGCCTCTTTTTAAATCAAATTCTAGATCATTTGATCTTTGCGGAACTTCCCCTCATTTCAGCCTAAAAAGGCCTCATTCGGTCATTTAACAAGGGTTAAACATAATAATTTTTAGGGGAAGGGGACAAACTCACTTTAGTGTTGTTTCGTATAGTATTTTTCTGCAGGTACAATAATTTCCTAGATGACACAACGCTACTCTTGACGCAGAAAATTTTATTGGTAATTTAATCTGATCTGGGATACCTAAACCTAATGATAAATGAGGATGATATTTCTTGTACACTGAATTCTTGTGAAAATTAAGTATCCATGACAAAGGCAATCTTTCCACAGTAGGAGGTGTAAAAAACATCTCGGGAGTTCCTTTGTAAGTGAAATATTCTGACATCACATCCATGACAGTCTCATGTAGTTCTTGCAGCATCTTAGTTTTACTAACAACAATACCAGATGCATAATGACCATCAGGCAGTATACTCTTTTTCACTGAATTGAACTCAATCTGCACAGGCTTCATTTTTGATAACATCTCGTATAATTTCTTTTTAATATCAGGTACATCAGCTTCATTAATAGAACCCATCGCTAAAGTTATATGTGGAATGTAATCTGTCTTATTCAGCAAGAAATGACTCTTTGATACCTTCTTAAGACCACGATTGATAGTAATAACCCAATCCATAATATCATCAGGAGGTAATAAGACCACATCTACAGCCAGTCTTGACATATTGCTCATAATTAAGTTCGCATATTTAAAAGTAGTCATGAGTTTATCCAAAAGATAGGTTCGCAAAGCTCACAAATACATATCCCCTAAAAACCACTCTCCCTTCGGTCAGCCTTCCAGGCACGTTTAACAGCGCTTTAGAGGTTCCGGCTTGCAGCCTCCACCCAACTTACTGCGTAAGTTCTCTAAACCGCGTAGTTATGTGCAATATTACTCGGAGCCTCTTTTGAGACTTATTTACTTGTAGTATTAAAAAACTTTATATAATTGATTGTAATATGTAAATTATATGAAGGAGTTCATAAAATCCAACTGGTTTCCACTTGTATTGTTTGTGGTACTTGAATTAGTTGCGTTTGTCATCGGAAGTTTCTTTTATCCTATGTGTTTTACAGGCGTAGACTGTCCTTCCATGGCAATGGCATTTTTACTTCTAGCAACAATTCCCAATGGGATTATTACATTAGTTGTTGGTTTTTTAATTAAGAAATTCTACAAATAAGTACGGCTCCTGCGTCATACTGACACATAACAGCGCTTAATTGCAATTTCAGGTGCTTATTTATTTGTCCACCCAAAAGAAAACTTTCTATTTTTTTCTTAATATAGTGATTTTTCCAAAATCTTCAACTTTATTTGTATCAAAATTTATTACTTCTATATCTTTTTCAAAAAGTAAAATTTGAAAATATTTACCTAATTCTCTTTTAGAAAAAATTGTGCCTATGTCATCTAACAAAATCAAAAATCCTTTATCTTCCAATAATTCAAAAAATTTCTTTAAAATTTCTTGTTTGTGTTCTAATTCCCACTTAAAATTTTTTGAGAGATGAGAAGTATAATTCACACTATAAACCATATTCGCTAAGATTACATTAAATTTCAACTTCTCTAATTTTTTGGGAAGATTTTTGATTTTGCATTTGAAAGTTTTTTCCTTATCATAATCTTTCGCAAACGGTTCTATTCCATAAGAATTATATCCTTTTTTATTCAATAAATTTACTAAGATAGGAAAATCTCCATAACCAATATCCAATATTTTATCTTCTCTTTTTGAGATTTTCTGAATTATTGAATAGCTTATTTCATAGAACAATTCTACTGGGAAAAAACTTTTTTGCGATTTAGGAATATCCTTTTGAATTTCAAAATATGATTTTTTTAATTGATTTTTATTAAGAGCATATTCTTTTTTCTGATTAGATGTTAATTTGTTTGCAAAATTTTTTCTTAGTTTTATTCTAAATTCGTTCCACTTAGTTCCTTCTTTATCTATTTTGATGTATTCATCAAAAAGTTTGTTAAAAGAATCTGCTCTCTGTTTAGCACTAATTTTGAAATTCAAGGCTTTCTTTATTAAATTTTCAAATTTTTTCATTTCCTCTTTTAGCATGTATGTAATAAATTTTGATTGTTTATTAAATTAACGAAAGTTTTCTTTTTCCACCCTATTTACTGCACCTAAAACTCAAGGGGACGCTGCGCTTCAAAATCAAAGATTTTGACCCTCACTTAACAGGAATTAAATGAAATTAAAAAAAAAGAATTTTATTATCAAAGATTATTTAAACTGTGAAATATTTCTAGTGATCTATGAAACTAGATGAAGCTTATGATCTTGCCATTAGTGATTATTTATCCAGGAAAATAATTTCTGAAGAAAAAGTGGCACAATTTTCAGAAGATATAAAGAGTAGATTGCTTGATGAAAATAATACAACTGTAAATAACTTAATGTTCTATCTTGAAGATAATGATATTGAAAAAACTCACCAATGGGCATATAAAAATGCTCAA
>CAYPMA010000172.1:0-2591 GCA_964411685.1 uncultured bacterium
TTTTTAGGCACATACTTATACTGATCAATAATGTAATTTGAATCTGTTTGCTCTTCTAAAAGCTCTTCTTTTTGTATATCAAGATAAAAACATCTTTTTTCTTCATCATATTTAATGCTTTTTATTGATTTTTTCTCATAAGGAAATACTTTCAAATTTGAATTCACTGAATTTAAATATGGTATTATTTTAGGCAAATTAACTCTTGATATGTAAATATGCATATTAACTTCTTCAAATGAAATATTAATACTTGATGGTATTTCATTTTCTTCTTCATGAAACAAAATACTATATTTACTATCACTTTTTTCTAATAAGAAAAGCCATTGTGCAAGATCAAACCAAAATGAAAGTATATATTTAACATGCACAGGGGCTTCTTTTCTTCTCAATAATGAAATTTCTTCTAATGATAAATTTGCAAATTTAAATGACGTCTCTTCCTGCAGGTTTATTTTGGGGAATAATATTTCTTTAAGTTTTGAAATATTTTTAGAGGACGCCTTAATGTAAAACAATTCTTTTTTTGTTTTACTAAAGTACTTATACGATCCATCTTTTGATTTTTTTAGTTCCTCAGTATCATATCCAATATGATCCGATACGGTTTTAAATAATACATTCCAAAATGAATTTCTAAAGCTGACATGCATAGGGACATCATCAGAAAAAATTGATAGATAAGCAACTGCAAGATGAATGCATTCATCCTCAGAACAGTTGCAGAAAGCCTCAATTATCTTACCTTTATCATCGATCTGTATAAATGGCCAAAAGCTCGTTTTCTCTTTATCATCAACTACTTCAACTTCATAAATACCCTCAGAAAAAAGCACATCTCTTGCTTTTTTTTCCATAAGCATTTTCTTTGCTTCTTCTAAGTGTTTTCTTACAAAATTTGGATAATTTTTATTCATAAAAAAAAACAGATGTTTAATATACGGAAACCTATTTCCCCTACTAACGGTTTTATACTATTATTTTTTATTTGTCGAGCTATTGAATTAAATATGGACAATTCCCTGATATGAGAGCTCTGAAGATCCTGACAATATTATTTTACTTATTATGTCATTATCCTTTGAAAATGATATTGTATATTCCCCCCCTCTAAAACCTACTTTTATAGGAGAACATTTATTTTTATATGACGATGCCACAGCTGATGCTATAGCTCCTGTGCCACAAGCATATGTTTCTTTTTCAACTCCTTTTTCAAAAGTTCTAACACTAATTGAATTATCATCATTTAATTTTACAAAATTGACATTTACACCTGTTGGATGAAAAGATTTATGATGCCTTATTATTTTTCCTTGTTTGTCAACATCCAAAGTCTTTATGTCGTCAACAAAACAAACAGCATGCAAAACACCTGTATCTAAAAGAAAAAAACTCATATCATCAATTAAAATATTTTTATTTAAAATCAAAGCTTTATCAATACAAAAATTAATTTTTCCATCTTTAAAAAACCCAAAAACATCAATTTTTTTTGTCTCAATTAAAAACTCATTTTTTTGTAAAAAATTCATCTTTAAATAATTCATAATGCATAATACTGCATTCCCACACATATCAGCTTCATTTCCATCTGAATTATATATCTGTGCTTTAAAATCACATCTTTCAGAACTTAAAAGAAAGATTACTCCATCTGCTCCGATGGAGTATTTTCTATGACATAACTTTTTTATCTGTTCATTACTTAATGAATAACAAAAATCTCTATTATCAATTAATACAAAATCATTTCCTGCGCCATGATATTTGTAAAATGATACTATCATGATACTTCATCATAAGATGATACTATTTTATCTAACAGGCCAAAGGTTTTTGCTTCTTGTGCTGTCATCCAATTATCCCTATCTATTGCTTTAGCAATAACTTTCTTGTCTTTTCCTGTAGCCTCAGCATAAACATTAACGATAATCTCTCTAGTCTTCAACATTTCCTTTGCCTGAATATCCAAGTCTGTTGCCTGACCTTGTATTACTCCTGATATTAAGGGCTGGTGTATCATTATCCTTGCATTTGCTGTTGCAAACCTTTTTCCTTTCTCAGCTGACAAGCTTAATAGTGAACCCATGGAAGCTGCAAGCCCTGTAACTAAAGTATAAACAGGAGCTTTTATCATTTTTATCTGATCCCAAATAGCAAAACCGCTGTCTATTGCTCCGCCAGGTGAATTAATAAGAAAAATAATAGGTTTTTTAGAGTCTTTTGCCTCTAAGTACCATAACTTGCGAATTATATCATTTGCAGTATGTTGATCCACAGCATCAGATAAAAAAATCCTTCTACTATCTAAAATTGATTCTTCAATTTTATCTTTTATAAAATGAAAATTATGTTCATTCTTATCCATTTATTTTCTCCAGTGAGTTCTATTTGTAAATTTGCAAATTCTTGTCTTTTTTTCAAGTACATATTCTATCACAAGTTCAGGATATAATGGAAAATTCAAAAGAAGATTTTCAATTCTGTCATGATATTACCTTAATATGTTCTCATCTATTTCAACTAATCCAAGTGAGAGATCATTTGTCTTGTTTGAAACTGCAGAATTTTAATTCTTCAAAATA
>CAYPMA010000173.1:0-2569 GCA_964411685.1 uncultured bacterium
CAAAGTCAATAGGGCTGCCGGCCAGCCCCGCCTTCGGCGAGGGCAGGCGCAGACGGCCCGTCCGAACGGAGTCAGCCGGGCGGGCAACTAACCAAACCGCCGGGCCGTTATAAGCCATGGGAATCGTGATACTTAGATGGTTTTATTGCTGTATAAAAATATTTCCGAAATTGCAGGATAATTAGTTAAGTCTAATAGATTTACATATAATACGATCGATATGGGGTAGTTGGCAGTAAAGATTACATACAAACTCGATAAAAACCTGAAAATCAAACTTTATGCATAAAACATTATTTATAATTTTTTTAGCTATGATTTACCATTTGACAGTTCAAGCACAGTCAGTTTATGTCGACAGTAATACCGGAGATAATAATAATCCCGGCACTAAAGAAGCTCCTGTTTTCTCAATACAAAAAGCTGCTGAAATAATCAGAAGCAGGGATAATAATATTTATACCATGAAAATAAATCCCGGAATCTATGTCATGGATAGTCATGTATCAGTTTCAACGGAAAAGGAGATGACTGACAAACGTATAGTAATAGAAGCTAGTATTTTACCAGACGATACATCATGGACACCAGAAAAAATGCCGGTAATTGCTATTGAGTCAAAAAAAGGCGAAATACCGGTAAATTATAATTTTGTTGTCAGCTTTTTAATCGATGAAAGCCACGTTACAATCAGAGGGATTAAATTTCACGGTTATTTTTATCCCAATACCAGGTATTTCCCAATTGCGAGGTTTAATAAATCAAAAACGGATTTATTAGTGGAGCAGTGTATGTTTGTAGGGGATGCAGATATTTCTCAAATGCAGGCAGGGGTCATTGCTCATGGCAATGAAGTTAACATTGATCACTGCATCTTTTATAAACTAAGAAATACTGTAGTATTTTTTCAGGATTCAGGAAATGGTATTAAGAATGGCAATTGTCTTACCAATTCAATAATTTATGGCGCATCTCAGGCCGTTTGGACTGTATCGCCAGATAAAGATTTTAAATTTGAGAAAAATATTGTTTCCAATTGTAAATATGTTTGGGTTAAAAATGATTTCAATATAACAAAATACGCTATAGATAATTGTGTAATAGTAAACAATCAATATTATACGGGGATACCAGATATTCTGCGTTTGAATCCTGGCGAATTTGAAATAAAAGAGAATAACGTAACAAAAAAAGGTGAAGTTTCATTGAGATTAATAGGTAAGGATGATAAGCCGCTCTTACTTGATGTTGATGAGCCGCTCCCAATTGATTATATGCATATTATACCTGGATCTCTCGGATATGATATAGGAGCCGGATTATTTAAGATTAGAAAACAATAAAATTTCAAGTGCCGATGACTACAGGGACTGGTGTCACCAAGACACTTTCATCGTGACATGAAACTGCTCGTCCACCTAGATTTAAAAAAACGGCTTATAACACGGCTCCAAAATATTTTCTATCTTGACACCCAACAATATCATTGAAGAAGATGGATTTAAACGGGACTAATATACTTTTATGAGACAAATTTTAATAGCACTGACACTCTTGCTATTTGCATACAATAATGCTTTTGCTCAGAAGAAGATTAAACACTTTATTTATTTTGAACTTGATCTAGAAAAGATTCATGACACAAGTTTTTTAAACAACGACAAGATTATTGGCGCACAATTGAAATATATGTGGAGAGAATTAGAGCCAACGGAAAACCAACATAATCTGGAGTTGATACAAAATGACCTTGACTTTCTGACCTCAAAAGGGAAAAAGCTTTTCATCCAGTTACAAGACATGACGTTTGATACAACATTACGTAAACCAGTTCCAGACTACCTTACAACAAACAAGAGATATCATGGTGGTGTAAACGTTCAATATGAGACCAATAAAATATATACCCACGTAACCACCAAGGGTTTCGATCAAATAAAAAGTCCGCTTAACACTTTGGACCTTTGACTATAACATTTAAGTATTGGAATTTTTCTATATTTACTGCATGAACGAAAACAACGAAAATGACACTACGCACAAGTCAGAAATAAACGCCACTATGGCGTTTACACAATCGTTGTACAACATTTAAAAACAGAACAGATAAGCAAATTTAATCTTAACATTTTAACCTAAACAACAATGAAACGGACAAATTTCTTACTGCTACTAATCCTCCAGGTCATATTTTTGTTATCCGCTTGTTCTGAGAAAACACAATATAAAAAGAGTTTAACAAATGAAAACTGGCTTAGGATTTCTGGTGATCAAATAGTCAACCAGAAGAGCGATACTGTTTATTTACGTGGTTTTGGACTGGGCGGAATGCTTCATATGGAGAATTTCATTGATGGTTATCCGTCCAATGAAGAAACTATGCGCGAAGGGCTGCTGAATGTTTTGGGAGAAAAGAAATACAATCTTTTCTTCGATACTTTTCTCAAAAACTATTTCACAGAACCAGATGCAGAATACATTCACAGTCTGGGACTGAACCTGGTTCGGATCCCAATAAATTACCATCTTTTTGAAGATGATATGAATCCACGGGTCATTAAGGAAGGTG
>CAYPMA010000174.1:0-2358 GCA_964411685.1 uncultured bacterium
TTAACTTCTAAATATATATTATTCTCATCTGAATAAGTTTTTATTGTTATCTCTTTTATGTATGATTTTCTTTTTAGAATTTCTGTTTTTTTGGTAACAGCATACTTTGCATTACCTAAAAGATTTAAAACAACTTGTTCAAACTTATAAATGTTTCCATTTATAAATGGTAAATCATTTTCTAATTTTAATTTTATATTTATGTTATGATTTTTGTACTGATTGCTTATTAAAGATAAAGCATTATTTATCGGTTCATTTATATTAAATTTTGCAAAAAAGGTTGATTTTTGTTCTCGTGAAAAAATTCTTATATGTTGAATAATTTTATTGATCCTTTCCGTATAGTTTAATAAATCGTTGCATCTTGTTTTAATATATTCTAAATCCAAATTTTCACTGGAAAGATCATAAACTATATTATTTAATCCCATTGTTATACCCGTTAAAGGCTGTGTTATCTCATGGGCTATACCTGCTGATAATTCTCCAAGGGATGTGAGCTTATCGGCTTGAAGGAGTTTTTGTCTATTAATTTCTGCTTCTTCTTGAGCCTTTTTATAATCCGTTATATCAATTGTAGTAATAATAAGATTTTCTATATTGTCATCTAAAGTTTTGATTTTAAAGGCTCTCTCTTTTATCCATCTTAATTCTCCAAATTTAATAATTCTATAATCAATCTCCCATTCATTGCTTGAAAAATTTTTAAATCCAGACAATACGCGTTCTTTATCTTCAATATGAATTAACTTATTCCAATTTTTAGGATCACAATACAATTCATCAATACTTACGCCGCTTATTTTTTCAACTTGAGGACTGACAAAATATATGTTGTTTCTTTCAATGTTTGTTAACCAGAAGACTTCATTTATATTTTCCGCAATCTGCATAAAACGCATATTGCTTAATTCTATTTCCTCCTGTGCTCTTTTTAAATCAGTTATATCCTTTGCAATACATACAAGGCCTATAAGATTGTCGTTCTCATCACACATGGACGACCCCGAGAACAAGACATTGATTTTTGTATTATTTTTTTTATTAAAGATTATCTCTTTATTGTATATATTGCCTTTTCCGATTAATTCACCGCACATCATGTCTGCTTCTTTATCATCATCAAAATATTTGCAGAGTTTATTTCCGATTATAGATTTTTTAGTGTAACCGAGTAGTTTCGATGAAGCATCATTCGTGGTTTCTATTATTCCATTTAAATTTGTCACAAAGAGAGCCTCGGTCATAGAATTGATGACATTTTCAACATATTTGACAGATACAGTCGTTTTTTGCAATTTCTCGAGCAATGTTTTATATTTATATTCATTTTCTTTTATTAAGGTTATATCTCTAGCGAAAATAGCAACACTTTCAACATTATTCTTTTCATCAAATATTGGATTAATTATTGTGTCATGCCATATTCCATCCAGCTCATCTTCTATTCTGGCAGGTGTTTTTGTATTAATCGCCTCTTCAAACTTTTCTTTTCTTAATATTGCGATTTTTTTAGGGAATAATTTAAAAATATTTTCTCCTTTTGCTTCATCGCAGCTTTTTTTAAGGCCTAGACATGCCGTTGAATTTATATCTATTATGTTTCCTTTGCTGTCCAGCAAAATAACATTATCTATTGGGGTATCTATTAATACTCTGGTTCTTCTCTCACTTTCTTTTAAGGCAATCTCGGCTCTTTTTTTATCACTTATATCTCTAATTATTCCAAGTACTTCATCCTCTCTATATTTTACAATACGTCCTTCAAAAAAATGAAGTTCACCGTCAGGAAATGGAACAGGAAGCCAATATTCATAACTTTGTAATTGATTGCTATCAATTGCTCTATCAATAAGCTCTATTATGGTTTTTGATATATATTCAGGGAATATTTCATCAATTTTTTTACCGATAAAAGTTTCTTTTGGAACAACTGGATCAACAGAATAACCCGGGTAAAAGTCAACATATGTACCATCTTTTTTAATTCTAAAAAGCATATCAGGCATTGCATTTAAGATGGCATTTTTATATGCTTCACTTAGCTTTAAAGAATCTTCCGAAATTTTTCTATTAACAGCAATAGCGTAAATATCGGCAAAAAGTTTTATCATTTCGACATCATTTTCTGTGTATTTGTCTTTTGGGTTTGATAAAACAATCTGACCCATTAATTTATTGCTTATAATTACGGGAACAGATAAAAAGTCCTTTGTTGACGGTTGATCTTTTATGATATTAGATGCCTGCTCTGTAATTAATTCATCTGATAAGGTTGCACTTGTTAAATCCTCTGCAGATGGATTAATATATCCTACATATCCATAATTGCTGTTTGTTATTTTTTTTGCGTTT
>CAYPMA010000175.1:0-2353 GCA_964411685.1 uncultured bacterium
GTTATAGAATTAGCGATCTCTTCTTTTATATTTGATAAAGTAATTTGATCATTATTAACTTCCATATGCAAAACCCCTTATTTGCATATTAACTTTAATAAAAAAAATATTATAAATAAAGGCTTATTATTTATTATTTTTAACAAAAAGCATTGGAAATACAATATCGCTAAAGCAACATGGTGCCCATACTGAAATAAATAATAATAAAAATATTGCTGCATATATAAAAATTGACACGTCTTTTCCTATAGCCATTAAAACATGAAATAGAGATGCAAAAGTGCTCAAAAAAACATGCATTGCATGAGGAAGTCTTGTTATTGGAATAAAAAAACCAAAAACCACTCCAAGTATTGCGACTCCATTAACCAGTATTGGCTTTTCAATAAAGCCAAGGTGTACCTCTCTCAATGGAAGATTTAATAAAGTTTCCCCTAAATATGGAAATAGTGAATCACTTATTGTAGAAATGCCAACAGCACCTACATACCCAACTAACAAGACCTTAATAAATGATTTGAAAAAATTCGAATCCTTTTTCTGATAAATTCTATATAAAGACGATGTTACTATAGCGCTGAATAAGACATGCAATGGATGTGCTATGTAAAATAGATTATATGAAACAGATTCAGATATATTATGAAAGATAATCAAGAAGATTATTCCTGAGATTCCGCCCAAAGCGGTAAACGGTCCGTGATGAATTAACTCCTTTACAATCCTCTTAAACATTTACATATACCCTTTTATAAATAAAACATAGTAATGTAATGAACGTTGGATATCAAGAAATTTTGACAGCTCCCACAGCTAAAGCCAAATGGATTCCTAATTCACTGAGAGCAGCTTTGCAACAAATTATTGTTGCCGAGTCTTCCGCTCTATCCAAAGGCTAACCCCGCCAGCCCGACGGTTGATATGTTTTTAGCTGCGTTGATATCCCTATCGAGAGCCCTCTTACATGAAGGACACTCCCAGATTCTATCATTCAGCTTTAATCTGTTATGGATATACCCGCAATGACTGCATCTTTTAGAAGAAGAAAAAAAGACGCTCTCATTTCACGATTAAAACCGTGGGTTTTCTAGCGGGTAGTTATAATTTTGATATAGAGGACACGGTTCTTGTAATAGAACTCACATTATTTAAAGCTTTAATAAACGAGACATAAATAGCTTTTTTTTCATTTAAAGCAATTATTGTTAAAGTTGGATGATGGTCTGACAAAGACTTACTTTTATTTTTTAAATCAAATCCCTGATTAAGGACTTGATATTGAGAATATAGTGAAAACATACTTTTTTTAAATTGCAAAGGATAATCAAATTTGAACACGGATGAATTTTCTTTTTCCTCTTTTAAAACTTCTGTAGCATTAGTTGGGTGGTCTTTTCCTTTTAATTCAACTAAATCAAACTTTCTATCTCCAAAACTTGCAAACTCCTCTTTCTGTTTATCAATGTTCATGTCACCAAATAAAAACTGATAATCAGCAGTTTTTTGATTTAAAATATTATATATAAAAGAGATTTCTTTTTTTCGTACTTCCATCTCTTCTTTAGTTGGTTGATTATCATCCTCGGATGGATTCAAATGAGTTGCTGCGAAAGAAAATATTTTATCATTTATTACGGAGTCCCATACGAAAACACCTTTATTAACTATTGATTGAGCTCCTTCAATATTTGAAAACGAGTGAAACTCAGGGTTATTAATTTCATGTTTGCTAAGGATCATTAACCCGCTTTTATAATAGGGGTTGAATTTAGCTATAAAAGATCCTTTTTTAGTACTTGCCTCAGACCCAATTTCCATGTAAATATTTGCATATTTATCCTGCAGCTTTTCGAATATTTCCTTTGCAGAGGAGTTATCATAAGCTTCCTGTAAAACAACTATATCTGCATCAGCTTCTTCTATATTTTTTATAATATTATCAAGCCTTTCATCAGAATTTTCTACTCCGCCAGCTGATTTTGAATGAGACCCGGCAAGACACACATTCCACTGAATGATGCTAATTTCATCTTTAGACTCAGAAGTATGAGATATCTTACCTTTAAGATACTCGTAATTAGCCCCTTTAAATGAGGCTGTTAGAGCAAAAAAAGGAATTACAAGATATATAAAAATCTTTTTAAAAAATTTAGTAATAAAATTTTTAATTTTCATTTTTCTATTTTTTATTATTTTTGCATTGATTATATCAAATAATTATCTTAACTAGCAATTATTATTTAACATAATTGTATATAAATAATTTTAATTATAATTATCTTGCAAATTAAAAGAATTATTAGCTATAATATTTGTTATTATTAACAAACAAAACAATATGACAAAACCA
>CAYPMA010000176.1:0-2304 GCA_964411685.1 uncultured bacterium
AGCAGTTTTAACTGGAGCTCCCCCTCCATATGCCCATAGGTAACTAACTAGTTACTCTAAAAACATTTTAATAGTATAAAAAACAGAAATTTTCACTGAATTCTAAAGGAATCAATCATTATCAAAATCGCTTATTTGCTTTATAAGAATTTCTTCTTCTTTATTACTTAAACCTGTTTTTATTTTTCTATCTATTCTTTTATCATCCCAGTTTAATGTATCCAAAATAGTTTCAGAAAGAGATCGATAAGAAAGCCCTTTATCTTGAGCCTTTTTACTATTAATACTAAATATGCCAAGATTATTGCTTTTGCTTGAAAGACATAATGGAAATTTATTCCAATTATCAACATACATATCAATCATATGCTTTTCATCAATCCAAATAAGATCCAGTTTCTTTTTAGCAAATTTGCTGCATTCTAAAACAAACTTTTCAAAGGTAAGGTCTTCTTTTGGCCCAGTAGCGTTATATGTACCAATAGCCTTCTCTTCTATCATTTTAACAATCCATTTTGATAAATCTCTAACATCAATAATTTGCAGCTTTTGTTTAGGATTATCAGGTATTATTACTTTGCCGGCTTCTGCAATACGCCTTACCCAGTAAGTAAATCTATCGGTTGTATCATAAGGGCCAACGATCAATCCAGGCCTAATAATTAATGAATTATCAGGAAAATAGTCTTTTACTACTTTTTCACATCTTGCTTTTAAAGGCCCGTAAGTTACATCTGTTATTTTTTCGTCTTCATTATTGTCTAATTTTGCTAAAGCAAAATTTTCATCAATGTTACGTTCATTAAAACTTTCATAAACACTAATTGTTGAAATAAATGTATAGTGGTCTGATTCTTTAGACAAAATTTTAGAAGAAGCTTCAACAATCCTTGGAAGATACCCTGAAGTATCAATAACAGCATCCCACTTTCGTCCTTCTAAAGCATTTAGATTGCCATCGCGATTACCTTTAAGCTTTTCCACTTCAGGAAAAGAACAATAACATTCATTTCCTCTGTTAAAATGAGTTACTTTATGTCCATTATTTAATAATTCATTGGTCAAGTGTGGACCTAAAAAAGAGTTGCCGCCTAAAATTAAAACATGCAACTCATTTTCTTTTATCATTTTGTCTTTAGCAAATATGTTAAAACACAGAAAACAAATAATGATTACATTGTAAAATATTTTCATTTAATTATCTTAATACTGTAAGAGCTATTCCGTAATAGCTATCCCGTATTTTTCTCTAGCTTGTGCTCTAGACATTGTTTTACTTTCATCATCAGGATTATAAAGTCTACCAGGACCATTATATTGAGCTAAATGTTTTATTTGTTCCAAAGCTTTTTGGCGCAACTCCTCTATAGGATGTAATTTTTCAACTTCTTCATCGCTCAGAAGCATCATCTGATAATCCCAACTAAGTGGTTGTCCATTCAGACTTTTCATTCTTGGACAATAATCAACTAATTTACCTTGTTGATCCATAAAATAACAACGGCAAGAATCCCAAAAAAAATCATCACGCTCAAGGACTTTGAATGGCCCAGGAAACTTCTTTTCCAGATTACCTCCTATAAAATCAATCCATTGTCCGGGAAAAATATCCTTGTTATAAATTTCTTTCATAAAAATAACTCCTTTTTATAAAAATTTGCGACATATTATAAATACATTGATATTTTTCTCATATCATTAATGAGATTTGATAATTAATATCAAAAACAAGAGAAACTAATATAAATAAATTTAGTTTACTATAATAGCTGTTTTACATCATCATTGTGTCACAAAAATTAAAACTAATTATTGAGGTAATTATGTCTACACCAGATACTATACAGGGAAGCGATCCATTTGATATGAGAGCATATTATACAGGGCTTAGGCAAGCTAGAATTGATGATGAAAAAGAACTTAAAAAGAAATATACTATTATATCCATTTCTTTAAAAGTTTTTATGTCTTTAGGAATATTATTAACAGGCATTTCGCTATCACCATTACTTCTAGCTCTTCCAATTTTACAAACCACACTTACGCTTGGAATTTCTACAACATTAATTTCGGGAGCATTTTTATTTATTGCAAATAATTTATATAAAACAGCTCTATCCAAAAATAATTGGACAGCCGCAATGCATGGAGATGTTGATAGTTTTGTTAACTCATTAGTAGCCCTTACTTCAACTAAGCCATGAAAGTTTTATTAATGAATTATAAATGTTGAGAAAGAGTTATTTCTTTCTCAACTATATTCTCATTTTCTAAATCATTCTATACTTAATATTTATATTTTTA
>CAYPMA010000177.1:0-2300 GCA_964411685.1 uncultured bacterium
TAAAATGCTGTCCTGAGAGCATTTTTTTCTAAATGAAATCTTATATTTATAAATTGAGTTTGTTATTGATTCGCTTAAAATTTCACTAAACAGTCTTAATATTGCGAAGTTCTTCTTATACGGCATACGTAAAGGCCCAAGTATTGCAAAAGCACCAACCGGTATGCTGTTTATGTGGTATGGGACAGCGATAATAGTACAGTTTTGTGAACATGAGCTGTAAGCGTTTAAATCCTCACCAACCCAGAAAACTAAATCATTTTTCTTAACAGCTTCATCTAATAGCTTTTGCATCTGATTCGGCGTTTCCAGTAAAGATAAGCTGTGAGACAGAATCGCAGGGTTTTTAAATTCTGCAAAGTTCAACAGTTTTGAGAGTCCTGTCTTATATATTTCTGAGAATAAGTTTGAGTAGTTGACAACGTGCCTTACCATCACTTCATTATATATTCTCTGTGCAATCTTAATAATTGCAGGATCTTCTATGTTCGGTTTGTTATGATTGTTAATTCGCCATAAGAAAAACTCTTCAATTTCCTGTAGATTTTTTTCTGTAAGAGGCCTGTTAATAAATACTGATTCAGTATGAATAACTCCAAAATCGGTTATTAAAACTGCTACAAGCTGCTCTTTATCCAATTCTATTAATTTAATTTTTCTGACAAAGTCCTGATCAAACTTAGGGGATGATAAAAATACAGCACAAGAGGTCATTTCTCCTAAATATTCTGCTGCCTGATGTAAATAATTGTTAATCTTTTTCGTTTCAGTTTTGAGTATGGAATGGAGGTGTTTAGCTTCTTTATCGCTTACAGATCCGTTACATAAGAAATGCTTTGCATATTCTTTATATGCTGCATAAGTTGGTATCCTTCCTCCGGATATATGCTGCTGCTTTAAAAATCCGCATTTTTCAAGCTTTGCAAAATAATTACGTATTGTAGCTGAGCTTAAATGATTAAATCCATTTTCCTTTAAGGAATTAGATCCTACAGGAAGTCCTGTTTTTATATACTGCTCAACTAACCCGATAAGAACGGCTAGTTCTTTCTCTGATTTGGTAAATCTTTTTTTGTCTATTAAGCTTCTCAAGGTAGCACTCATATAGTTTGTTTGCTAATATGTATCTGTAAATATAACAAATGAGAAAAAAGATGACAAGCTTTTTTAGCAGACTTTATGGTTGTCTGCTTAATATGCAATGCAAAGCCTTAATGTTCAGCTAGTTCCAATGGGTGTAAAATTATTCTTTTAATGCAATTAAAGAAAAAATTTTAACCTTATTTGAGCTCTTTCAAGCTTTCTTTTAGGTAGCTTTGAAGCACCGTTGGTACAGTTACAGAACCGTCCTCATTTTGGTTGTTTTCAATAAGGGAAATCATAAGTCTTGATGTAGCTACGCCTGATCCATTAAGGGTATGTACAAGTTCAGGCTTTTGATCGTTTCTTCTAAAGCGTGTTTTTGATCTTCGTGATTGAAAATCGGTGCAGTTGGATACAGAAGATACCTCATAGTATCTGTTCTGGCCCGGAAGCCATACCTCTATGTCTACTGTTTTAGCAGACCCGAATGACATATCTCCAGTTACTAAAAGCATGTTCCTATAGTGAAGCTCAAGGCCCTCTAGGACCTCTTCTGCTGATTTTATCATCATTTCAAATACAGCAGGGCTGTCTTCAGGTTTTGTGAAGCAAAATAGTTCTACCTTGTTGAACTGGTGCATTCTAATAAGGCCTCTTTCCTGCTTTCCTGCCGCTCCAGCTTCTCTTCTAAAACATGGTGTATAAGACACATATTTCAAAGGAAGGTCTTCTTCTTTTATTATTTCATCATAATGAAGTCCGTTCAGTGCAACTTCGGCTGTAGGTATTAAAAAAAGGTTGTAATCTTCGTCATTTATCTTAAATAACTGGTCTTTAAATTTTGGAAGCTGTCCTGATCCGTACATAACATCTTCATTTACAAGAATAGGAGGTAATATGAATTTAAAGCCGTTTTTTTTATGTATGTCCAGCATGTAGTTGATAAGAGCCCATTCTAATTGAGCCCCTTTATCAGTGTATAAGGGCCATCCGGCACCTGTTGTTTTAGCGCTTCTCTCAAAGTCAAAAAGATGAAGTTTTTCGTTCAGTTCTAGGTGATTTTTTATAGGAAAAGAAAACTCTTTTTTCTTATTGAATTCCTTTATGCATACATTGTCTTTAGGGTTTTCAGATACTGGAATATCGTCCATAGGGATGTTTGGAAGCATGGAAAGCTCTTCAACCCTTTTGTTTTCTAAAGAACGTATGTTTTCTTG
>CAYPMA010000178.1:0-2291 GCA_964411685.1 uncultured bacterium
AGCAATCTGGAGTTGAACCATGCCTGCCGTATGCAACGTTCCAATGGCGCGCTTGAGATCGGGCAGGAGATCGATTGTTCCGCCTGGTACGGCTGCACTACGGAGGAAGGCTTATACGTAGCCTTCACAACGGTAGAACAGGGCCCCGGCATTCTCAGCAATTACAGTTCCGTATTGGTCAGCCGCGATGCTTTTCATTGGGATAAGGTTTACGAATTTAAAAAGGATTTCTGGAAACCGGTCAAAGTTTTCAAATATGGCGTGATTTCCTGCCCTTCCGGCAGCCTGAGCAAAAACGAGTTATATCTGAGCGGCGAAGGTCTGGTGGGGCTGGACGGCTGCAGCCTGCGCTCGCAGCTCACAATGAATGGGGAAGACCATGCCTAAACGAGGAATGGGCAGGTTGCTGGATCGTATGCTGTCTGTTTTTGATCATGAAATCGGCACGGAGGATGTGCGCGTTATGGTAGAGGAAGGTTATCATCACCTGGCTTGCCAGGGCGCTCTGTCTATTGAGGCTCGCGAGGATTTGGGCTTGCTGGGCAATTTATTAGCTAAGCTGGGTTGGAAGACCTACGGAAATCCTGCCAAACTGGCGGTAAAGCTGCCATCTCCGTCTGGTTTTAAAGATATGAGTACGGAAAATTGCTTTGTGCGCGGTGCGCTGCGGCTCGGCTGCGGACGTTATCTGGATGCGCTCAGCAGCACCGGCGAAGAGGCGGATGCCAGCGTGGAAAGCCTGCTGCGTCATGTAGAGGTCAAACGCCAGAGAGCTTTACGAAAATTCACCCGGGAACTGGCAGACGAAGCCCAATGGCTGGAGCGCTGCGACGTCAGCATTCTTTTCAGCCGTTTTGCACGCCGCCGGCATGACCTGCGCTTCCTGAACGCAGCTTTTAAAATGAACGAGTGGTACCTCAAGGAAATCCGGGGTGCGTCAGGCGTCGTACAGGCGCGTCAGTTAGTGGCACTGGCAGAACAAGAGCTCAGCGCGCAGGAGCTGTTGGCATGCTGAAAGTAGCTCTGTTTGCGCCCATCGATAACAGCCTGTATGCGCGTCTAATAGTTCATTCGTTGTCTAAGATGGATGGCGTTTCTCTGGAAGCCATTGTTGTGCGCAGCCATTTGAACCTGAAGCGCTTCCGCAGTGAGTTTGGGCGCGATGGCGCGCGCCTGCTGCGTAAAGTCTACCAAAAATACCTGCTGGGAGATGGGCGCTTTGTTGATTCCGACAACCACAACCTGAGCAGTCTGGCACAAGAGTCAGGCCTGAAAATCCGATCGCTCAAAGAGTTCGCGCAAACACAAGATATTCCCTATCGTCTGGTCAAGGACCTGAACGAGCCTGCCAGCGAAGAATTACTGCGTGAGATCCGGCCCGATTTGGTGGCTTTCACCGGCGGCGGCTTGATCCGCACCAACATCCTGACCTTGCCCAAGCTGGGTGTGCTCAACTGCCACACAGGCATCCTGCCTCCTTACCGCGGTATGGACGTGGTCGAATGGACGGCCGCGGAAGGCCGTGTCGGAACAGTTGGCTTTGGCGCCACCCTGCACTATATGGACAAGGGCGTCGACAGCGGCCCTATAATATTAAAAAGGACTATTTCCACACGAGCGGGCGATGATTTTTCATCGATCCGCGAACGCCTGGAAGTGCTCATGGTGGAATTGATGCTGGAGGGCATTCGCGGGCTGCGCGACGGCAAACTAAAGCCGCAGGTGCAGAAAAGCGAAGACGGCCGGCAGTACTACGTTATGCATCCACGTGTGAAAGCGTTTGCTGAACAACAATTAATCAGACAGATAGATAAGTAAAGGTAACGGAAAAGGAACAAATGGAAAGTCGAGTTGTCATCACTGGTGGAACGCGCGGTTTTGGCCGGGCATTGGCCGAGGCATTTCTTTCGCGCGGCTGTGCGGTAACTATCACCAGTCGGAAGAAAACCGCTCTGGATAGCGCCTTGACCGATTTACAGGACGAATATCCACAGGGAAAATTCTATGGCTTTGTTTGCGATGTGCACGATTATGCCCAGGTGGAGAAGCTCTGGGATCAGGCGGCAAAGCACATGGGCAGTATTGATATCTGGATCAATAACGCTGGCATTGCCAACCCTTTAGCAAAATTTTGGGAATTGGATCCGCAAGCCTGCGCGGATGTGGTTACTACCAATCTGGTTGGAGCGATGTACGGTTCGAAGGTTGCCCTAAATGGATTCCTCCAACAAGGCCACGGCGCGCTGTACAACCTGGAAGGGTTAGGCAGCAAAAACAACCGCAAGGTCAAA
>CAYPMA010000179.1:0-2279 GCA_964411685.1 uncultured bacterium
AAGATTTTATTACAGCTGATGGAATAAAAGTCTTGAAAATAAATGGATATAATAATGGTATCCGGATTATTCGAACCTTAACCCATAGGCTCCCTAAGTTGTATTTAAGTATGATAGATCAGAAAGCAGATGCCTATTACTGTCGTATCCGTGATTTCAGGCATATTTTTGTCTTTTGGGCTGCGCGCAAAGTAAAAGCAACATTCATTCTGGGAATAGCATCGGATCTTGATATCATGAATTTTAGAACGAGATGGGAGCATTATTATTTGTCTAATTTACGCACTCTATGGGGTTTTTTTTATGGCATTCTCAGCGAAATAGTGTATCCCTGGTTGCTTCGTAAATCTGATTTTGTTTTTGTACAGCATATTGGACAGAAAGAAATTTTGCTAAGAAAAAATATTAATTCTATTATTTTCGCTAGTTTAATTGATTTGAATGAAGTACCTATAGTATCAAATCCAATTAAAAAGGATTTCATTTATGTTGGCAGTCTTGACAAGCGTAAGGGATTTATCGAATTCTTTGAATTGGCTAAAAAAACACCCTTCTATTCATATAAAGTGGTTGGACAACCTCGGGATAAAACAGGATATTTATATTATGAGAAATTAATGTCATGTGAAAATGTTTCCTTATTAGGACGTTTGAGTCATTCTGACACGATGTGCCAAATAGCAAATTCAAAAGCATTGATCAGCACTTCTCCCATGGAAGGCTTTCCTAATATATTTATCGAGGCATGGGCATGCGGGATTCCGGTGTTATCTTTATTTGTAGATCCGGGTGCCGTTATTAAAAGAGAAGAGTTAGGCGAGGCTACTCATGGGAATCTGGATAAACTATTGCTGGCGATGGATAATAATAGGTATACCAATGAATTTGCCAAAAAAGCAAAAGCCTATGTTGAACATAATCATATTTTAAATGCTAACAAAATTAAAGAAATAAGCTGCCTATTTAATGAACTTTTTAATTATGGAAAGTCAAAAAGAGTTTAGAAAGTTACCTGAAGTTAATCAGATTTATTGTAAATGCACTAAATTCCCCAAAAAAAGTTATTTCAAAGAAAAAAATATTTAGCAGATTAGTTGATACATTGATGAATCAATAATCTGATAAAATTTAAACAACCCTCAAAATCTTCAAAATCATGTTTAAAGATTGGGTTGTAACTTATAAACTATTATCATCTTATTATAATGAACAGGATCCTTTTAAAATATATTGGCAAATTATTTTTCAAAAAACCTTTTAGGATCATATACCCCTCATCCTAACAATCCTGTTAAAAATTCATCAAATGGTTCTTGACCCGCGGGTAATTTTATTGAAGTCGACTGTGTTAATTACGGACCTTCGCAAAACTGTGAAAATTACTACGGTGAGTCTATTTTAATTAATCAGGTAACCATATTAAATGAGTTTAGTTTTGCTGAAGAACCACATATATTAATTTGTGTAAATAGAAAAAACCTTTACAACGATAATATACTTTTAATGCATACTTAAAATGGTATAGATGATATAATTATAGTAGATGGTATGATATAGTCTTTTTCTTCTAAAAAACAATGGGGAAACTTCTTAAAAAAAGGACAACTTCACAACACTTAAAAAAATCGTAAAAGAAAAATCAATCATTTCTGCCACTAGGTTCTGATTAGAATGTTAAATCTGATTTAATTGGACTCTCTTGTTCTTTAAATTTTAAGTAAAATTAATTAATTAAAACAATATTATGAGAATCCTTTTCTTCACGGAATCGCTCACCAGTGGTGGTAAAGAGAGACGTTTACTGGAGTTAATACAGTATTTAAAACAACACACTGACTATATATTAGCTTTGGTACTTTCAGAAAATATAATTCACTATGAATATGTTTATGAATTAGGCATCCCTATAACAATAATAGAACGAAAATGTATAAAATACGATCCACTCCCTTTTATTAAATTTTATAGGTATTGTTGCTATTTTAAACCAGATATTATTCATGCATGGGGCAGAATGACTACTTTTTATGCTATTCCGGCAAAATTGATTCGCAGGATTCCTTTAGTTTCCAGTATGATTGCCGATGCTCAAAGAAATTATGTGATATTTTCATTAAAATTTCTTTTTTTTAGTGCTGACATTTTTTTCTCCAATGTTATCCTGTCCAACTCAAAAGCAGGTCTTACAGCTTATAAAATAAACAGTCCCAAGGTAAAAGTTATATGGAACGGCGTTCATGTTGAAAGATTTCAACAAAAGTTTGATACAAAAAAGATAA
>CAYPMA010000180.1:0-2250 GCA_964411685.1 uncultured bacterium
GTGCAAAGCACGAAGGGATAAAAGTCCGCTTTAGCGGAATGGCACTACAACGTTCTGCCGGTATGAATAGTTTGGCTTTCAGAGCTCATAATTATCAAGTTACAGTAAACATAATTAAAAGTACTAAACTGCGCAAATCACTGAGTGCCAAATTATTTATGACCGGCTGTTATGGTGCGTTTTATTTTTTTTCAGCATTAGTTACATAAACAACAGGTCCTATAAATATTGGCATTTCAAAATTATAACAAGTAGGCCCTTCGCCAGATTTAAGTTCTCGTATGTTTAATTTAATTATTAAACCTTCTTTTTTTAATTCTTCTGGAAGGTTTACGACTGCATAAACGCTATCTACAATTTGGTAATTACTGTCAGTAACTGATTCTACCATATCTATGCCACTTATAAATTTTAGGTCATATGGGTCATTAGTACACATAACGATTCCAGTATTTACCGCAGATAAAATAATTGCTTCACATTCAAATTCATTTTCATTTTTTTCACAAGACGATAAAATCAGAATGATTAAGATAAAAAGAATAATATTTGATTTCATTTCTAACAATAATTTATTTATACCAAAGATGGTTTATCCAATATAATGGTTGCGTATTATCATGTTGGTATATTATCTAAACTTTAGTTAAAGCTTTAATTACTCATGCTTTTAATGTCATTAAATATATTTATCAAGTTTGTACTTTCTTATAATTATTACAACCACATTGACTAGAGTGATAGGAATTAACTGGGCTGTGAAAATGCACCATAACGTGTTGCCAATATGCTTTCGTAGGCGTTGCATCGCACTGTTTTTGCCATGAAAGATAAGAAATCGCGGCTTACGTTCCTATCCACCGTGCCACTTTGTAGCCTATGAAGTATATTGGTTGTTAGCGGTTGTTTTTCTTAAATTTGGTTCTGTTTACTTTTCAAAATTTCATTATTTACCTGTTACAAATATCTATTTATAATTTTTATTTTTCGAAGTAAGATACTCACCATCCAACTTAATGAAAGTGCAAATATCAATGTTATTGAAAATTTAATGAAAGCAGGAATGTCAAATTTCAATAGTAAAAACTGACACCAAACAACAAAGATGTAATGAATTAAATATATTAAATAGGCATTCTCAGATAAGGAATTCCACCAGTAATTTTCTTTGTAAGTTAGTTTTCTAAAAGTCGTTATAAAGGCTATACAACTTATTGTGCATGAAGCAACGTAAATAATATAATAAATCATCCAAGCATAGAATTCTTTAATTGTATTGTTCTTCAGCATTTGTCTAAATGGTTCAGAAACTAACGTTAAAGTAGAATAAACCATTAATGAGAGCAGAAGCCAAAGCCACCATTTTTTTACAATAGCTGATTTTTTGGAAAATATTTCATTGTTGAAATCTGTATTACCAATCAAAATTCCTAGTATGAAATATCCAAAATACAGAAGTATCCGGCTTATTTGAAAATCAAAAGGGCCAATTCCTGTCCAAGTACCTGCTCCAAATATGTAGGCGATTGGTACATAAAGTATCCATGTAACACAAAACAGGATAATAAAAAAAGTAAAAGGTTTATTTTTTATTCCAGTAAGTTTCAATCCAATATTGTCACTTAATTTTATAAAGTGTGGATAAAACAATGCAAACAACAGATTAAAAAGGAATAATACCCATATAAACCAAGGTGGTCCAACAGGCCACTTCTCAGTTCCAAAAAAATCTCTTATGTAAGCAATAATATCTGTATTATTATGACCAATATAATAAGAAGGGAAATAAGCAATTAACATAAAAATAGTTCCTAAAAACAAAAAAGGAATAAACAATCTGTAAAATCTGTCTTTAATAAAAGTAAATGCTCCTTTTTTGTTAATGCTCTTTATAAGGAATAATCCTCCTATTAGAAACATAAGAGACATAAAAAATACATCATTAAAATTCTCGAATATATCAAGTCCAATCCATCTTTTTGTGTCGACAATTGGATGTGTTGAATTAATGTAAGCATTTTTGTCAAACCATGCAAAGGTGGTATATGCCAGCGATGAATGATGTGCAACTACCATAATTGTAATTGCTGACCGTAAGTAATCTACCCAAAGATTTCTATTTAACTTATTCTGCATAAATTTATCCCAATATTTTGGTTTTTCATTGTGCTATGACGTTTACAACTTTTTTAAGTTACAAATTTGTCTTTTTAAAATAATCGCTAACGGTGGCGGTATGAAAAGTTGCCG
>CAYPMA010000181.1:0-2246 GCA_964411685.1 uncultured bacterium
TAGTTCCATTAGGATACATTAGCTTATGAGAAAATTCCTTAGCAAAAAGGCCCTTTCCTATACCATCAGGACCTGAGAATAATATTGTATTCGGAATATTTTTAGATTTGGACATTCTGTCTAAATATACTTTAACATGATCGTTTCCGATAATAGATTTAAAAAGCATATTACCATCCAAAACTAATTAATAATTCTTCTACTTTGGTATAAACTTTATCATATACTTCATTAATCGATAAAGAAGCATCAACTATAGTAAATCTATTTGTAAACTTCTTAGAAAGAAGATAAAAACCTTCTCTAATTTTTTCATGAAATTCAATATCCTCTAACTCTATACGATCATATCTTGATTTTGAATTAAAACTTTTTGCTCTTTTAAGGCCTGTCTCCGGATCGATATCCAAATATATAGTTAAATCAGGTTCAAGCCCGTTCAACACTAATTTACTATATGAAAGAGCTTTTTCTAATCCTATCCCTCTTGCATATCCCTGATAAACTACAGATGAATCATTAAATCGGTCACATAAAACTATTTTATCATTCCTTAAAGCAGGAAGGATTTTTTCTTGTATATGCTGAGCTCTTGCAGCTAAGAACAAACAAAGTTCTGCTTCATTAGATATTTTATGCTCGTGAGGAGTTAACAATAATTTTCGTATTGCCTCACCCAGCTTTGTCCCACCAGGCTCTCTTGTTAAAACAACTGAGGAAGAAAAGCGAGAAGCTAAATATTTATATAGTCTATTAATTATTGTAGACTTACCAGCTCCTTCGCCCCCTTCAAAAGTAATAAAACAGGACTGCATAATTATTTTTCTTCTTCTTCTTCTGCTACTTCTGCTGCTTCTACGCCTTCAACTTTCTGAATGGCTAATAATTTATCACCAGCACGTAAATTAACAAGCCTTACTCCCTGGGTTGACCTTCCCATTACTCGGACATCTTTCATGCTTGCTCTTAATGTTTGTCCCAAAATTGACATCATGATAACACTATCTAAATCAGTAACTGATACGGCACCAATAACAAATCCATTCCTTACACTTGTTAAAATAGATCTTACTCCTACGCCGCCTCTATTTGTTTGCCTGAAATGATCTACCTTAGATCTTTTTCCATATCCATTCTCACAAACAACTAAAATTGATTCATCTCCGCTTACCACTTCACATGAAACAACTTTGTCATTTACATTTTTCAATAATATTCCTCTTACTCCGCGAGAAACTCTTCCCATTGATCTTACTAAATGACCATCAAATCTTACTGCCATTCCATTTTTGGTAAAAAGCATTATCTGTTGATTTTCATAAACCAAATGAGCTGATATCAATTTATCACCATCATCTATCTTAATGGCGTTAATTCCTTTTTTTCTAATGTTGCTATAAGCAGACAATTCAGTCTTTTTGACAACTCCCTTTTCTGTTGCCATCATTATACATGCTTTTTCTTCAAAAGATTTAACTTTTAAAACAGCTGTAATTGATTCATCTTTTTGTAAATCCCCTAAAAGATTGATCAAAGGCCTTCCCTTTGATCTTCTTCCGGTTGAAGGTATCTGCCAAACTTTTAGCCAATAACACCTTCCTAATGATGTAAATATCATTAGATAATCGTGCGTTGATGCAACATAGATATTTTTAAGAGCATCAGTCTCTTTTTTCATATCCATTCCAAGAACGCCTTGTCCACCTCTTTTTTGTTCTCTAAAGGAAGTCGTAGGCATACGTTTTATATAATCATCATTTGATATTGCTATGACAACCTGCTCATCAGCTATTAGGTCTTCCATTTGGAATTCCCCTTCCTGAGCAATGATTTTTGTCATTCTTTCAGATTTATGGGCCTTTTTAATATCTCCAAGCTCTTCTCTTATAATGTCCTTTACCATTTCTTCATTTGCTAAAATAGCTTTATAGTGCTCAATTTTAGCTAATAATTCGTTGTATTCTTTTTCAATTTTTTCTCTTTCAAGGCCAGTTAATTGATAAAGTCTTAAATCTAATACTGCGTTTGACTGCTTATCAGATAAAGAATATTTTGCCATCAATTCTTTTTTAGCCTCTTCTTTACTTGAACTTGCTCTTATTAAACGCACTACTTCATCCAAATTATCTAAAGCTTTCAAATATCCTTCTAAAATATGAGCCCTTGCTTCAGCTTTTTTAAGTTCGAATCTAGTTCTTCTTCTTACAACTTCATATGAAAGGGAAGTCTATCAAATGGAGTCCTTG
>CAYPMA010000182.1:0-2234 GCA_964411685.1 uncultured bacterium
TTCGCCTGAAATCGTTGTGTGAGTATTGATAAAATATCTCAATACTGTATTGTAATTATTGTATATTTACCTCTTTAAGAAAAAGTTAACTCGGATTTTAGGTAAAATTAGATTGGGAACTTATACCCAAAACCCTCTATAAAAACGTAAAATAATGTACCGACAGCAATAGCTATGCCATAACACAGCCTGGGCTTTTTCTCGGATTCATCAGCAGGGATCGGAATAAAATTTCTTGTAAAAGCAAACGCCTTGACCGTGATTGCGCTTCTTGAGATGAAACCTTTAAGATATTGCATATTGAATAAAAAGACTACCAGAGCGTAAATACCACCCACAATAGCGGTAAAAAAACAAGCAATTACAACCCCTTTAGGGCCGGTCATTGCTCCTGCCGCACCCATCAGCTTGGCATCCCCTGCACCCATTCCACCCATCATATACGGGATAAGAAAGATAGCGATTCCTATGGCCAGTCCCTCTGAACTGAAAATAAAACCACTCCATCCATTTGCCACGGAATGATAAATAAGCCCCGCAACCATGGCCGGGAAAGTCAGTATGTTGGGAATTTTCTGGATCCGGATATCAATTATTGCTGCAACGACCAAAATACTGCCCAAGAAAATGACTAAAAAGGGATTTACTAAAAAATTCATATATACCTGATTAAGATAGAAGGTTATAAAATCTAATAAAATTACATTAAATATACCATAACCGGCAAATTTAATATTTAAAATTTCTGTAGAAAGAGCTTGCAACCCCTTTTCTCGATAGGAGTTGCAAGCTCTTAACTAACAAATTTTTTATTGTTAGGATGCCGAAACATTGGCAGCAACTTCGCTAAATTTTGACGACAAATTCGTGCCTAAAAGTGTAACTGCAGCAATAATAACTATGGCAATCAGAGCTACCATAAGACCGTATTCAACGGCTGTTGCTCCCTCTTCTTCTTTAAAAAAAGCTATCAATTTTTTCATTTTAAACACTCCTTTTTCTTAAACTTTATTTTTTTTAATTGCTAAAATTTTTCTCTCTATTTCTTCTTCTCTTTCAACACCCCCTTTTACTCGAAATTAATTTGATTTTAACCGGGACATCAGAAATTCACAGCAATAGCTAAGGATGCAAAGATTATGCCGTTTAAAAAGATATAAGGAAAACTTGAGAATATAGCCTTTGTTCATAAAGGAAAAGGGGGTATTCGGCCTCTATGCAAAAAGTCTAATGTGCTTTTATTTCTTCACAACTATCTTAATCTAAACAAAATCTTATCCGGAAAAATAGAATTGCTTTATCTTTTGTTTTTAAAATCCTGAAGATTGTCTTCACCTAAAAATATCATTTTTCAGAATCATTTTCTTACAATATTTGTCATATTTTGTGACAAATATTGTAATTCTTTTTTATTAGTCGTGAAATAAATGACGAATGATCCAGGATTATGCAAAATTTGACACAATTAAATTTTATACTTTCCCTAATGTTGCAAGTAAGTCAAGAAAAATACATAAATATATATAATTTTAATTAATTTAAGCTATGTTATATTTTATTTGATAAAATTATAATATATAATATGAAATAAATTGGAAATATTATGTAAATTTAAGGTATTTTTTACCTAACTTGAAAATGAAATACCGGTAACATGATTAAAATTCCAAAAGTGACCTGCCAGCAAGTAGTCTATCTGCTTATAACACTTCAGATTTCTAAAATAATGAAACAAATGATGAAAAACACCATTACTTTATATGGCTCAGGCAGGTGGGACAAAAGTTTACCCTTTGAAATGCCTGCTCCGCAGATCCGGAAGATCATATTGGCATAAACGGCACGGACCTTGCATAATTTTCTGTGATTAAATCAATTGCCTAATTAAACCCAAAGGTCTTCTTTTGACCCGATTGGTACTTTAATTGTAAATTTTTTGTATTTTGTGGCAAAACTTTTTTCTTTGGCGCTAAGTCATTAAGGTTCACCCTAATAAATAGTTCTAAATTTCGCTTACTATAGATATTCAATGGTACCTTTTAATAAAAATTGACCTGTGTTTTTCAATAGTTAACAGTGCAAGCCAAGAAAATTTAATAATTATATATCTTTGATTTTCTTCAACTATTTAAATTCACGAGTCTTTTAATCGCAACCTGTTTGTGCCATCAGAATAGAAGAAAGGGGGGGTTGAAAATGAAGAAATTGATTATATTTTTTAAAGACGAAGAGGG
>CAYPMA010000183.1:0-2180 GCA_964411685.1 uncultured bacterium
GAGTATTAAATTACTATACCGGCCAGGGCAGCGGCAAATATACTCTTACGACAGGTACTGAAAAATTTGAAGACGACTGGACTTTGGCAAAAATAGGTACTTATTAAATACATAAAACTAAACGGCCATCTAAATTTTTAGAGGTAGCAAATTTATTTCTGGGGTAAAAAAATCTATTAATTTTTGGATAATTTGTATAAACTTCAAAAAAAACTAGGAGCACTTATGAAGTTACCAGATAATATATTGGATGAGATAATAAAAGAAGTTGAAAATGAGATTGATAATTTGCCGGAAGATAATGAAGGAAAAGATCATACATTTGATAGTCTTGAAAAACTGATATTAGATGCAAGAAGTAGATTCGGTAAAAAATTAATGGAAAAAGCATTAGAATATGAGAATGGTAAAAAAAAACAATAAAGAATTGTCCTTATTGTTCATCAAAATTAAGGGATAAAGGTTTTAAAATTAAATATTTACTCAGCTTGTTAGGTTTAGTGGAACTAAAAAGAAAATTGTTAGTATGTAAGTATTGTAAGAAATCATTTTATTTTTCTGATGAAAGATTGGAAATAAGTAGAAGTATGGTAAGTAAATATTTTACAAAAGTAATATCATTAGTTTCAATATTTGTGCCATTTAAGCATTCAGTTAAAATGATTAAAGATATATTACGAATAGATACAAGTGAAACCCTACTTCAAAAAGTAATTCATAAAGTGGGTGATAGGTTATATAAGAATATGAAGAATAAAAAAGAGGAAGAAATTGAAGTTGATAAAAATGCATTAGATATTGATCTGTTATATATTCAAGCGGATGGTTCTATGGTTCCGATATCAAAAGCCGAGAAAATAGAATATAAAGAGAATAAATTGGGAGTTGTATTTACCAATAAAGATATAACAGAAAAAAAGAAAAAGAATGGAGAAACAAGAGTTGAAATTAAGGATAAAAGATTTGTAAGTAGTCTGGGTAAAGGAGTTGATGAGTTCAAAAATATGCTTAATAAGACAGCTATTGAGAAAGGCAGTGATCATTCAAATAATGTGGTGTTTCTATGTGATGGTGCTGTCTGGTTGAATAACTTTAAAAATGATTATTATCCGGATGCTATTCGTATATTAGATTGGTATCATGCCGTAGATCACTTGTGGGATACAGCACATAAAATATACGGTCAAGATTCAGCTAAATGTGAAGAATGGATTAAGCCTTTAAAAGATAAATTATGGGAAGGAAAAGTAGAAGGCGTAATTAAATATCTAACAAAATTAGCAATGGAAAGCAAAACCCAGACTCCTATTTGGGAGCTAAGAAATTATTATGAAAACAATAAAGATGCAATGATGTATAATGAATATAGAGATGCTGGATATTATATTGGAAGCGGCACAATAGAGAGTGCCAATAAATATTTGGTTGCAAATAGATTGAAACAAGCTGGAATGCGATGGTCTATTGATGGCGCAAATTCTATGATATGGTTGAGAAGTAAATATTTTGAAGATCAATGGGATGAATTTTGGGAACAAATGAGACTGCCTGATTATCTAAACAATGATGAATTAGATAAAATTGCAGCATAGATACCCCAGAAAATAATTTGCTACCTGATTATTGTTAGAATCCTTCATGAAGTTTTACATTTTGGGCAAAAAGTTATATATACAGAAGCCATATTATATCTTTCCGGCAGATTCTCTGATAACAAGTTCTGATTTTAAAATTATATGATTATTCTCAATAAATTCTTCATTTAGTTTTTTAATTAACATCTCAACGGCAAGATTACTCATTTGTTTGTATTGCATCGAAACTGCAGTAATTAAAGGATTTGTCATCGTACATATCTGTGAATTCCCGAAGCTGACAACAGAAATTTCGTCAGGAATTTTAATTGATTCCATTTTTAATGCTTTTAGAATTCCTAAAGCAATCATATCACCGCCTGCAATACAAGCCGTAAATTTTTGCTCTTTTAAAATATTCTTCATAATTTTACATGCTTCAGCTTCATCAGAAGGTGAAAACTTCAATAATTCTTTTTTAAAATCAATTCCGGCTTCATTTAATGCAGATTTATAACCGGAAACACTTCTGTTTGTGAAACCAAAATTCTCAGGGGCAATTCCAAGAAAAAGTATTTGTTTATGTCCTAATGATATAAGATGTCT
>CAYPMA010000184.1:0-2139 GCA_964411685.1 uncultured bacterium
GAACCATCTTTTAAACGTAAAGTAATGCAGTTCAATACGTGAGCATCTTTATTTTTACAGTATTTTTCTAAAGAATGTCTAACAAGAGACTCACCGCTATTTTCAACTCTTCGCCTCCGATATATTCCAATAACATATCCAAATCCCACTCCTACAACAAATAGTATTAATAAATAAACACTATTAAAAATATTTTTACTAAAATATTCAAACATTTCTTTTTACACAGTTATATTTTATTAATTAAATTATAATAAAATTTCAACTAAATGTAAAAAAAATAACCATGCTATTTACAATAATTGCAAATTATAAAAAAATTAATAAGAATTTAAAATTTAATAAAAAAAACTTTTAACTTTTTAGTAAGATGCGTTTCTCTTTACGCTAATGATTTTATCGTAACCTGAAAATTTATGAAAAATCAGACAAACTTTCTTCCAATCAAAAGTTCTGAATGCGTCTCTCCACCTCCATTTTGGCAATGGCCAGACTTTTTTATATCGGAAAATACAAATGACTCGTCGTATAATTTCTTTTTTTGCATTACTTTTTCCTATATTTTGGATTTTCCTTATAGGAAAAAAAGACACTCTTATTGAAAATGTCATCTTAGAGTTACACAAAAGAAAATGAGGTTTGATACGGTTTTTTATTATCTAATGAGCAAGTGCAAGGCCTGTTCAAGTGTTATAGGGGCGCAAGTCGTATTTAAATCTGTGATCATGACTTCACTGGCTATACATGCTGGTCGACCAATATGGTATTTCCATCAGGATCAACAATCATAAAACTGGCGGGGCCAGCAGTATTTTCATTCACTTCTGAAATAATATGCATACCCCGATCCTTAAGCTGATGTTGAAGTTCTCGAATATCTGTAAATTTCTGAAGTTGTTGAGCATCACTATTCCATCCTGGATTGAAGGTGAGAATGTTTTTATCGAACATGCCTTGAAACAATCCAATTGTATGGTCACCATTTTTCATAATAAGCCAATTCTGAGATAGCTCTCCTGCAAAGGCAACAAAACCTAATTTCTCATAAAAGTGCTGCGAAGCCTTGATATCCTTTACAGCCAAGCTGACACAGAAAGCTCCTAATTCCATATTTCCCCCCCTACTTTGCATCAATTAATCTTCAATTATAACATTCCATTTTTTCGGCTGTCAACCCCCATTGTGATTTAATTTATTAGTTTCATTTCTCCAAACAAGCGCTTATGGATCTTCCAAAACTTTTTAGCTTCATAACCAAATTTTTCCGGTCAAAAGTTCTGGCGCATTCGACCAACTCTATTCAGAATTAAAATTCTATGTTTATATAATTGGATTTGCAATAATTAGCTTTAATGAAAACATTAAATATATTTCTTTTTTTTATATTATTTATCTCCTGTTCTTCCCCAAAGAAAAATCCTAATATAATTATTCTTGGCAATGTTTCATCTAACTTTACTTGGATATATTTATGTGGCCTTACACAAGAATTTGATTCATCATTTGAAAAAGATAATAGGCTTTTGTTAGATGATATAGGAAAAAATATAAATGTCAAAATTATAGCAGTCAAACCTAAACATAGATGTCCTGCATTTAATAACATGCTTTGCTGGCCACATAACAACAAACAAGAGGTTTTAGAAACTTATAAATACTTAGAAAAAACAATAATAGATAAAAATGTTGATGGCTATATTGGATTTTCTAATGGAGCTTTTTTTTTACTTAAATTAGCAGAAATTAAAAATTTAAATTTTACTATTATTGCAAAATGTGCAGGTAGCTATATTGGAAAAATTGAAGCTAAGAATAAAATATTTTTATTAATAGGTAAGCAAGACAAACATCATTATGATTTAGCAAAACAATTTTATCAACAAGCTCACGGAACATCTCTTGATGTCACCTTGATTGAGTATGACCAAGGACATGTTATGCCTAAGCTACTATTACAACAAATAATTCAAAATGCCTCTGTTCCAATTAGTAAATAATTGTTTTTTTACACATATTTTTCCCAATTAAAAGTTCTGAACGCGTCCAACCACCTCCATTGCTTATTTTGTTAAGTAAATTAGCTAAATTTATATATTTATTTAAAAAAGGCTCACTGTTACAAGTCTTCCCCTACTGAAT
>CAYPMA010000185.1:0-2133 GCA_964411685.1 uncultured bacterium
ACAAAATAATCAATTGCGCTTCTGGGCTATTAGCAATAATACTTCTTGCTATTTTCAGCATATACCTTACAAACATATGTGAATTCTGGGGATTAAAATACTTATCCTCAGCTAAAACATGTTTTATTTATAGCTTGTCACCATTTTTAACAGCTTTCTTCTCCTACCTTCATTTCAAGGAAAAAATGAACTTACAAAAATGGATTGGAATGACAATAGGCATTTTAGGAATTGTTCCTGTATTATTTTTACAAACAGGAAATGAAAATCAGGCAGGAGGATTAGGATTTTTATCCTGGCCTGCTTTAGCAGTTATGGCTGCTGTTCTTTTTTCGGTATATGGATGGGTTTTACTTAGACTTATTGTTAAAGGTAATAAAAAAGAAGAGGTCTCTCCTTTAGTTGCCAATGGATATAGCATGTTAATAGGAGGAGCTTTGGCTTTAATTCATTCATTCATGATAGATACATGGAATCCTGTGCCTGTAAACATAAACGGTATTTTCCCTTTTGCGAAAGGGATATTAATAATAATTTTCTTATCAAATATTCTATGTTATAATTTGTACGGATATCTTCTTAAAAAATTTACTGCTACATTTTTATCTTTTATCGGACTATTAAGTCCTTTTTTCACATCTATTACAAGCTGGTTTTTAATTGGAGAAAAACCTTCATGGACAATACTTTTATCCACTACAATAGTTATATCAGGTCTTTTTTTAGTTTATAAGGCAGAACTAAAACAAGGCTATATAAAGAAAAAACAAGACACCCCTGAAATTGCATAAACAATTAAAATAATCTTTCCGTCTTTACAATTAACAAATAACTAATCTATCCTTTTTGTTTTACTAAATCACCAACAGGTGTAATTATGAAAATAAAAAATATATTGTGGATAATACCATTCATTTCATTAAGCGCATTTACAAATTACGATAATTCAATTCAAAATTTTGAAAAAAAACAACAGTTTAATGAAAAAACAAAAAATTATGACAAGAAGCATTTTAATTATGTTTTAATAGGACCTTCTTCAAGAGAGCAGTCTTATGACACTCCAGTTCCTTCTATGTCTGTCGGAAGAAGATATGAAATAGATGAAGCTGCAATCGATATTTCTTGCGGGTTTTCATATTTTAGCAATCACAAAAAAGATTTCTACCAATTCTATTTACCAAAAATTGCTTATATAAAATATTTAAATACTTCTCCATATTACTGCGGAATTGGATTGAGTTATTTAACTCAGCATAATAATGATTCAAACTCATATACCAGATTCTCTGGAATAGCAACTCACCTATCAACAGGAGCGGAATTTGGAAGACATGAAAGAATAAGACAAATTGTACAACTTGAATTATCACAACCTACAATCCCTGCATATAAAAGCGGAGCAAAATTCTTAAAACCTACCCTTCAAGTATCTGCAGGTATTGGCTTCTAAATAATACTTATCCTCCGGTAATTATACTTCTTCTAACTGGAGGAATTGTTTTCTACAACATCTAAGTTAAAAACCAATAATTATTAAATTACTGTAAAAAAAATGATACGCTTATTATTATTTCAGTTTTTTTAATAACTAAATTGGGTGAAAAAATGAAAAAATTTAAATTCCTATTTGTTTTTTTGTCAGTATCTAGCATTTTTTTTGCAGAAGAAGACGAAAATTTTATAAGTAATGATGAATATATGCCTGAAGATGAAATTGCTTTATATGACGCACATATACAACAAAAGCAAGAACAGCCAATAACTATAAAAACAGAAAACATAGAAACAACAGTTCCATCAAAAAGAAGAGACCATTTTACTTATGTCCGCCTAGGACCTGGAAATAGCGATTTCTCAAAGGAATTATTACCTTCTATTGCATTAGGAAGAAGATACGAAATCCAATCTGCTGCCATTGACTTATCAACCGGCTTTGCTTTTTTAGGAAAAGACACTATTACAAAAGCTCCTAACTATTATTATTATTTACCAAAAATTCAATACTTGAGATATACACATCAAACTAATGAAAATACATTATTTTATGGAACAGGACTAAGCTTCTTCGGCATGAAGATTAAACATGATGCTACAATAAATTCTTTCTATGGAATAGCCGGCCATTTATCT
>CAYPMA010000186.1:0-2095 GCA_964411685.1 uncultured bacterium
AGTTGATGCCCATTATTAATGAATGATTTTTCATATAAAATCTTGATTTTAATAACAATTATAGCATCTTTTCATCTTGAAGTAAAAATATAATTTTTAAAGATAACTTTATTAAAAAGACTAAGTTTTTCTTGAATTATTCGTCTTAAATAATGAAAATGAGTGATAATTAATTAAGGTAAATATGAAAAAGTTATATCTTTCAGTATCAGATAAAAAAATTGCAGGACTTTGTGGAGGGATAGGACATTTTCTTTCTATAGACCCTAACATAATAAGGCTATTATTTGTTATATTGGCAATAATCACAGCTTTTGCCCCCCTTGTATTTGTATATGTTATAGCTTGGGTTATAATTCCAAAAGAGCCTCCTGGTGTTTTATATGCAGATTTTAAAAAGCTATATAGATCAAAAACTAATAAAAAGATAGCGGGGATCTGTGGCGGAATAGGTAAATACTTAAATGCTGATTCTAGCTTAATACGTCTTATTGTAGTATTTTTATGTCTTATTACTGCTGTTTTTCCAATAGCGGCAGCTTACATTATTGCATGGATAATACTTCCAGAAGAAAATTCTCAGGAAGAAATTGAGATAAAATAACTATTCAATAGGATTTTCTCTTTTTTGCCAGTAGTTTGGACCATAATCATATGTTAATTCACTGCCTTTTTTTATGAACTTATTTGTCCTGAAAATGATGTGCATTATCCCACCGCATAAAACGGAGACAGGTGTAAGGTTAGGCAAAAAGCTATGGTTTATAAACCTTATTATATTACCTTTATCTCTTGCATCAATTGTATGTTTTGTTTTGTATTCATATCCTATTAAATACTCAAAACAGTAAGAATTGCGATTATCAATCCTTTTGTGAAAAGGATGAACAAGGCCAACATATTCCCCTACGTATTTCTTTTCAGGTAGATCGACATTAGTAACAAGACCGAATTCTTTTGTTGAATTTATCCATTTTATTGATACATCAGCAGTATGTCCTGAAAATATCTCTTTTTCAAAATAAGCACCGAGCCATTTTTGCTTATAAGAAATATAACCATTCCTATTTGCCCAAATGCACTTATTTATTAACCAATTAAATATTTTGGGATTTTCAAATTCAAGGTTCGATATATATTCAACTTCCATGTAATTTGAAAACTCTTCTTTTGTAAATAGATACTTTTTTGAACCTTTTTCTACTTTAATATAAGGTTTGTCTTCTTCATTTAATCGTTCTATTAAGTGGTTGTTTTTTAAATATCTAGCCAGATGAATAGGAGTATATCCTAATTTATTTTCTTCATGTAATAAATGAGTATAAAGAGATAGTTTTTTTATGATTTTATAGTCGTTTGATAAGATAGCAAGATGTAAAAGATTATTGTTATCCTTGTCTTTGAATTGATTTATTGTTTTATTGTTTAAATCAATTGATCCTATAAGTTTTTTTATTCTGTATTTTTCTATTAATGCTTTCATACACTACTTTTTACTATTTTTTATAAAAAAAAGCATCATTCTATTGAATAAATTTTTAAAGATATGCTATCAATTCAAATTTTTAATTTATAATACCTTTAAAGGTAAGGTGATTTTATGACATATCTTCTTCCCGCTCGCAGCGGTACTGCTGTCTTCTCCAATATAATGGATTACGTATTTAATTCTAGGTCAAGATATTCTGGAGTTTCAAAATTACTGATTAATGATACTAGCGCTATAATACTAGTTAATGGAGACGGAAAATGTAAAAAAATATCTAAATTAATATCTAGAAGCACTAAATTAACTGATAAAGCAACTAAAGGTATTTTTGTACAACAACAAGACACAACTTTATTAGGAATAATTCCTTATGGTGTAATGAACCTAGCATGTAATGCTAATGATAAGCTTGAAAAACACTGTATAAGAGTTCCTTCAATAAATATTAAATCAAATAGAGAACAGGTATTAAATGTTTATATAGAATATAAGAAAACGAATGAACAAGCTATAAGTACTCTTCCTGTGGTTGATAAATCAGGAAAACTAAAAGGATTTATAGATGCACAAAAAGAATTTAAAGATGAATTAGAAGGAAAACCCACA
>CAYPMA010000187.1:0-2094 GCA_964411685.1 uncultured bacterium
TTTTAATTGAACGAATCACGGACGTGACGGCATTTTTTATAATCCTATTTGTGGTGTTAGTCTCACAATTTTCTCTTTTTCAAACCCTCTTCAGTACGTCAGATATACAAATGGATTTTTCATATCTAAAATCCAAAACTTAGATATCATTAGACTAAACTCTCCTGCTGACGGTTTCTTATCTCTTAAAAGTTCTCATGCAGATGCATTTGTCACAGCAAAAAGCACTTTGAAAAGCTTTTTAAAAAAGAAAAACTCTGAAAACTTTTACCATACAGAAATTGAAGACAGCGCTGACAACTATGCTCTTGTTATATCTAAAAAAAAGCCCGAGTTGTTGAAAAAAATAAATCAAATTCTAGATGAAATGACAAAAGACGGAACAATAGATTCTATTAAAGGAAAATGGGAGTTATAATGATAGACTTTAATCTAATATTCCACTCTTTAACAAACTTATTTCATGGCACATTAATAACGTTAAAAATAGTTCTCATTGCATTTAGCATAGGAATGACAATAGGAATGATAATTAGCATTTTAGAAACATCCAAATCTTCAATAATAAAAGCTATTATTAATGTTTATATAACAGTTTTAAGAGGTACTCCAACTCTCGTGCAAATACTGTTTATATATTATGTAGTTCCACAGTTTAATATTCCTATAGACCCTATTTTTGCAGCTTCTATAGCTATTGGGTTAAATAGCAGCGCATATGTGTCTCAAATAATAAAATCTGGAATAAATGCCATACCTTCAGGACAATTTGAAGCAGCAAAAACTCTAGGCTTTTCACAATTCATTACCATGAAAGACATAATACTTCCTCAAGTATTTAAAACATCACTGCCTTCCTTTGGGAATGAATTAATTGCAATAATAAAAGATTCTAGCCTTGCTTCAATTATCGGTGTCATGGAACTCTCAAAAGAAGCTTCAATTATAAGAAGCAGAACATATGATGCATTTTCGATATTATTAGCAATATCCTTGATATATCTAAGTCTTACCATCTCTGTATCATTTTTAATAAAAAAACTGGAAAGGAAATTGGAAATAAATGCTTAAAATAGAAAACTTATCAAAAAAATTTAAAGAAAAAGAAATATTAAAAAATATATCTTTTGAAATACCAAATGGTCAAATAGCCATTTTTTTGGGAAATTCAGGAGTTGGAAAATCAACTCTTCTTAGAATATTAAATAATCTTGAAACTCATGACGCAGGATATATTTACTTTGATAATAAAAAACTAAACTCTGAAACAATTAATAAAGACAATACAATTGGAATGGTATTTCAGCATTTCAATATATTTGAATATTTTTCTACTTACAAAAACATTGCCCTCCCTTTAATAAAAGCAAAAAAAAAGACAAAAAATGAAGCAATGTCAATATCCAACAGACTTTTAGAAAAATATAATCTTTTAGAAGAAAAAAACACCTTAGCAAAACATTTATCCGGGGGACAAAAACAAAGACTTGCTCTAGCCAGAACACTAGCTTTAGACCCAAAAATAGTGTGCCTAGATGAGCCCACATCAGCATTAGACCCATCTCTAACCTGTCAAATAGCAAATGATATAAAACAAATATCGTCAGACGGAAAAATAGTTATAATTACTACACATGACATAGAGCTAATCAAACAATTAGATGCTTTTTTATTCTTACTCAAAGATGGAGAAATTATAGAAAAAACTAAAAGCAGCAATTACTATTTGAACCCTGAAAAATTTCCATTAATCAAATCATTCTTAAATGCTTTTTAAAAAATTATCATTTATTAACAATGTTTTCCTATAAATAAATATAAAATTGACGGCAAAAAAGCAAAACAATATAATATTTCATCTTAAATAAATTAATAAGGATCTATATGAGAACTAATATTTTATTAGGAATAATTGCCCTTGGAGGAACCGCTTTTACAGCTGCAACATCATGTGATAACAACTTGAGATTCTATGCTAAAGTTACAACATGCGCATCTATAGGAATAATGATCTTCAATCAATGTTCAAAATTTGTACAACTATGTATGGAGAAAGGCAGGCTAGTTTTAGAAGAAGAAGAAATAGACAAAGAA
>CAYPMA010000188.1:0-2089 GCA_964411685.1 uncultured bacterium
AGTTATTCTTTAATAATTTTGAATGAGTGCATTTTATTATCATAGTTGAATTCAATAATATAAATTCCAGAGGCATAGTATCTCATATCCAAAATAAATTCACTGTCCAGAATTTTGAAAAAATACGATTCCAGTTTTTTGCCATTAAAATTATATAGAGTTACCTCACAGTCTGTAATTAGTTTACCGGAATAAATTGATAATGGATCATTCAAATAATTTGGGGAAACATGCAAAATATCCGTAACGGGATTCGGATAAAAATGAATATCTTCATAATTGTTAACTGAATAAGGTTTATGAAAGTGAATATCTACTTGACCATTAATTGAACTTTCCCAAACAATATTTGTATATTGACCGCAATCATTAGCAGGGTTATCTTTATCATCATAGGAATACCATCTCATCTCTGGATTAATGCTATCGACCTTAATATTAATGTTTTGCATTTTTATTTTTTCATCTGCCGGATATTCATTACAACTTTGGATATTATATGCTTCAAGCGCTTCAATAGGGATATTAATTAATGGCAGATCATTTATTCGCATAAAAGAGTTGAAACCTTTAAAACCGATACGATAGCTAAATAAACCATTTGATTGTTGTATTACATTAATTTCTCCATGAAGTCTTGTTCCTGAATTTACCTTAATCAAAGTATCAAAGATAGCATTACCACTCCGTGTTACATACCAATTGCATATTGCCCAATAATCTCCACCTCCGGCAGGAGAATCTCCCCATTGTAATACTGGTTGAACAATATCATTAAGTGTTGTTAATGCATTAAATATATAAATTATTTGGTTCCCCTTTTGGGAAGGTGGATTTGGGACAATCCATTCTGTAGAATAACATGTAATAACTGGATCAGTCATAAGAACTTGTCCATATGCATGAGTAATTAATCCATTGCCTAATTCAACATTTAAAAACTTATTTGTTAGCCTAGCTTTGTGGGAGGATTTAAATATATATTTAAAATCATTTGCCTTGGCTATCACCTTCGAGGAAGAATTACTATTAATAAAAAATAAGGAATCTGATATCCAAACTTGACTATTTTGTGGTACTCTAATTAAATTGGATTGTTGTATCGTTCCAAAAGGAGTTTGAACAAGTGAATCTCCATGATTTTCAAAAATGGTGTTTTGAAATATAGGTATGCAATAGTTAGAATTTTTTGGGAAATTAAGGTTTTGTCCTCTTAGCCAACAAATAGATATAAACATTGGTATCGTGAAAATACACATTCCCCTTCGAAACAGCTTTTTCTTAAATCTTCCCATCGTAAAGAATCAATGTTAGCTTTTGGAAATAACCATATTTTATTTAAAAATAAAAGATATACACATCTTATTGGTATCATATTTAATGAAAACTTAATTTAACAAGTTTAGGATATTATTCCTGTCTTTTAAGTTTGGTTATCAAATTAGATGGAACGCCTAGGGAAGAATAAATTACTTTTAAAGTATTAGGAAAAATATATCCTGGTGGCAATTCAATCCCCATTTTGGCAAGCCTTCTAACAAGAGTTTTAATAGTAATTCCATACTCATCTGCTATTTCTGACCTTGTTTTGACTTTAAGCTTGATAGATTCTTCCAGTTGATTACTTAAATTCATCATATAGAAAAATTATAGATATATATAATCAATAATTACATTATTAAGTCCATAATTGTATTTTTAAGCTACAAAATTTTCGAAATTACTATTGTGCATACTGAATAATATGCAGACTTGGTTACATCATTGAGTAAAATATTGCATAAGTCCAAAGTGAGTGGATAATATGAAGTTCTGTGTTTTCTAATTCCTACCGAATTTAATACCTGATCTAACTTTCACTTCATCAAATTTACCAATTGATTAATTACCTTACAAATAAATTTATTTGATAATTAACCCATTATCTAATCTTCTTATGATTAAAACAATTGCTAATTCACAGCATTTTGTTTACCAATTACCCTCAGCCAAATACTATCAACGGCGAGCCGCCCGCGAGTTGCAGACAATTTGCATACAAAACCTGAAAAACAAAATTTAATCGGCTACAAAGTTAAGCTTAAAAAGT
>CAYPMA010000189.1:0-2081 GCA_964411685.1 uncultured bacterium
ACTCTAATACCAACTCCAATTCCTACTGCCACAGCTCTCGAGGAAGCTCAGCATACTTTGGATACGCTGGAGGCGGCAGAAATTCCGGCTAATGATCCCCTGGAACTGGCCCAGCGCTTCAACGGAGTGAGCGACCCGCGCGTTAGTCTGAAGGAACCGGCAGTTGTAAAAGAGAATGGCAGCACGCAGCAATTCTGGATCTTGGACGTGGATGCCGATCAGTATCGTCAGGTCGCCGCTACGTTGGCTTATCAAACCCCGCATTTGTACTTCTGGGTGGAGGAGGGTATAAAAGTAGATCGGAATGCAGTAGCTGAACTGGCCAACGTATTCGAAAACCAGATCTACCCGACTGATCGCAAGTACTTCGGCAGTGAATGGACCCCGGGTGTGGATAACGACCCACATTTAGTGATCATCTATGCTCACCAATTGGGCAACGTGGCCGGTTATTTTTCCGGCTCCGACTCACTCACACCGGAGGTCTCACCTTACTCGAATACAGCGGAAATGTTCTACCTATCCGCCGATTATACCGATCTGAGCAGTTCATACACCTATGGTGTGCTGGCACATGAATTCCAGCACATGATCCACTGGAATCAGGATCGCAATGAGACTTCCTGGTTGAACGAGGGCTTTTCCGAGCTAGCGGTTGATTTGAACGGCCTCGATGTGAGCGGCTTTGACCTGTATTTTGCTTTCGAACCGGATTTACAGTTGAATTTCTGGCCGGGAGATGACCAGGGAGACTCCTCGCCGCATTACGGCGCCTCTTTCCTGTTCACACGTTACATCTTGTCTCAGTTTGGCAGCCAGACTACCAGCGCAATCGTGCACAATCCCATGAACGGGTTGGTGAGCATCGATGAGGTACTGGCTGGGGAGATGCAAACCTACGAACCGGATGCGCCGGTTTCCGGCCGTCCGGCTGACCGTGTCTTTCAAAATTGGACTCTTGCAAACTATCTACAGGATAATACGATCGATAACGGTATCTATGGTTATGGAGATTTCACCAAATTGCCGGATTTTTCCACCGCTGAGACACTATCGTGCGACGATAGCTGGAATGATCGCACTGTCAGTCAGTACGGCACGGATTACATTCGCGTTCAATGCAATACGGATTTTACGATTGAAGTACAAGGCCAGGATATTGTGGACTTATTGCCGGCTGACCCACATTCAGGTGATTATTATTTTTGGTCGAACAGTGGTGATGAGTCGCACATGACCCTCAGCCGCGATTTCGATTTCAGCGCGGTCAGCGGTCCGATCACACTAGATTATTGGGCCTGGTATGACCTTGAGCGCGATTATGATTATGTCTACTTAACCGCTACTACCGACGGTAGCACCTGGCAAATCCTGAATACCAGCTCATGCACAACTGATAACCCCACCGGCGCCAATTACGGCTGCGGTTTGAACGGAGACAGTCAGGGCTGGGTAAATGAAACAGTCGATCTATCACAATTTGCCGGGAAAAAGGTAACGCTTCAATTCGAATACATCACTGACGCAGCCGTCAATGGAGAAGGGTTGCTGCTGGATGATATGCGTATCGATGCAATAGGTTATGCGACCGACCTGGAAGCGGACGACGGTGGTTGGCAGGCAGCCGGTTTCGTGCGCATCAGCAACAGCCTGCCGCAGGCTTATGCCTTGGCGCTGATGCAGCCTGGACGGCAAAACAAGGTTGAAAAATGGCTCACATCAACTGGTTTAAATCAAACCATTACCGTTAACTATGACCCCAACCAGGCCAACTCAGTGCTGGCTATCAGCGGGCTGACGCGCCATACGCACACGCCGGCCGCTTATCGCATCAAGATCACGCCGCTCAACTAGCGCGTTTGTATTCTTCCAGCTCAGCTTCCATCTCAATGCGTTTCTCCCGGGCAGCTTCCTCGAGCTGACTGCGCAGATATTGGAGCCGTTCTGTAAAAGCTAGTTTGGTTTCGTCCCCGCTGCCGGGCGAGAGCAGGGTTGCAACGACAGCTCCGGTCAACGCCCCAATGGCGGCACCTGCAATGAACTTGACGTATTTATTCATAGATGATTATTCCTCTCGCGCA
>CAYPMA010000190.1:0-2078 GCA_964411685.1 uncultured bacterium
GAAAAAAAAAGAAAATAGTTCTAAATCTTAATAAAATAAAAAAAATCAGGAAATTATTTAAAAGTTCAAAAAATCATCAAGAAACTGATGATATAATTGCAGACGAAATGATAAATTCTGAAGAAGTGGATGAATCTTTACAAAAAATACTAGAAGATGACAGAAAGAAAATGAAAAAAAATGCAGACATGAGAGCTCATACTAAATAACCTTTTTTTTTAATATTTTCAGTATAAAATCAGCTTAGGGTGATTGAAGGTTTTCAAAAATTGTCTGTCCTTAGTTAGGTTTTATTTATATTTTTTTTAAAAGTAAAATGGATTATAACTAATAATTTTATATTATTATAACTGAACTAAAAAATATAATATGATATGTTTGGCTAAACAAACCTAAAACAACAAATTAAAAAAAAAAGATTCGACAATAATTATAAAAGAGCCTTTCACAATTACTATGTACTACTTGTATATTTACTTCTTCTAGATTTACATTAACTTTTAAACACTACATGCGAAAGCCGCTTCTGGAATATGGAGCTTTCTCGGTAACGACAACTTTAGTAGCTTGAGGTCCTTTGGATCCCTCGACTACTTCAAATTCTACTACGTCATTTTCATTTAAACTCTTATATTCATCAGCATCACCAGTTAAGGCACTATAATGTACAAAAACATCTGCACCTTCTTCTGGAGTTATAAATCCAAAGCCTTTTCGGCCATTAAACCATTTAACTGTTCCTTTTGTCAATTTTAAAACCAAAATTTGATTCTTTAAAACTTTTTTTTTGTTCGATTTGAACTATTGAAGATAATTAAAAATAGGTAATAAATTTTGGCTTTTTTTTAATTTTGAAAAATCTATTTGAGAAGAAAAAAAAGAAAATTCAGTATAACAGTTTTTTAATCGTCAATGGCAAAAATATAGAATTTTTTCTTAATTAAAGTTAAAATCTCCATAAAGTGAAAAAAAAAAATGACTAAGAAGCATAGATAGATAAAAAAAATTTATTTCATTTTTAGCTTATAGGTAAAAATTTTAAATAATTAATTAGATATTAATATTTTGATACAAACTTAACCTATTACTCAATTTGAGGGAATAATTAAATTTTGTTAGAAGAAAATAAAGGAGATAATTGTTTTCCTATCATAGGAATAGGGTCCTCGGCAGGAGGGTTAGAATCCCTCGAAAGTTTTTTTTCAAATATGCCTGCGGATAGTGGAATGGCTTTTGTTTTAGTACCTCATTTAGATCCCACCCATAAAAGTATCTTAAGCGAATTAATTATGCAATATATCCGTATATTGGTTATAGAAGCCAGTAATGGTATTAAAATAGAACCAAACCAAGCTTACATAATCCCTCCTAATAATGATATGACAGTTTCTAATGGAACGCTTTATCTTTCGGAACCTTCAGCTCCACGCGGTTTACGTTTACCAATTGATCATTTTTTCCGGTCTTTAGCAATGGACCAACAAGATAAAGCAATTTGCATTTTATTCTCTGGTACAGGAACTGATGGCACTCTAGGACTAAGAGAGATTAAGGGTGTAGGAGGGATGGCAATAGTGCAGGATCCTGCTTCTGCAAAATATGATGGGATGCTTAGAAGTGCTATTAGCAATGCCGTGGTAGATTATATCTTACCTCCTGAGAAAATGCCAGAACAACTTTTAAAATATGTTAAAAAGGGAGTAAGTCCATTAAAGGAAGATATCACAATATCTCCAGTTAAATTAGCAGATTATATTAAAGAAATTTTTATGCAAATAAAAAAAAAAACAGGTCATGATTTTTCAGTTTATAAAGAGAATACTATGCATAGAAGAATCGAGAGACGGATTGTTATTAACCATTTCAATAAAATCTCAGATTATGTTGATTATATCAGAGATCATCCTCATGAATTAGAGATTCTTTTTAAAGAGCTTCTAATTGGAGTCACAAACTTTTTTCGTGATAAAGAAGCTTTTACTATTCTGGAAGAACAAATTATCCCTTCACTTTTTAAGGATATTGAAGAGAAAAGAAATATAAGGGTCTGGGTTCCCGGGTGCTCTACGGGAGAAGAA
>CAYPMA010000191.1:0-2074 GCA_964411685.1 uncultured bacterium
GGCCGTATAACGCTTTCCCAGGAAATAGATGAAATCCGTTTGCATATAGATAAAGAAAATTTCCAAGAATGTATTAAATTATCTGTCTTACCGGAACAAAAACGATTTGTAGCTTCGAATACTTATTCTATTGCAGAATCAAAAGTATTTCTATTTTGGATTCCCAAAGCAATCTATCATGAAAATACTATGGTTGGATTTTTAATGTATGCAAAAGATCATAAAAACGAAAAATTAGATTTATCAAGATTAATGATAGATCACAGATATCAAAGTAAGGGATATGGGAAAGAGGCATTAAATTGTATTGTAACAATAGCAAAGGAAGATAATGGAATCAATAGGATAGTAATTCATGTTGAGAAAGAAAACGTTAATGCCAAGAGCTTTTATAAAAAATTTGGTTTCAAAGATATGAATTTTATTGAATATGAAGAAGAAGTATTCATATTAGGAATTAGGAATAATAAAGATATTTGAATGTATAGACCATTGAATTTTCATCTGTTAGTTTTTTCTGTGAAACTGTCACATTGAAAAAAAAGGGCTTGCGAAAAAGTTCAGAAGGAATTATCATGGTTGAAAGATGAACGGCATGTGTCGAGGTATAACAAGGGAGTGCAACTGACGGCAAGTTGCTTTCCGGCAGTCTGTTTAAAAGCTAAATCGAAGGCTTTTTAGCAGTCTGGTCGCAGCTGACTCCCCGCGTTATAATTTGAGAAATAGAAGTTACTATCCAAAGGAATGTATATTACAATATGATTATAGAAGTCCTAGGTTCCGGTGGAGCTGTCACGACACCAAAAGTTTTTTGTAATTGTGTATGTTGCAACGAAGCAAGAAAAAAAGGTATTAAATATTCTCGCACGGGACCATCTGTATTTATTCACGGCCCAGACATCCTAATCGATACTCCGGAAGAAATTTGTATTCAACTAAACAGATCAAATATTAAAAATATAAATACATGTTTATTTTCACATTGGCACCCAGATCATACAGCAGGAAAAAGAGTTTTTGAAGCAAATATAGATTGGATAAATATTCCACCAAGAAATAAATTAATTAATATTTATCTACCTGAAAAATTAGTTGAAACTTTCAAGAAATTCTATGGAATATATCAAAATTTTGAATTTTTTGAAAAACAAAAAATAGTTAAAATAACTTCAATAAAAAATGATGAAACATTCATGAGGGGAAACTATAAAATAACTCCAATTCAAATGAGTTATAACTATGTATTTGGTTACAGAATAGAAAATGAAAATAATAATATATTAATACTAATGGATGAAATTAAAAACTGGGAACCTTCAGACGATATTATAAACAAAATGTTCGATATTATTTATCTACCTGCTGGTGCAATGGTTCTAAATCCTATTACTAATGAAAGAATTATATCAGATACACATCCTATATTAGAGAGTGAACAAACAATCCAAGAAACAATGGAATTAATATCAAAACTAAATTCTAAAAAATTTATTATTTCCCACATAGAAGAACCAGACAAAATTACTATTTCCATGGGAAAGAAACTTGGAAAGTTTTATTCAAAAATATTAAATAAAAAAATAATATTTGCAACAGACAAAATGAAACATTCAACAAATTAATTTTCAAATTATAACATGCGCATGAACTATATTTGGCTATTGTCACGGTTCCTGCGTTCGCAGGAACACGCGCCAAAAACGCCAAAATAGTTATGCGCCCGTCAGATTAACCCCTTTGGCACAAAAAGAGAGGAAACAAAAATGAATGTATGCAAAGATATTGAACGAATAATATCTACTGATAAACAGTGGTATAAAAAATTTGGACACTCGATATAAAAAATATGGGATGGGTGGAAGAAACAAAAGCCCAGGTTGATTTTATTTCCTCTGCCTTAAAAATAAATGGAGGCGAAAGAATACTTGATCTTGGTTGTGGTTTTGGCAGACATCAATTAGAACTTGCAAAAGGAGGTTCTCTATAATCATGCGTATCGACAGGATGATCTCAATTATTATACTCCTCCTTAACAGGGAAACTGTTACAGCCCAGGAGCTATCCAGGCGCTTCG
>CAYPMA010000192.1:0-1997 GCA_964411685.1 uncultured bacterium
TTAAATATACCTGTATGTTTTAAATAATGGATAATCTTTAGGTGGTCATAATGAAAATCGAATATTTAGGATATGATAATTTTTTTGAATCAAATCGTTTGAAATTAGATTTGAGTTCATATCAAATTGCTAGAGTAATTGCTGAATTTAAAGAAGCTTATAAAGTAAAAAACACAGAAGGGGAATATTTAGCAAAAATTACTGGAAAAAATATTTTTCAAGCTACAGAAAGAAAAGATTATCCTGCTGTAGGTGATTGGGTTGCAATTACTCAGTTAGATGAAGATAATGCTATAATTCATAAGATGCTTCCAAGAAAGACAACGCTGAAAAGAAAATCTAGTAATAAAAATGATTACCAGATTATTGCTACAAATATTGATGAGGCCTTTATTGTTGAATCTGTTGGTAGAGATTATAATTTAAATCGCTTTGAGAGATGTCTTACAATAGCTATAGATGGAGGAATTAAGCCTGTTATTATATTGAATAAAATTGATTTGATTTCTCTCGGAGAATTGAATGAAAAGCTTTCTGAAACAAAAAATAGATTTAAAGATATTGATGTTCTATCTACAAGTGCTATAACAAATGAAGGTCTTGATGAATTAAGAAAACATATTGAAAAAGGCAAGACATATTGTTTTATTGGTTCATCTGGTGTGGGTAAATCATCCTTAATAAATAATTTAATAGGAGAATCTAGAATAAAAACAGGAGATATTGGGGAACATACTCACAGAGGAAGGCATGTAACTACTTCTAGAGAAATGTATATAATAGAAAATGGTGGAATAGTGATAGATAATCCTGGAATGAGAGGTATAGGAATAGCAGATGCAGATACAGGTATAGCTTATATATTTGATGAAATAGCAGAACTTGCAAAAAAATGTAAATTTAAAGATTGTACTCATACAAATGAACCTGGTTGTAAAATATTAAAAGCTTTGAAATCAGGTAGGTTATTAGAAGAAAAGTATTCTAATTACCTAGGTCTGAAAAAAGAAAGTGAATATTATAAAATGAGTGAAGTAGAAAAAAGAGATAAGGACAGGAAAACCGGGAAATTTTTAAAAAAAGCTAAGAAAGATTTAAAAAAATTCAAAAATTGCAATTTTTAGAGGTAAGCAAATACGTAAAACTATTTATAAGGATGAATGGTTTTTTCTGTAATAGATATCGTTCAGGCTTTAACTGATAGTTCTAATTCAAGAAGATATTGGTCAGACTTAAAGATAAAACTCTCTGAAGATGAAGGGTTTGGTCAGTTGTACGAAAAAATCGTACAACTGAAATTGGAATCTTCGGATGGTAAAAAATATGTGACTGATACAGCAAATACTGAAACTGTTTTCCGTATAATTCAATCCATTCCTTATCCAAAAGCTGAACCTTTTAAAAGATGGTTTGCAAAGATTGGATATGAACGCATTCAGGAAATAGAAGATCCTGAGATTGCTGCTAAAAGAACTAAAGCAATTTATAAAGCTAAAGGATATCCGGATAGCTGGATTGAAAAAAGAATGAGAGGAATTGCAGTTAGGGAGAAGCTTACTGATGAATGGGAAAAAATAGGAGTAAAAGAAGATAAGGAATATGCAATATTAACAGCAGAAATATCACAAGCAACTTTTGGATTAAAACCATCAGAACATAAAAAATTAAAAAATCTAGAAAGGGAAAATTTATGAGACCATATGAGCGATCTTGAATTAATATTTTCTATGCTTGGAGAAGCCTCTACTTCAGAAATTGCAATTCAAAAAGACGCTAAGGATTTCAAGAAAATTAAAAAGCTGCAAAAGAAGGTGGATCGATAGCTGGAAATGCAAGAAAAGAATTAGAAGAAAAGTCAGGCAAAAAAGTTGTTACTTCATCTAATTTTTTAAATCAAATAATTAAAAATGAAAAAACCGAGTTAATAGAAAAAGAATAATTCTTTGAAATTTTTATGTGAATACACTAAAAGAGTTCGTAATGTGACCAGTAACTGG
>CAYPMA010000193.1:0-1986 GCA_964411685.1 uncultured bacterium
CTTTTATTAATCCGACAAGATCACCAGCACCAGTTATCTTCCAAAGTTCATAAAAATTGGATTGGCTTGCCCAATAACTCTCCCATGACCCAGCGGAGGCAGATACTGCACTTTTAATAACAGGACTGATAATACTTTTTATAACAGGCTTAATCATTACCAGTCAAATCCAAAGGTTACACTTCCACTTGTAAAGTTATCATCTACCACTCCTGCTCTCCATTCTACAAGACCCATATCATCAAGAATGACACGGTTTCCTATTGCAAGAGAAGCCCCTGCAAAATCAACATAATCAGTCCATCCTGCATCCCCAGGACATTTAAACTGAAGGGAAACGGTCACAGTAGAAAGAGCAGATGGCGCAGCAGAAACATCTGCCGATGCCTCACGTATAGAGAAAAAGAGTTTAGTTATCCCCCTTGACATTTTCTCCCTGAGATTAACGCTATTAGTAAAGTACCCTGCCGAAGTAGGAGTTGTATCTACCGTAGCATACTCATGATTTGTTCCTGAACTTCTTGTATTTGCCATATCTATATTATTAAGTTATTCTACGTGCTACTTTCTTGACTGCTAAGTGGTTGAACGCCAAAGACAAACTGTCCACACAGTCGTCATGAGACCCGTATGGAAAGTATTTAAGTTCTTCCAATAGGTCTTTATTCCACTCTCCTTTTAATATTTTGACATTAGAGTTATTAACCTGTACACTGAAAGGATCTGCCCTGTGAATCTTATCACCCGTAGGATGTTCTGCATAAACCCTGAAGCCACCTAAGTTACGAATAGTACCTTCTGCTGATTCTTTTCCTCCACTGCCTCCCTCCATCTCTATCCAAACTTCCACTGATGTACCGTCTTTCTCTGCCGTATTACGTATTATCCTTTCCCTGTCGCTGCTTGACCACCTGCCACGAACCATATCTTCTATCAGCCATGAACCCTCATAAAGTTTGGACATCCTGACTCCTACCGTATAATCTCCCCCGCCTGCTGTTCCTGCTTTGTCCCATGCCCTTATTGTATGAAGCACATGATTCCTTAGAGGAGGCTCTGTCAGGGCTTCTATCTTATCTACCTTGAACATCCCACCACCGGGAGGTGTAGGGTTCTGACCTATCTGACCTGCGTAACCGTACTGACCAAGTTTTGACTCAAGATCTTTCAGCACTTTCCATGAAATGCGTTTTGTATCAAGAAGATCATCCACGTAAAACCTTGCAAGTTCAGGCGGATTGACATACTCTTTAAAATTCCGTATCTCCCCCGGCAGGCAAATGTGTTTGACATTATCTTCCTCCTTCGCAAGCCATGAGCCTGATGGGTCATTCTGATTTAATCTCTGCATTATTAAAATAGTAGGGGTGATATCCTTATCCCGTTTACGAGATGGCAACGTCTGCTCCATGAAGTGATTTGCATTTGCCAGCTCTATCTCTGACGCTGCCTGTGTCGGGTTAAGGGGATCGTCCACAATAAGGATATCTGCATGAAACCCCATTATTGTACCAGTTATAGATGTGCTTATCCTGCCACCCCCCGTAGATTCCATCTTAGATGACCTGTGAGGCCCGCCTGCTCCTACCGATTTTTTGGCTATCTTGAAATTAGATTTTACATCCTTGTCTTCCTTGATTGCTATGTCAGGATACATCTCCTGAAACCTTTGGCTTCTTAGGATATCCCTGCAGTATTCAGCCGATTCAAGAGAGAGTTTATCTGAATAGGACATTGTGATAATGAGCATCCATGGCCACTGAGTCCAGCACCATATAGGAAACATTATACTCACGCAAGCGGTTTTTGTCGAGCCCGGTGGCACATTTATAATAAGATCATGATCCCTTGGTTTTCTCTCTGCTACCTGCTTGGCTACTTTTTCAAGTTCACTGCATATATATTCTATGTGCCAGTTAGGTGAGAATGGTTGTGCTGAATAAACAGGCCAGAAATATTGGATGAAATGGTAGAGCGACCGATTAT
>CAYPMA010000194.1:0-1974 GCA_964411685.1 uncultured bacterium
AGGCGCTTTTCTTTTTCTTCTTTTGAAACATCATCCTTCCAATTATAGGCAGCAGTCATTTTTCTTGGGCTATAGGAAAATAAAAAACCACATGAGAACCTTACATTTTTTAAAACATCACATGTTTGTAAAAATTCTTCTTCTGTTTCTGAAGGGAATCCAACTATTATATCAGTTCCAAGAGATGCAAAAGGGACAGTGTTTTTTATAAAATCTACTTTTTTTAAGTATTCCTCAACAGTATATTTTCTGTTCATTTTTTTTAATATTCTATTTGATCCTGCCTGAATAGGAAAATGAATGAATTCACATACTGATTTTAAGTCTCTTATTGCATATATCAATTCATTGGAAATATCTATAGGGTGGCTTGTCATAAAGCGTATTCTGTCAATTCCTTCAATCTTATCAATATCATGTAATAGGTCGTGGAAAAGATAATTATTTTCATTATCTTTCCCGTAGCTATTTACATTTTGTCCAAGTAGAAATATTTCCTTATATCCTTCGTCTGCCAATTTTCTGCATTCATTGATTATGCTTTGAGAGGACCTTGATATTTCCCTTCCCCTTGTATGAGGAACAACACAATATGTGCAGAATTTATTACATCCTCTGATTATCGGGATATATGCTTTTACTTTATCTTTTCTAAGAGCAGGAAGATCGTATACTTCTTCATGTAAAAACTCGTCGATCTTATGAGATCTATTATTTGTAAGAAGTTCATCTAATATAGTGTTTAATTCATGAAGGTTATTAGTTCCTATTAGAAAGTCAACATGTGGGAATTTTTCAAAAAATTTTTCTTTTTTTGCCATTACCATACATCCCGCAATTCCAATTATCTGGTTTTTCTTTTTCCTTGATAAAAGACCTAATTTGCCCATAACTTTTCTTTCTGCAAGATCCCTTATTGAGCATGTGTTGAAAATTAAAATATCGCTTGATTCTTCATCAGAAGGTTTTAGCCCTCTTTTTTCAAGTTGATGAGCTAATATTTCAGAATCCAGCTCATTCATTTGACAGCCGTATGTGCGTATATGGTAAGTTTTAATTTTATCCATCTTATTCCTTTAATTTCATAGTAGTTTACTTCATGAAAATTCTTTTTAGCAAGAAAAGTAGGTATAAAATAATTTTTTTACTAAAACTTCTTTTTCAAAAATTCTTGGCAAAAAACCATATAAAGCTTTATTCTTTTATCAAGTTAAAAAACAATAGAGCTATGAAAAAAGAAAAATCAAATAATACAACATTTATTTCAAAAGAAAAAGCGAGAGAAAACAAACAGTGGTTTGTTTTGGATGCGCAAGATAAAACACTAGGAAGATTTGCTTCCGAGGTGGCAAAAATCTTAAGAGGCAAACATAAGCCTACTTTTACCCCACATGTCGATACAGGTGATGGTGTAATAGTTATTAACGCTGAAAAAATAAAGGTTACAGGGTCTAAAGCAGGACAAAAAGTATATCATCGCTATACAGGTTTTATGAGCGGTCTTAGAGAGACTATCTACTGGGTGATGAGCAAAAAAAAGCCTGCATACATAATAGAACATGCTGTTAAAGGAATGCTTCCTAAGACAAAATTAGGAAGAAAGCAATTAAAAAATTTACGTGTATATCGTGGAGAACAACACAATATGCAGGCACAGAAACCGATTAAAGTTAATATTTGAAGGCTAAAAAAATGAAAAAATCAAAAGTTAAAGAATTTCTTGGTGTTGGTAGAAGAAAGAGAGCAGTAGCAACAGTCCGCTTAAGAAAGGGAAAAGGAAACATAAAAGTTAATGAACGTACCTTGGAAAATTACTTCCCAACAGAACTTCAAAGAAAAATTTTATTAGAACCTATTGACAAATTATCAAAAGTTAGTAATTATGATATGATAATTCGTCTAACAGGTGGCGGTATAGAGGCTCAAGCAGAAGCAATACGACTAGGAATATCAAGAGCTTTAGTGTTAGAAGAC
>CAYPMA010000195.1:0-1969 GCA_964411685.1 uncultured bacterium
TTTATTTTTTTAAGTTCTTTCTTATAACCCGAGAGGGCTGCCCCCCAGGTTAATCTGTTATCAAAAAACTTCTGTTTTCGTTTTTTGAGTATCATTTTTATTTCTCTCATTTCACCGTCATAACCCCCGAGGAAGAAGACATACTTTGATTTATTGTTACTGAAATTACTCTTTATTAAGTCTATCATATTGGGGAAGTAATTCCGGAGAGCCTTCAGAAGAAAAAATAGAATAACTATGGTAAAAATACCAACACCACACCACACAATAAAAATCCACCCCGGCGCATACCATGAACTGAAATAATCAGAGATTTTTGTTATATTAAATCCGGTAATACCCCAAATGCCGATAATAATTGTAAGGGGAATTCCGAAGAGAGATATACTAAAAAGTATTACATTCCTTTCTTTCTCCATTTTATAGTAAAAATAAGAGTGTAAATCATCAATTTCTGCTTTTACATTGGCAAACATCATTCCAAGGTTCATCTTCGATTTCCAGAGGTTAAAAATATCGATTCCCTGATCCTGATGGCTTACTTCGTCAAACCAATAGGTGTTCCTGAAATTTATAAACTCCCTTTTCAGTTTTTCATGCTCCGAATCATTTTGTTGTTTCTTTCCTTGTCGAATTTTCTGCCCGATCTCTTTACTTTTGGAAGCAAAACGGAGGAGAATCCCCCGGTAAAAAAAGAGGATAACTGCCATCCTGTAGTACATATGGGAAAAATGATTGTAAACATAATCTGCTGTCGATAAAAAAACGCAGCTGTACCTGGAAAATCCGTAAAGCGAACCATGGGGTACCCAATTTTTATAAAGTGAATCATCTAAAATTTTTCTCATTTCCCTATGATTTGGACATGTGGGGTCTTCGGTATCAATAAAAAGAAGCTGATAATATAATTCCAATGCTGCATCTTCATTCTTATCCGGATTTTTATTTTTTTCGGTAAAGTATGTTTTTAATGAATTAAGAAATTTAGTCTGATGGCGGTCTTTACTCTCTTTTTTAAATTTATAGCAGCAGAGAGAAAACATCCTGTCATCCATAAAGTGGGTGAAGGAGGCGCCGAGTAGGCTGGTGATAATAGTATTCTTAATACAATTTTTTTCTCTGTCGATATGAAGCTCCAGGTAATTGTTTGAAAAAAGCGGAGTCGCATTACCTTTTTTATAGATAATAATTTTTTTCGGGCAATCCAGTTTGATGAAAGTTTGTTCTTTTTTTTTATTATCATCAATAAGACCGATCTTGTGCATAATTCCATCTTTACTCAACTTGTTTTCGTCTGTTAAGTAAGGAGGGTACAATCTTCTTCCAAGATTAATAAAATCCAGATACCATGACAGGTTCTTCCCTGATGTATCTTCAATATGAAAACTTAAGAGACCGACACCGGATTCAAAAAAAATATGAAGGTAAATATTTTTTAAAGATAATGCGAGAGAATCTCCATCATGCCGGATAATGTGATAAAATAAGGCCGGATCACCTTTATCATCATTGTTTTCTTTTTTTTCATTCTCAAGCCTGTAACAGAGAATACCCTTTTCATCCCTCTCCCCTTTATCGAAAAGTACCTCCCGCACAAAAGGGTAGAAGTAGAGATATTCATTATACTGTAATGGTTTTTCCTGCCAGGAATATTCTTTCCTTTTCCAGACCAGACTGCCATTGAATTTTTTCTTTTCAAGTGTGCGGGACGAAAAATTTTTATCCGGGGGAGAAAAATGAAATGTATAGAGAAAAAAAAGCGAAAACTTCTCGGGTTTTAGATTATCTAAAAAGCCTTTTCTTATATTCCCGGATAAAGGATTTACCATACTTTTAGTATTGGAGATACAGGAAAAATAATCAAGAATTTTTTAAAATCTATTTCAAAATCACGGCAATTTTTAAAGCTCTTCCTTCGACATTCGATATTCAAAATCAAACCATACCGGTACGGATGTCCTTTCGGAAA
>CAYPMA010000196.1:0-1966 GCA_964411685.1 uncultured bacterium
TTTCCTAATTTGTCAAGTTTTATTTTCCGTCGTATCGCCCCGCATTACCGCTAACCGGCCGTTTTTTTGTGCAGTTATTGCCCGGCCACGACAAGCAAAGTTTTACTTTGCTTGTCCAATAAAAAACTGTCCCGAAAACTTTACTTTGGAAAGAAAGATTAGGGCAATAATTGGGTTGGTGTTTTTGTTTTTTTTCCTGCGAAAAGCAGATAGGAAAAAAACAAAAATACCAACCTGGATCGACCGGAGGGAGCGGGACTTATTAAAATAGTTGTACGAAGTCATTTTATAATACCTGTTTTAACTTCAAATAAAATACAACCACTGCTACCAATTGCGATATGTTTACCATCTGGAGAAAAAGCAATAGCATCCACAGAACTCATCCCAGTTTCATATTTTCCTAGTATAGTAATACAGGAAATAGCAAGAAATAGTATTAGTGTTACAATTAAATATTTTTCTCCTTAAAAATATTTCGTACAAAAAGTTTATGACGTTTTTGCCCGCTTTTCTATAAATTCGTAAATATTGTAACATATTTCAAACTAAAATAAAAGTACATTTTGCGTGATATATTAGGGCAAAAATGTGCCGAAGGCTGAAGGCGAAGCCGGAACATAAACTTTTAGTTATGTTTAGTTTTTTTGACATAATTTTTAGATAATTTACTTTTCTCTTTTGTAATAATTCCTTTTTGAATTTTATTCCATGTAATCATTAAAAAAAATAAGAAAAATAGTTGTCCAAGCATAAAAATATTAATAATTCCTATAAATCCTGCATCAACAATTGTAAAATATAAATTTATGATAACATCACTAATTATTATAATTGCATATAATATCAAGCCCTTTTTTACGGACATAAGTAATAATAAAATGGCAAGAGGATCTGCAAAAGTTAAAGAAGTCCAATATATTTTTACCCATAATGGTTTATTAAAATTTGGTATGAATCCATTAGAGATTATTGACATAATATGTGTGGAAGTCGCAATGATAAAACATATTATATAAATAATATAAATGAGTTTTTGAATTAATGTACTTTTAAGCCAATATTCATTAACATTCAATACTTATATCCCCACAATGATTGATTAAATATTTGTCAAAAAAATTGAACATAACATTGTATAATACTAAATTCATAAAAACCCAAACGAACGAAGTTCATTATAACATATTTATCTGTCTACATAAACACTTTTAGAATAATAATGACAAGTTGTATAAATATCAACGATCTTTACAAACAAAGGTCTTAATTACGGCTATTTCGTTTATAGTAAAACGTATCTCCAAGAACTATTCTTATACTTACTTTTCACCCTCTACGATTCTCACTCCCTCTGTGTCAGTATAGTTGTCACATAGTTTTACCACATTCATGAGGGGGTACCGGGTTGGTGTCTTTAATTTTTTTACCTGCTTTCAGCAGGTAAAAAGACATAAAACACAACCCAATTATTACTCTAAATAGTCGGCGCTCTGGTAGGGAATTTTAATACTGTCATTTTTCTTGTAGTAGGTAAGCTTTTAGAGCGTATTAGCAGATAAAAATGTCATAAATATACGGTGTGTAATACAATAACCGAAAGCCTTAAAGCCTCCGGTAAAATCTTTTCCAAACCAGTGATGTACTGTTAAAATTAACAAGTCTTCAACATCGTTGAAGTCCTATTGTAGTTTAAATAAGGTGAATAACCAACAGCGATATGTGATATTTTGAGATAATTAATAGTTTGCGCTTCCATAAGTTCCTCACGTTGTGAGGTTCCAATAGTAGTACGCTTCCAGCGCATTAAAAGGTGTATCTTGTAGCAATTTTACAGCTTTTAATTCCACGATAATTTTTTTTTCTATTACCAAATCCGTATAAAAGATTCCAATAGATCACCTTAATTATATGATTATTGGAGCTCAACGAAGTTGAGCATTCATTTCGGTAACAAACTTCGTAT
>CAYPMA010000197.1:0-1950 GCA_964411685.1 uncultured bacterium
AGATGTGTAACTTCAATATTTTCAGGCTCAATAAAAAAACCATAGCAGCCAATAGATGCTAAAGAAATAATGATGATAAACGCTAGTAATTTTATTCTTTGCATATTAATAGTTCCATTCCGCGGAACAAATTCCTCTTGAGTGACTGAAACGACAAAAGCTGTCAAAGATAAATATATTCAACGGCCTTGATATAACGGCATTTATTAAGTTGTTTTATTATTAAAGGACGTTATATATTGAAATATCAAAAGGTTATACGACCGAACTTAGCAAGAAAAAAATAATCTGATATCTAGGAAAAAAGCATTTAATATCTGTAAACGCTACTCGACAAGGTTTTGCTTTCGCTGACTGATTTTCTTTAATCGTGAAGATTATTTGCCTGGCCCCCAGGTCACAATTCCAGCAACCTTATAACCGAACAGCTTTAATAATTTTTTGCCTTTCATTCAAAGTTGAACGTTCGAAGTTCGATGTTGGACGTTCGTTTTTTATTCATGCTTTATGGGCTTTTACTTTAGCATTTAGCAAAAATGCCAATGTCAGCAAAATTTCTAAATAGAAAATGGAAATTAATAATCACCAGTAATGATAAATAGTTAGAAAAACACCCCATTGCTGAATAGCAATGAAAATCAGTACAATTAAATGAAATCTATGAATTGTATTGACACCCATGCTTTTCTTCGACGCCGGAAGCAAAACGAAGCCCGCTGATATCTTGGTTATAGATCTCCTTTACACGATTCTTATTCCTTGTTTTTGTATCTCATTACCCAGCGGATTCTTATCGGTAAAAGTCTCCTCTAAAAAAGGGTAAGGTTCGATACGGTCATCAATTCGAGCAGCAATACGCATAAGTGACAATCTTTCCTGGCCACAGACACACACTGACTTACACAGACATATTAAAAAAAAGCATTTAATGTAAAATTATAACGTCCATATGGGTCTGTGTGTTTCTGTGGCGAATACTGTTGTTTTTGTATCCTGAAAATCTGTGTTCATCAGTGTCCCATTAATTCTTTTTTTTTGAATATATTATTTTTCCTGATTTGATAATGCTTGCAAGAAAAGTCCTGTGATCTAAATTTTTAAGTTCCTGAAATGTAAAAGGCAGTGCTTCTATTTCAGCATTGTATCGGGCTGCAATACGAGATAAGAACTGCATATTCTTCATGTGTGATTTACCCAGAAATGAATCGGATATTATTGCCAGATCGATATCGCTATGCTTTTTTGGTGTACCACTGGCGTGGGAACCGAACAATATTACCTCATCAATATCGATCTCGCTGCTTAATTTCTCAATAAATCCATTTATAATATGTTCTATTCTATCTTCTGAAGAAACCATTTGAAAGTCCTTTCTGTCTCTTTAAAAAGTATTTCAGCTTTTTCTTTATCTATGATTTCATTAAGACTTTCTTTATAATCTCCATAACGTGCTTCTATGCAATAGGGAGTTAACTCCGCAAGAAAATCAAATTGATCTGGAGATAATTCATCATTTATTCCTGCAATTTCTGCCAAACGATTAAGATTATGTATTGGAAGATTTTCAATCTTTTTATAGGCAATTACTGCCTTTAATGCTTTCTCAATAGATTGTTGACAAATATATGCTACATAAAGATAACGCCTCGCGTATAGCATAGCTCTTGCGGTTTCAAGATCATATTCTGCTCTCTCAATCCATCTTTCAACAATTCTATCCATATCTTATTCTCATAATGATTTTTAAATGACATAATAGCATCTTGAAAAATCAAGGTCAAAATTTATAAAAAAATAATAATTTGCCTGTTCCCTTTTCTTCACTTATCAGTGTCCTGGCTTCGGCTTTCAGCTTATTGTACTCCAGCAACATTATAATCGAACAGCGTACCGCTTTATGTTACACTCAAATTGATTTTGTCACGCTAGTCAACAACGTCCCCAAGACCC
>CAYPMA010000198.1:0-1930 GCA_964411685.1 uncultured bacterium
ATGGGAAAAACAGCTTTTGCAATAAATATTGCAGAAAACGTGTGTTTTAAAAGCAATAAGCCAGTTGGAATTTTTTCTCTTGAAATGACAGCAGAGCAATTGCTTCACAGGATGGTATGCTCACAATCCGAAGTTGAATCAGAAAAAATTAAAACAGGCGCAATAAACGGCGCTGAATATCAGAGAATCGTATCTTCTGTAAATGGAATGATGAACTGCACAATGATAATTGATGATCATCCTGGGCTTAAGATTACAGATTTAAGAGCAAGAGCAAGAAGGATGAAAGAAGCTCATGACATTCAATTATTGATAATTGATTATCTTCAGCTTATAGCTGGCTCGGGATCTTTCAGATCAGCAGAAAACAGACAAAATGAAATATCAGAAATTTCAAGGATGTTAAAAAATTTAGCAAGAGAATTACAAATTCCCGTTTTATGTCTTTCACAATTATCCAGAAAAGTTGAAGAAAGACAAGGACATCGACCAATGATGAGTGACTTACGTGAATCTGGCTCGTTAGAACAAGATTCAGATCTTGTATTCTTCCTATTAAGAAGGGAATATTACGATCCATATGACAAGCCAAACCATGCTGAGCTGATAATTGCAAAGAATAGACATGGAGGGGTAGGTTCTGTCAATCTAACCTTTAGAAAAGAAATTGCTCAATTTGCAAATTATACCCCTATTAATGAAGGTAATGAAGAAATGAATTCTTTAAAGAATTTCTCATAAAAGCTAATATTTTAAAATTAATTTCTATAGAAGAATTTTATTTGAACGAATATAATGATAGCTAAAAAGAGGACTTGTATGTCATCAGTAAAGAAAAAAAGAAGAGCTAAGATAGCAAAACACAAAAGAAAAAAAAGAAGAAGAAGAGATAGACATAAGAAAAAATAGTTTCTTTTCAAAATTTTTTTTAATCTAATATTTAAAGACAAAAAAATTTTTACATGATATTTTTTCACCCATTTTATAAAAAATGGGTGTATTTATTATGACAAATTTTAATAAAAAAATTTTTACTTGTTTTGCCTTTTTATTATTTCTTTCTTCAACAGCTTTTTCAAAACAGATGTCAACATCAGTAATTATTCCATGCATATATAAACACTTCTATCATGTTGAAGATTTATTAAATTATTATGAAAAACAGACTACTCTTCCTGATGAAATAGTTATTTCTTTATCAGAAGCAGATAAATTACCACCGGATGATATAGAAGGAGTAAAAAACAATCCTTGGTCTTTTAATTTAAAAATTATTACATCAAATAAAAAACAGTCTGCCGGCTCTAACAGAAATATTGCTGTTAGGCATTCTTCTGGCGATATCTTAATTCTACAGGATGCTGATGATATACCTCATCCCCAACGTGTGGAAATTATTAAATATCTTTTTGAAACGCGCAACATAAGCATGCTTTTGCATCAATGGTACACTATTAATGATAATGTAGGATTTTTCAACTTGGACCAGGCAAACTCCAATATTAAAAAAATTAAAAGGATTCCTCATCTGTCAAAAGCAAAAAATTGCAAGACATTTTGGGAAATTTGCCATAAATATATGGACCACATTACTTTTGGTCTTCCAACCATTAAAAGAGAAGTATTTGACAAAGTTAAGTGGATGGGAATGAATAATGGAGAAGACGTAATATTTACATCTACTGTCGCTGCTACACATGATGAAATTTACTTATTAAAAATACCTTTATTAATATATAGATCTGAGTTGTCAGCCAGTTCTAACTAAACATTAGAAGTAAAATTTAAATTGTTAATAAGACTAATTATAAAAACAATATTTTATAATTTTATTAAACTCCATTAATACATAAAATTATTAGCTAATAAAACAAAAACATAATAATAATATGCCTAGAATTACAGATAGACATGAATGTTTAGATCCAGC
>CAYPMA010000199.1:0-1836 GCA_964411685.1 uncultured bacterium
TATCAATGCATCATCTTCTGTATCCAGAACATCAAATTTCACATAATGAATTTTTAAATCCTTTAATTCTTGAATTATAAATTTAATTATGCTTGTTTTTCCGCTTCCAGGCGTTCCTCCAAAAATTACTATTTTCATTTTCTTTCCCCCATAGGCGAACAAATCAGCTTTAATTCTTCAATTTGCTTGCCTTCCCGTACTTCTTCTCTTACATCTAAAATATAATTATTTATCCATGAAAGATAGTTAGCTATGCCTTTCTCTCTGATTGAAGTATGAATAATTTTATTTATTCCTCCATTCTTCATTACAAATCTTTTATCTGTATCTAAAGCAAGAATAGGGTCATGTGTTACTAAAAAAATTATTTTACCTTTTTTAATTAGAAGATCCAGTGCTGTTTTTATTTTTATTCCTGCATTCTCTATTTCATCAATTAGAATAATCGGCGATTCGCTTATATGTGCTAAATCTGCCACCATCAAAGCTCTTGACTGCCCACCAGATAAAATCAGCAGATTTGTATTCTCTTTTATTTTTTCTCCAGTTATTGTATTGGCATCGTCTATAACTTTTTTAATTAATTTTTCAGTTTTTTCTTTTGATTTATGTTTTCCTCTTGTTTCGATATGTGTTTTAAGAAATGTATATACCATTGTGTCGGTCATAAAATTCATATGTTGTGTTAAATAACCAATTATCTTTTTTGTTGAATCAGTTTTCAGTATTTTGCTTGCTTGTTTTCCATTAATCATAATTCTTCTACCTGTTTTGGTTTCTCCAAAAGCAAGTTTTTCTATATCGTAAAGCAGTTGACTTTTGCCTGAACCAGTTGGGCCTACAATCCCTATTTTTTGCCCTCCGAATATATTAATTTCTTTATCCAACTCTTTTTCTTTTTCCTTATTATATCCTGGAGTAATTGAAATTTGTTTTATTATCATTTTAATCCTTCAAGTGTTTTTGAATATATTCTTTTACTTGAGATTCTGGTAATGCTCCTATAAACCCATCAACAAATTTTTCATTCTTAAAAATTTTAACAGCAGGGATACTATCTATCTTGTATAATTTGCTTAATTTAGGATTTTTATCAACATTTACTTTAGCTAAGACAACTTTTCCTTTATGCTCTTCAGTGATCTTTTCTAAAGTAGGTCCAAGCATTAAGCAAGGCATACACCATTCAGCCAAAAAATCGACAATAACAAGAACATTCTTACTTTGCTTTATTACTTTCTCTTCAAAATCATCATCATTTACTTCTATTTTTGTCTCGATTTTCTGATTATTCATTTTTTTCCTCAATTCTTCAATTTTCTTTTTTCTAATTTTACCTAACTCGTCCATTCTTATCCTTTTAAATTAGAATAGTGATTAAATTAATCACTACCTTTATAAAAACCTATCGGTATAGTGAAATAATATGTAAAATATAATCACTCATTGAATTACAATAATGTTCTTTTAGAAAAAGAACCAAAAGTAAAAGCCCCCTCTATTTTCTTTTTTTAGAAAAAAGAAACAAAAAATCTGGACTCCCCCTCGTCCTTCGGACATATAGTCTCCTACGGAGAAATTTATTATCGTGAAAATTTAACTCTTCGCCATTTTTTTGCTTCGCAAAAAACCATCTTGCAGACTATGGCTCGGTCTTAGCAGACGCGTATAACAGCGATTATGTGCAATTGCCGAGCCGAGAAAAGATTTATATAATTCTAACAAAACATTCTTTATATGGATAAATTTGAGAAAAAATATGGATGTGACATCCTCTACGGGCTAAAGCCCGTAGCGTCCAATTACTGATTTTTCACATTTTTTATTCTTGCCCTC
>CAYPMA010000200.1:0-1433 GCA_964411685.1 uncultured bacterium
AATTTGGAAGCGGGTTACATGAAAGATCCGACCATCATGTAACCCGATTTTCTAAAATGATTGCAATTGTAAACCTCTATAGATAGTACAGAAAGATAAAATTTCAGATTATAAATTCTTAAGTATTTGTTCAGCATCAAAAAACAAAAAATCTTACTTTAATTAGAGACCGATGAAAACACTGTTTTATATGATCGAACTGCAGCTAAGAATAAAAAAAAATCTGATATTTAGCCGAAAATATGCTATGGTATGGCTTATTTTATTCAGCGGTCTGTTACCGCTAGTTTTTCTTGTTTCCAGTACAAATTTGACATACGCCACCATCATCTTTTTCAAAAAGTCAATTGCAGAAAATTATTTCACTTTTTTTTTGATAGTTTTTATTGTTTTAACGGTTTTAACATTTATATATATGTATGTATTCAGTATACAATTTGACTTAAGACGCCCGATTGAAAGCACCTATCTTCCGATAAAAAAATATTATATAATACTTTCGGACCTGATTTTTAGTGTTATAGATTATTGGACCTTCTTTTTAATAGCTATCTTTTTCAGTATCCTCGCAGCTTTAAATATTTTTTCAGAGGGATGGCAGTATGTTTATGCAGGTATCACTTTTTTTGTATTTATCTTAACTATTTATCTGTGTTTTTATTTTTTGATAGGATTTTTAGAACTCTTTGTGAATTTTGTTGGTATTCAAAGGTCAAAATTATTTAGTAAATTAAAAATTTTGATAATCATTCTTTTTTCTTCTACAATTATTCTGGTTTATTTTCATCTTGAAATTAAAAATATTGTTGATATTGCATCAGGAACATATATAAAATTTTTACCCGCCGGTCAAACGGCTTTCGCTATCATTAAGCTTGCAGAATTAAATGATAGCTGGTCTTTGAATTTATGTTCCTTAATTTTTTATACACTGATATGGTTTTTGACGGTTTACTTCTTTTCCGCCGTAAAAGTCAAACATAGTAAAGATAATTTGGATACGGCGGCCCATCCCCCAAATAGAAATCTCCTTAAAATTGGAAATAGCCTCTTTGTTACGCTTTTTATTAAAGAAGTTATATATTTAATAAGAAGTACGCGGGTAAAACTGATATTGTTTTTCGGTGTACTATTCGCCTATATTTATCTTCAGGGGAGGTTGTTCGACAACAGAGATCTTTCCTATTTATATCTAATACTTCTCAATGCAGGCGCACTCTATCTCACCTTTGAATCTATTTCCGTCTGGTTACAGGAGGGGCCAGCCGGCAAATTTTATTTCTATTCAACGATGAATCTGAATAAACTTGTCGTGGCAAAAAACAGTGCTTTTTTTTTACTGATTATGATTATTGAGGGTGTCAATATAGGTATTGGATTTATGATTAAACCGGCTTTTATGGTATTTGAAAACATCATATTTGCGATTTTGT
>CAYPMA010000200.1:1443-1813 GCA_964411685.1 uncultured bacterium
AATAATCGAACCCATAAAAGGAGACGGTTAAAAAAATACTCATAAGGATATATGGATTCTTTAGTATGACGCTCATTTTACTCTTCTTTATAACTTTTGTATTTGCGATTTTGTTTATCATCGCTTTTTACTGGTTTATGGTCATCGTTCTGAACTATTTTGCCTTTAGCTGGCCCAAGAAAGTTGCTTATGACACACTCTTTAGTAAATCAATGGATGTCTATGCCAGCTCGATTTTTATGATACCAATAACAGGATTATTTATCCTTTTTTATGTTCCTTTTCTTTTCAAGCCGGTCATAACGAAAATACTTCTACTCATGATGACAATCACATCAATCATTGTCTTTAAAATCAGTTTAAACTTTAT
>CAYPMA010000201.1:0-1806 GCA_964411685.1 uncultured bacterium
CTGCTGATATGGCTGTGATTCCAAAAAGTCTGCGTTTTTATATTTTTCTAATCTCGGGGAAGAACTGATAGTTTCTGTTAATCCATTTCTGTCAATGATCTGCAGGCAAGTTAATTTAGGTTCAAAAGATTTAGTAGCGCAAGCTGTAATAATTATAATAGGAAGCATCAATAATAATTTTTTTTTCATATTATTACCTTTTAAAATTGCGTTGAATTATTTGCATGTCTAAGGTTTTTTGCTCCGCAAGACAATTAATATTTTTTAAAGAAAAAGATGATATTAGAAAAGAGGGTTTATTGGTTTTTTCATTATAATTTTCAACTATAGACAAAATATGTGCCAAGTCTTCGTTATTTATTTTAACGGGCTGAGATAGCTGAAGGGTAATTTCTGATTCTGTTGAAGATTTTTTTTCATCGGCATAATCAAATGAAATTTTGTTATTATTCAAATGATTTAATTTTTCCAACGCATCCTTGTTGTTTTTAAATGCTTGGTGCTTAACCATTAAAGATAAAATATTTTTTTCATTATTTAATAAATTATACTTATATAACTTTTGCTCTAAAAAGTTGCTGTCATAGAATTTATGTTCATTTAAAAATGAATTTTTCTTTTTTCTTTTTTCTAAAGTCTTAGTTGAATATTTTTCTAAACTGCAAAGAGATTTTTCTAATGAATTAACCTTATTAATTTTAATAAATAAATATACTGAAGTTATCCATATAGGAAGAGTACATAATATTAAAGCTATATATAAAAAGTATTTATGCCTGCAAAGTGTTAATATTTTCATTTTACAGCACCTTCATTTAGAAAAATATTTACTTTATATGATTTATTAGTTTCTTCAAATGTAGAAATATCATTTTTTGATAAGAAAGGATGCTTTTTTAAATTATTAAAAAATGTTTCAGCAATAGTTTTATTTAAAGAAGTAAATTCGAGTTCTAATTTAATATTATAATTTGGTTTTTTTTCTTTTATAGATGGATAGTCTAACAATTTATAATCAATAGAAAGAATTTCTATTTGTGAATTATCTTTTATGATTGAGTCAACCCAAGTTATTGTTTTAGAAACACTGTTTTCTAAAGGATAAAAATAAAAATTACTAGATTCTTTCTTTATTATTTTTTCTAAGTCGACTAATTTCTGTGCTGTTTTTTTATCCGAATTTATTAATGTTTTTTCTTTGGAAGGAATATATATATTTTCCAATGATTCAAGAATCTTATAATTTTCTAGGACAACTTCTTCTTTTTTCTTAATTTTTTTATCTGCTGAAAAAAATATTAAAAATGAAAAAAGTAAGGAAATAATAAAAACAGAAGAAAAAGCAAGTAATAGTTTAGAGAAATGCTTTTTTGGTATTAATTCATTTTGCCTAAACTGCACTGAAAGATGGTCTGCGTATATTGAATCTAATGCAAGGCCTATGCTTATAGCATAATATTTTGCTTTATCAGATAACTTGTTGTTTATAATTTTTTCGGATAGATATTCCTTAGAGTTTTCTAATAAAAATAAATCGAGATTATGATGTTCGTCGAAATGCCCTGTAAAAAGAACTTTTAGCTTATCTTTTGTTAAGTCATTGTTGTAAGACATTAAAAACTTGATAAGCTGTGTATGCCATAACGTTAAGGTTTCTTTCAATTTATCAAACTTCTTTTCGTTAATCTTTAAAAAATCGACATCGTTATCATTTTTTTGTGGTTTTTTATGATAGGATAAATTGATTTTATCTTTTCCAATATCAATCACATAAGATGAAACCGGGAAATTGTTTTCTACAATAAC
>CAYPMA010000202.1:0-1805 GCA_964411685.1 uncultured bacterium
GCTTTACCTCCAATTTTTTTGGATACAATTTCTCTAAAATGCTCAACAATGATTTGTACTTTTTGGGAAATATTATATGGATGAAGAGTTAAAAATCTTGCTATTGCTCTTTTTGCTTTCTTTTTATCAACATTAGGATCATCTTCAATTGCTTTTGTTAATTTAAAAAATACTTGATAAGTAGTATATCCTTTTAAAACATCATGAATAAAACCTTCCTGTATTGCTTGTTTCATTGAATATAAATGAAAAGGATAAGGTTTAGAGTCCTCTACTGCTTCATCTCTAAGTCCAAATACTTCTAATGTTTTTGCTTTTGGTGTAGCAGTAAAACCAAAAAAGCTCAAATTAGGTTGTCTTCCTCTTGCTTGCATTGATTTAATAATTTGTTCTTCATAATCATCAATAATATTAATATCCTCTTCTTCAGCTAAAGCTTCTTCTAACGACTTTGCTGCTAAAACTTCTTTTAATTTTTTACTTGATTCTCCTCCCTGCGAGCTGTGAGCTTCATCAACTATTACTGCATAAGTTCTCTTTTTTCGATCTCCTTTTTCTTTTTCCATTTCAGCGATCTTTTCTATAACAAACGGAAATTTTTGTAATGTAGATATAATAATATTTGATCCATAATAAATTGATTCTGCAAGCTGATTAGAATCTTTATCGATTTTTTTTACTACTCCCTGCTTATGTTCAAATTGATAAATTGTATTTTGCACTTGCGAATCTAAAACTCTCCTGTCAGTAATGACAATTACAGAATCAAATATTCTTTCATCTTTATCATTATGTAACGATGCCAATCTGTAAGACAGCCATGCAATACTATTTGATTTCCCAGAACCTGCCGAATGCTGAATTAAATAATTATGACCAGTCCCTTTAAGTTTTACATCTTTTACTATTTTTTTTACAACATCAAGCTGATGATATCTTGGAAAAATCATTGTTTCTTTTTTCTTTTTTTCATCAATCTGCAAATGCATAAATTTACCAATAATATCCATCCAGCTGTCTTTAACCCAAACATATTCCCATAAATAAGAAGTCTTGTATCCATTAGGATTTTCCGGATTCCCTTTGCCGTTATTATTGCCTAAATTAAAAGGAAAAAATTTTGTTCTATAACCTGCCAATTGTGTTGTAAAATATACTTCATCAGTATCAACAACAAAATGCACTAAAGCTCTTTTTTTAAACTCAAACATCAAGTCTCTAGGATCACGATCAAATTTAAATTGACTTTTTGCATTTTCAACATTTTGTCCTGTCATTTGATTTTTTAATTCTATTGTTGCAACCGGCAAGCCATTAATAAATAAAACCATATCAAGTGAATTATTATTTTTTGTTGTGTATTTTACCTGTCTGATAACTGATAAAACATTTTTTTCATATAAAATTATTGTTTCAGGATTAAGAGAAGTTTCCGGTTTAAAATAAGCTAATTTATATTTTACTCCAAGATCAGTAAAGCCATTTCTAATTACATCAAGAATCCCTCTATAATTAATTTCTTTATTAATACAGCTTATTATATTTTTCTCAATATTTTTCCCATGTATTTTTAATGACTTTTCCCAGTTTTTAGGTTGTGATGATTGTAAAAATTTAAAAATCTTTCCTTTATCAAAACAATCGGTTCTATCAAAATTTTCTGGAATTCCTTCTTCATATCCGCCATTAGTTTTTAATTCATATAAAATAGAAGTTTCAAAAGTATTTTCATCATAAATATTTGGCATTATATGACCTCCTCCCTCACATCTATTTTACCTGTAACTGCTTCGGATATTAATGAT
>CAYPMA010000203.1:0-1783 GCA_964411685.1 uncultured bacterium
TCAGTATTTATGGCTTTGCTTGCTTCAGAGAAGTTATCTAAAATAACATTGAATTTAGCCAGCATTTCTTTGTCCTGTACTTCATTTAATGAAGATTCTATTAATTTCATATTATCTGTAAAAGTGTCTATAGCTTCTTTTACGGAGATTATTAATTGCTGTTTATTTACTTCATCAACGGTAATATCAACGTTTTTCATTGCATCAGCAAAAGACTGAACAGCTAAAGATAGGCTTTCTTGATTTTCTGCAAACCATTGATCAAAATTTCCTATTGCCTCTTCCATCGTTTCCGCTACTCTAGAGATCTGTACAACAGCATTTTCCAATGGCTCTACTGAATCTCCATATATTATTTTATCAGTAACAAGTTTCGGTGATTGTCCTTTTTTGGGAGATTTTGGAATAATATTAATAGATTTTTCTCCTAAAAGCCCTGTTGTTTGTATTGCTATTTCGTCTGTGTCATATACTTTTACGCTTGAATCGACTTTTAAGGTTAATTCATAATAATAAACCCTTCCAAGCTCATCTGTCATTCCCTGTCTTGCTTTTGGGATTACCTTTATAGCTACAACTTCACCAACAGCTTTACCTGCAAGACTTACTCTTGTTCCTATGTTAATTCCAGAAATGGTTGAAAATCTGACATGTAAAAGTTCTTTGCCATCACCTACTGTAGGCTCTAAAAAAAGAATGATGAATACAGCAGATGCTATTGCTGCTAAAACAAAAACTCCTATAAGCAAGTTTTTTAATTGATCAGTCATTTTTTTGCTCCTTACGCACATGTGGGTGATGCATTAATGTATCTTTTAAAAATTTTATCATAGGATCATCTATTTCTAGAAATTTATCTGAATCGGCTATGTGTGTTATTATGCCATCATGATTTAATGCTATACGGTCAGCAACAAAAAGCGCTGAATGTATGTCATGAGTTACTATTATGCTAGTTCCTTTAAGCTCATTTTGTGTTTTTACTATTAGTTCATTAATCTGATTTGCCGTTATTGGATCAAGCCCAGTTGTTGGCTCGTCATATAAGAGTATTTCAGGACGATATGCTATTAATCTTGCAAGGGCGGCTCTTTTTTTCATGCCACCTGACAAGTCGGAAGGCATCTTGTCCATGACATCTTTTAGACCGACCATTTGCAATGCCTCTTCTACCTTTTGCTTTATTTCATCTTTAGAATGTCTTTTATTTGTTTTTTTGTCTTTATGATGTTTTAGATAAAAACCGGTATTATCTTCTATGTTCATAGAATCAAATAAAGCAGCTCCCTGAAATAGCATTCCCATGTTTTTTACAGCTCTATAAACTTCTTTCTGTTTTAAGATGCTTATATTTACTCCATCAACTTCAACGTATCCTTTATCAGGTTTTTCTATTCCGATAATCTGCCTTAGAAGAACGCTTTTACCGACACCGGACCTTCCTAAAATAACAATGATTTCACCTTTTTGTATTTCCAAATTAAGTCCTTTTAAGACTTCATTATTTTCATATTTTTTCCATAAATCGTGTATCTTTATCATTGTGCCCAGTCCGTAACAAGTTCTGAATGAATTGAATTTAATGCAATAGTTAATAAAAAGTCGGATATTAGAATGGTTATATAACTTATAACAACACTATTGGTGGTTGCTCTTCCGACTCCGGCAGCACCGCCTCTTGTCTGCATTCCTTTATAACAGCAGATTGTAACAAGCATGATCCCAAAGAAAAACGATTTAATAAGCCCTGTTCGGGAGAGGGGCTTTTGATATAATAAAAGCA
>CAYPMA010000204.1:0-1759 GCA_964411685.1 uncultured bacterium
ATAATAACATTCCAATAAATGGTGATAGAAGATTCAAGATATGAAAAAGCCTGTTGTATGCTTTACAACAGGCTTATTATTATTAAAAACAAGGAGGAAAAATTATTATATTATCCTGCAATTTCTTGTGTTTCTTTTGCAACGGCAACTTTCTCGTCTGCTGCTGGTGCTTTTTTGTCTGCAGGGACTTCTTTTGTTTTTTCTATAAATAGTTTATTTAGTTTCTTAGCTGATATAATCCAAAATGCGATTATAGCTAATAGTATAGCTGCTATATAAGGAGTCATAGCTGCAACAGATCCTAGAACAACAATTAATCCTTGCTGCATTAATGATCCGCCGGCTTTTCCTAATCTTGCTCCTACAACGTCAATAGCTGCTTTTCCTTTAACTTTTGATTCCTGGTCTAAAGGAATGTAAGACATTTCTTTAGTTGGATCAAATAATGAGTATTTACATGATTTGCTCATTATGTTCTGTAAAGCTCCAATTACCACTGCTAATAAGAATGGATTTGTTAACATAAATGGAAGCACATTAACAAAAGACTTATTGAATAATACAACAGAGAAAAAACCAAGACCTGTGATAAGCAATACTACAGGCGTTACTAAAGCTGCTTTTCCCCAGCCGAATTTTCTTATTACGTTACCGCCGACAAACATAGCCATTATTATTGATACTACGCCTGTGCAGAAGGAAAATCCGCCCATAAATCCTAAGTACTCATCTTGGGTTGGGTATTGCATTTTAACTTGAGCTTTCCATGTAACTTCAACTATGTTAATAGATATTCCATAAGCAATAACTAATACAGCGATTAAACCTATGTATTTTGATTTTAATAAAAATGCAAAACTTTCTTTTAATGACATTTTTGGTTTTTCTTTTTTATGAGATTTAATCTCATCTTGTGAGTAAAACCTAGTATCTGTAAGAACGTTTTTATTAATCCAATGATATATTCCGACTATTGTAATACCAGCGAGCATGAATAAAATTACTAGAAGGTTAATTGTTATGGCTGGTTTGTCAACGCTAGGATAGGCTGCTGATATTTTCTGGCTGATTTTTGGCATTAACCTTATTAAAGGTCCTGAAATCATTAATGCACTATTTGCTGCTGCACCTAATAATGCATAAAATCTTTTTGCTTCAGATATTTTCATGATATCATTAGCAAATCCCCAAAATAATAGAGATAAAACAACACTTCCCCATAGCTCTGCCAATACGTAGAATAATGAGAAAGACCAGTTTTTAAAAACAGCAATAAGACCTGCGAATCCTGCAGGTAGAAATGCTTGCATTTTATCTGCCAATTCAGTTGGGTGTAGATAGTCTCTTGCTGGATAAATTACTAAAGCGAATAAAGCAAAAAAGATTAAGAAAGGTGATATAGCTGAATAAAATAGTGCTTTTTTGCTCAGCTTGTTACTTAATTTGGCATAGAATATCATAAATATTACAGCCATAGGAATAACTCCCCAAACTTTTAAAAATGGGATAGTTTCTGCTCCTGATGAAGTGACAATAAGAGCATCTTTAGTATCTCTTAAAATTGTATAGTTAAAAGTAATAAGAAAGAACATGAAAAGCATAGGAAGGAGCTTTTTAAGTTCGAAACGGTAGATAGGCCAAAGCTTGGATCTCCATTTTCCAAATTCTTGAGTAGTTTCAGACATATTATTAATCCTTATTTATTTAATATGGTTCTTAAAAGGAGCATAATAGCAAGATTTATTCATAAAATCAAGAA
>CAYPMA010000205.1:0-1759 GCA_964411685.1 uncultured bacterium
ATTTTATACATGCGTAAGTTATTGGGGTGTAAATAACTCCCCAATCCTTTCATTGGATTGTCTCCTTTAGGTTGAAATCCCTTCCTAATAAACATTTCATGCAGTTCTTCAGCAGTTTTGGTTTTAAAAGGACTCATTTGAACAAAGATCTTTTATTGACGATTGAAACCATTCTTTAAATTCTTCTTTTGTAGCTTCTTTTTTGCCATTATAATAAATAAAACATTCAAGGACATCAATGAGTTCATCTTTTTTGTATATATAAGATCTTATTTCTGAACTATAGTTGGTTTTATCATTATTAATGATAAATATTTCTGGGTTTGTATAAGTTAATTTTTTTGATATTAGTAATGGTTTGTTTTTTTCTAAAGTCTGATTAAATATTTCCAATACTTGAGTTTCAAAATTTTGTATAATATTCATTCATTTCAGGATAGTTTATTCAGTGCATTTTTTTGAAAATAATATTTTTTTAATCCAGTTTAATTAAATAAAACTTTAGTTCTTCAATAGGAGTTATAAATATTTCTTTTTTCTTTGAATCAAGTACTAATTTAGCAAAATTAAAAGGAGGATACCAACCAAATCCTCCATCTTTATATGGACTGAGAAATCCGACAATTCGCAACCAACAATTTTTAGGAATAGGTTTTTGTGTTCTTGCATCAATTAAATTAGTAGAAATTTGGGTGCCTATTGCATGAGTAGATTGATCTCTTTGATCAAGAAAAGGTGTGTTATTACGAACGGATAATGTTTTCAAATATCCATTTTCTTGTAATAATTCACGTCCAACAAATAATTCCCAACTTATTTCTTCCCAAACACCTGTTAAATCTATATCATCATCCCAATCATGATCTTTCATTAGAAGATCTATTTGTGAATATGTTGCTACTAATAAATTTTTAAAGTTAATAATATGGTTAGTTACGTCGGCTGGTAATTTATCTAAATCAATCATCTAAATATCCAAATCTTTTTTTCTTAAGTAAATTTTTGTGTTTATCAAGCCTGTGTACATCTACATGATTAGGTTCAGGATATCTACCTACATATTTAGGATCTATTCTATACATACGTTTACTATTGGGATGAATATAACTGCCACGTCCGATTAATTGATCGGTTCCTTTAGGTTCAAATCCCTTTCTGATAAACATTTCATGCAGCTCCTCAGCTGTTTTATTTTTAAACGGACTCATTTTTTGCCAAATATGATCTTTTGGCAAGGTCTTTTTTGAAACTTTAACAAATTCATTAGCATTTTTTAAACCTGAAAATCCACTATAAGCCTGTTGTTGGCTAAACATGCCAGATGTGCTGAGCTGCTCAAAGCGGGCCAGTGTTTGAGGAAGCTGTTGTATCGTGTTGACGCTTTTGTTTATTAGTGAATATCCTCCGAGAAACATGCTTCCTATATCATAGATCAGTTGTGCTTGCTTAAAGATAGACTGATATTCCGGATGCTGGAACATTTCGGGATTTCGTTGCATAGCCATTTGATCTATTTTTCCCTTGCAAAAGTTGGAAACGTTCGATTTTCTAAAAGAGCCCATTTCAGCAAAATCAAAGAACCTGTCTATGGCCCAATGTCCAAAAGCATGATCGGCTATTTGGAGATTTTTCCTGGCATCTTCATAATTAAGCGACTTAAAATCAGTGTTAAAAAAGCTTGAAGCTGCAAGACCATAGTAATCGACAAATACCAAAGGATTGTTCATGACAAAGGAGTATAGGTTCAATCCATCGGTAA
>CAYPMA010000206.1:0-1755 GCA_964411685.1 uncultured bacterium
TAAAAAACTCCTAAACTTACGCAAATATATTATTTTATTTGTTTAAGAAATTAAATATGGATATTCCTAGAGTAAATATTATTTGCATAATTTAATAACATGACTACTACTATTAATATGCTTTACTTTTTTCTTTGATTTTTTTGCCTTTACCGTTATCCTTATAAGAATATTTATACCCATACCCGTACCCATATCTATGTTTATAGGAAGTTTTCTCTATTTCGCATGCATTAACCACTACACCTAATATATTGACCTTCTCGCTGCGTAGTTCTTTAATACCCCAATCCAGGCTGTCTCTTAAAGTATGTTTATCCCTAACAATCATCACTGCATTTCCAACTACCCTGCCTAATATTAAAGCATCTATTACCCTGGTTACCGGCGGAGTATCAATTAAGATATAATCATAAAAACTTGATTTTAATGCGTTTATTAAAACTGCCGCTTTGGCTGATTGGAAAAGGTCGCTCGAATGTTCGCTTATATCGCCTGAAGGAAGAATACTTAGTGAGCCTGTTTTTGAAAGGTTTGTATATCCTTTTGTAATGTCAACAATCGGTAGTTTCCTCAAATCCTCACTTAAAATCGTGGTTAAGCCGGGCACATCCCTTGAGATACCGATAAGATCTGTCAACCCGCATCTTTTTAAATCCGCATCAATTATTAATACCTTTTTATCGGAAGCAGCTAATGATAGGCCTAAATTTGCAACTGTAGTTGTTTTCCCGCTGTTCTCTTCACAACTTGTGAACATAATTATCTTTGTATCATTTTTTAATGAAAAGATTAGCTTGGATCTTAAGACATTAAATGATTCTACGATACCTGGATTTTCCTGGGATAAAGAAACAAGTTTGTCTTCGAGCTGTTTTGCTTTTTTAATTTTTCTTGTCAGCTTTTTAGAAAATTCAGGGATAATGGAGAAAATTGGTATCTGTAATTCATCTTCAATTTCATTAACCTTTAATAACTTTCTTTCGTGGAATTCTCCTATAAAGACAAAAGCAATTGAAAAACCTGTCCATATAAATAAACAAATAACTAGTATAATTAATTTTTTAGGTGATATAGGTCTGGTTGGAAGACTAGCAGGATCTGCAATTGCTATATCCTGTAATTGAGAGACTTCTTTAATTCTCATTTCTTCTCTTTTATCCAGCAGAAGATTAAAAACTTTTTCATATACATCTTTATCCCTTTTTAGTCCAGTCAATTCAGTCTCTTTAACAGGCATACCTTGTATTTTAGCTTTATACTTACTGATTAAATTTTCTAATTTAGTTCTCTTTTCCTTAAGGGTACTTATAATAATCTGATATGCCGTTAGAGTATTTTGGTTATATGTGCTTAACTGCTTTTTAATTTGAGCAATTTGGTTATCTATATTAACTACATCTGGATGGCTTTCTGTTTCTTTTTGAAGAAGTTCAATCCTCTTAACCTCAAGATTAGCTAAAGAAGTTAATAAAGAAGCAAAAGGACTTGTAGCTGGTTCCGTTGGGCTTGGCGATAAGTAAGTTTGATCAAAATAGCCTTTGGCTTTTTAATCAAGCTTTTTTGAGCATCCATACCGATAGAAAAAATCAAATTAAGCAAAATAAAAATCGAATGCGTAATTATTTTTTTTTGCATTTGTATCGGAGAATCTTCACTTAGGTAATTCTACAAATTCCGCAAGGGTCGATATAATTTCTGTAATAAATTGTTTCGATTTCTTATTAGAAACCAAATCTCGTTTTGTTTTAATGT
>CAYPMA010000207.1:0-1734 GCA_964411685.1 uncultured bacterium
TTTTCTTCGGCTTTGGTTCTTGCCTCGGCCTCGGCCATTGCCGCCTTCTGGGTCTTGGCCAGAGTTACTGAATACTCTTCAACCCTTTCCTCGACACTTTTCCTGGCGTCGTACTGGAACTTAACTTTCTGTTCGAGTTCGGATATTTTCTGTGCGTAAGTCTGAATCTGCCGTTCGGCTTCGGCTCTTGCGCCGGCTTCGGAGTCTGCCTTTTTTTCGGCCAGTTTCCTTGCGGCAGTTTCTGTTTTAAGAATCTTTTCAGCCTCTGCTCTTGCAGTGATTTCGGCGTTGGTCCTTTGCTCCAGTGCGACGATTTTCCTCGCGTATGTATCGGCCTTCTCTTGTGCCTGACTTTTTGCCTTGGATTCGGAGCTTGCTGCTTCTTCGGCTTTTAATCTTGCATCGGCCTCGGCTTTAGCTTTCTGCTGGGCCTGGTTCCTCGCCTGTGTTAGTTCAACAGCTCGTTTCTCGAGTTCAGCTAATTTCCGGGCATAAGTACTTGCTTTCTCTTCGGTTTTGGTTCTTTGAACTGTTTCGGCATCGAGCTGCTGTTCAAGTTCGTCGATTTTTCCCGAATAGGCATCGGCCTTCTGCTCGCTCTGCTGTCGGGCGTCGGTCTCGGTCTTCACGTGTCTGTGCAGCTCCGCGATTGTCCTGCCGGCCTCTTCGAGGTCCTTTTCTGTCTGGAGCCTTAGCTGGGCCTCGGCCTGCGTGTTCTGCTCGGCCTGTGCCCTGGCCTGACTCTCGGCCTTCAGCCTTTCTTCGGTCTCAGTCCTCGTAGCAGCCTCAGAGGCGGCGTTCTGCTCGGCTATGCTGAGCTGCTCGGTATACTGAGTAATTCTTCGCTCAGCTTCCTCTATCTGCTGCTGAAGCTCGGCGTTCCTCCCCGTAGAGACCTGTAAATCCTTCTCCGTCTGGATTCTCAGCCGCGACTGGGCGTTGGCCTCCTCCTCAGCCCTTGTCCTGGCATTGGCCTCGGAGGCAGCTTTTTGTTCGGCTTGTTTTCTTGCGATAATCTCGGCGTTGAGTCTTTGTTCGGTTTGTAACCTTGCGGCGACTTCCGCTTTTGCTTTTTCCTGTGTGCTTATTCTTGTGTTGCTTTCTAATTCAAGTTTTTGTTCGGCTTTTTGTCTTGCGGCGATTTCTTCTTCAGCCCTTTTTTGGGCCTTGAGTGCGGCCTTGGCGTGAGCGTGGGCTTCGGCCTGCAGCTGAGCCATTGTTTTGGCTTCGGCTTTGGCCTTTGCTTTTGCTTCGGCTTTGTTTTTTATTTTTACCTTTTTGCCGTAGACACAGGGAACAAGAGGATGGAAAGGCCAGTGTTTCTGCCCGCATACAGGACAGGTAGGGACAAACTTTTCGTCGCCGGACGAGCTGGAGTTCTGAACTGGGTATGTAAGTGGCTGTTCTATCGGCCGGCTGGTATTGGTTTGCTCGTCAGCAACCAAAGCGAGAGAAGGTTTATACTGCTGCAGCCAATTTTTGCAGGCTAGTGCAGGTCGTTTCAGGAACTTCAGGCATGCTATTGTTTTTTCTCTGGCTCTGATTCTTGAAGCGGCTTCGGCTATTGCCCTTGCTCTGTTTTGAGCGATGGCCTTTGCCTGAGCGACGGCCTCTATTCTGGTTTTTTTTTCGGCCTGGGCCTGCAACTCCTGCTCGGCCTGGGCCGTTTTTTCTGCTTTAGCCCGGGCGTTTTCGTTTGCTTTAGTCTCTTCGCCGGCCTTTTTTTCAGCCTGT
>CAYPMA010000208.1:0-1722 GCA_964411685.1 uncultured bacterium
TACTTTAGCTCCAGCATTAAGCAAAAATTTAATCAAATTAGTATCTCCTATTGCCGCGGCAAATCTAAGTGGAGTCATACCCCAAGAAGTTTGCAGATTTACATCAGCTCCCGCATTTATTAACATTTCAATATCTTGTCCATTTCCTTGAATGGTCTCTTGTAAATACTTATTTTTCATATCCAAAGGAAGAGAAGTTATTTCTTCGAATGTTAAGCGAGATTCTTTGTGAAAAGCTAGAATCTTTAGAATATCATTATCTTCTATTATCCCTATTTCCAAGTTAGGATAGTTGTTTACTAAAATATCAAAGACATCGTCACTAATTAAGCCTCGAGAAGTTTTAAGGAACAAAGCTCTTAATTTTGGACAGCAATTAGCAATTTTTTTTACTCCAGTATCGGTGAGCTCAGATACACAAAGAAATAACAATTCTAAATTAGGACAATATGTTGCAATAGATGCAATCCCCAGATCAGTCAGATTAGACTGCTTGATGTTAATATATTTTATTTCAAGAGTAGATTCCTTGCTTTGAAGAATCATGAGCATTTCTTCATCATTGATATCTTCATTAAGCTTATCCATAATTTCTTTTGATTGAATTTCTTCAGGTAATAAACTTGCAAAATAACTATTAGGATTACAATGCATTTCAAAAAAATCATCGGCAAAACAATTCATTGAAAAGAGCATTAATGCAATAAGGATTTTTTTCATTTTTTTTCCAAATTAGTTTGTGTCAAAACAATATACATTTTATCATCTAAAAAAATAAATTAAATTATTTTAATAACAAGAATTGTTTAAGTATTTTTGACATACAAACTATGAGATACTGAGGCAAAAGTGGCCCAAAAAAGAAAAAGGCAGTAAATTTGTGCTACCTAACTGCCTAATTCTTTAATCAAAATTAACTTGTTATATATTTTTTCTCTATTAGTATGTTTATAAAAACAAATTAATTATCTAAGATTCTTCTGAAGATGAAAATAATAAATTATAACAAACCAGACCAATAATAGCTTTTTTATAAACCTGTACTATATTACGCAAATTTATTATTGGTATCAATAAACTACTTATTGCGGTTATTCCCAAAAACCGTGTTAAAAGAGAACATTCTGGATTTTTTTCTATAATTACTGAAGCACCATAAAAACATAATTTTGCAACACCAAAGATAGTTATACTTATAGCAATTTTCCATAGATATTTAGAAGACAAAGATACATCTCTATATAATGAATACCATTAATTTAGAATAATTTTTTTTATTTTTTGAGTTGTCGTAGGGACTTTTTCTATCTTTTGTTCAGATTGAATTCTTTTTTTTAAACATGCATTTACTATATCAAATGCAGCTGTAAATAATAACACTATTCCTAAAGAAAAGAAAATTATTGCCACTTTTGCTATTTTTTTAAAAGATGATCTTCTTTAGAAGGTATTAATTTTTTGGTATAATCAAACTTGCAAGAATTACTCATTGGTTCTAATTTTATCATTTTTACCTCATTATTAAATGTTGAAAAAAATAAAAAAACACAGCTATTTGTTCAAGAGCTATTTGTTCAAGAACTATTTTATTCCTAGCAACTCTTCCAATTCACAATAATAAAAAACCCTCTCGACTGAGAGGGCTTTCTAATCTCCGGATGCTGGACTCGAACCAGCGACCAATTGATTAACAGTCAACTGCTCTACCACTGAGCTAATCCG
>CAYPMA010000209.1:0-1720 GCA_964411685.1 uncultured bacterium
ACCTAATCCCGTGTGTTCATTTAATCAATAATCTTTAAGTCTATCCATATTTAAATACACTAATTTGTTTCTACCTAGTATGAATCATTTACCAAAAACTCCCGTAGATCCTCATTTTAGGGAATTACTGGAAAGATCTGAGCTTAAAACTACTCATTTCATTGTAGAATTTGACCTAGATTGTAATAGTCAAGGTTATTTTACAGTAATTAACAAAATTACTAGACTATTACTTAAAGGCACGGATTACGCATATAAGAATTTTACAATGAATGGCAAGAACAAATAATTAAATCCTTTTTCTTTTTTTTCTTTCTTTATTGTTATACCTATTATGCCCTTTATTATGTGCTTATATTACCTATATTGTATTCATATATATCAAATTAATTTGGCTGAAATTAAATCTATTAGCCAGATCATTAAACGGACAGTTATACAATAGGATTATTAGGTTTTGATAAATTTTATAAAAAAGAATGCTTAAGAATTATACATATTTGGTGCGAGTTATTCCCTTAAATTTTTATTTTTTTTTATCATTGATTAGACACCTATCTAATTATTATCAACTTCAATCACCAATAGCGAATTTCCATCGGGCAATTATCAAATTTCCATATGGCAAACCAATCACCCAAATCGCCGTTTTTGATCATCGCCAAATTTGCACACTTCTAAACTTCTTTTCTTTAAATTAGAAAATTTTAAAATCAACGATATGTCAATTTATTATAATTATATTATATATAAGAAAGTCGCAATTCGCAAAGGCATTTTTGAACACTTTTCAGACAAAATTATTTTACTCTGAACAATGTTCATTTTATTTTTTACAATATGAACAATGTTCACCTTTTGCAAAAATCCCTTATATGTGAATGAACAATGTTCACTTTTTCAAAAAAATTGCAAAACAACATCTTTAGCCTTCTACTCACAACACATTAGGACTATATTTAAATTTCATTAGGTGAACAAATCTAAAAATTATTGCCAAAAAAATGAACAATGTTCACCACTCTTTAAAAACTTTTGAAATTAGATAAAAATAAAATTTTACCCAATCATATTATTCTGATAATCTCCCAAGATATTTTTGAATTCTGGCACTAGCATGTCTGCCGAAAGTATTTTTATGCAAACTCTTCAGCAGACTATTCCTCCGAAACAGAACCATATTTTTACGAAGATTAGACTTTTGATCTCTTTCTGAAGCTTTTTGGAAAATCATATACCCTTTCCTGCAGTCTTTCCTGCACACTTTTTGTCTGAAATAATAACATTTAAATACTTAGCTTTATATAACACTTATGATATTTCTATGGTAAAAAAAAATAAATCTGAATTGACTCCATTGGACGAAAGTGAAGAGACTTTTCTCGTTAGGATAAGTCCAGAAGCAGCTAACCTAGTGATAGACACGCAAAGCGAGTGGAAAAAAGGTTTTCTCTTCGTCAATAAGATAATTTATGAGTTGGCAAAGACAAAACACACAGAAATCAAAGAAGATGATTTGGGAGAAACATACCACGAAATCAAATTTCATCCCCAATTGTTATCTTGGATACAAGAACGCAGAAAACTTTTAGACCAAATATGGAAAATTTCTGGTGGAGAAGCAGTTAATGAAGCTAAAAAGGACTATGTTAAAGAAAATATCAAAATGTTGATGGAAATGCAGAAAAATCCAGAAATAAAAGAAAAATACAAAGCATCG
>CAYPMA010000210.1:0-1681 GCA_964411685.1 uncultured bacterium
TTAGAGATAGCATTCTTCCTCAGAAAATCCTCTTCAGAAAAGAAAAGAATCTTTATATTCGATTTGGTGTCATCTTAAGGAAGATGTAGAGAAAAGCCAAAAACAGCTTCCTGTTTTACTAGATAGAATGAGACAGCTTACAATGCATTTTGAAGAACAATTGGCGCAAATTGATAGTCAAGATCTTCTAAAAAAAATACAAGAATATTGTTTTCAGTGTACGGGATTAATTAAAAATAACCTTCTTTCTACTGATCAGACGCTTTCCTTATTAACAAATCTTGAAGCAGAGATTCATAGAGTTTATCTAAAAGAAAAACAAAAAAGAGATGCACAAGCACAAAGCTCGGAGCAGGTTTTTCCTGGCTATAGAGGGAAAAGCAACCCTTATTATAATGACGGTGCAGCAGCGGCTTCAGCAGCTTCTTTTGTGACTTTGTGCGAATGGTGTTATGGGCCCCGTTATAATGGGTTTTGTCCTAGTTGTAGGAAGTATTTTTTTTAGTTAATATTTAGCTTAAGACATAAACAAAATTTTATTAGGTCTTAAAAGATATTAAAAATTAGTCTGTTTTTTTTAGCGTTTCATCAAAAAAATCAAGAATTCTTTCTGTAACATCTCGGACATATTTTTCGGAAAAATAACTAAGAGCATGCCCTTCAGGGTAATAAACCATTCGGACATTTTTCCCTAAGCGGTAAAGCGCCCCGAACATTGCGAAGGCTGATGCGGGAAAATCATTTTTCCCCTGAATCAGCATTAATGGCGTATTAATCTTATCTGCTTGATAATAGGGAGAATTATCTATGTACTTCTGTAAATTATTCCATGGATGAACATCTTTTCCCATTCTTTCCATACCTTCTTCGAAAAAGACATAAAACAAATAAGGAAATTTTGGATCAAAAATTGCATAATAGCCGGGAAGGTCGTAGATATGAGAAGAAGCTACAGCCGCTCTAAAAAGATTGGTTTTTGCAATAATTCCTGCTACGGTCTGTCCTCCATAACAATGACCGGCGATGCCAATTCTATTGATATCTATATATCCCAAATTTATAGCATGATAAATCTGAGGTAAAAGCATATCAGTATAATCTTTTAAGGGATGGCACTCAAGGGAGTTAAGTTTGAGATTAGGAAAAATTAAGGCATAGCCTGCATTTAAGAAAAAATAATTTGGGAGGGTCAAGGCATCATTTCCACCTGCAAATTCATTATGTTGATTAGAAAGATTTATTCCGCCATATGTCATAACAATTGCGGGAGGTGGATTGTCTTTCTGATAATTTGCTGGAAATACGATTGTTGTAGACAAGAGCTTTAAATTGCCGTCATATTGTGGAGCAATTGTTTGAATAGTTTTATAAGAAAATTGTCCAAATTGTGAAAATTGAGGGTTAATATTGATAATAGGCTGTTTATGATTAAAATCACCATCAACACAAAATATTTCCATTGGAGTATTTAAATCTTCATAGTAAAAATACAAGTTATCTTTTCCTGTAAAATCCTGCATGCTGCCAGAAGTTTTATATAGAACTTTTTTACTTAAGGAATGGGTGTAATCATACCGTACAATAACTTGTTCTTTAGTTTTCTTATTCTGTGTTAGAAGAGTTAGGGTATTTTTTTTTGGCTCCCAAACTGTGTTTTTATTTTTATTAATTATAGTTGTTA
>CAYPMA010000211.1:0-575 GCA_964411685.1 uncultured bacterium
ATCCTTTGTTATATCGTCTTCTCCATTAGCAATCACAGCATAAATGTCAACAGGGTTTTCTGGCTCCTGAATAATTTTATCTTCTAATCCTTTCACTGGTTCTGGTTTTTCAGAAGGCAGATTTAAGTTTTCCAGCTTTGTTAAGATGTCTGGTGTTAAACTTTTATTAGAGTATATTTCTTTTGCAATTATTTTTACTTCTTCTTGTTTTTCTTGTGGTGCGTTTGCTATTATGTCAATTGCTTTTTTTTCGTTTTCATCAATAATGTTGTCCTTGTCAAAAGGGCTAAGATATAGCTGGAATATTGATGGAAGATTATAATTGCTTTGCTTGAGATATTCTTTTACATTAAGCGGCTCTGAAGCAGCAACAGGCATAACAATATATTTCAAAATTGTAGCTCCTACTAACAGGGTAGGTATTACCTGCTTAATTTTTGGCATAAGATTATCTAGTTGAAGATATTTTTCTTTAAGTTCTGAAACTTTTTCTGTAAGTGATTTCATCTTAAACCTATATTGATAATATAGAACCTGCTGTTTATAAATGTTTCGGTTTATTTGTTACAACGTAG
>CAYPMA010000211.1:585-1670 GCA_964411685.1 uncultured bacterium
ATTATCTAACATGAAATAATTTTCTTTAAATTCCGAAAGTCTTTGTGTGAGTGATTTCATCTTAGATATAGATAAAATGTAGAACCACTCATATATAAATGTTTCGGTTTATTTGTTACGATTAAGTGGTTAAAAATATTGATTTAGAATAAGTTTTTGTTGATGTTTTAGTCATAGAAGACTTTTCTCATAGACTCCTTAATCTGCTCTTTTTTAAAGCCTTTTTTCAGCTGTTCCTTAATCCAGTCGTCTATTTTGCTCATTACTTATCTTTAAGAGTAACTTATATATAAATTGTTATATTAATTAAAAAGTAGCAAAAAAATTTTATTATATCAAATCTATTTCTTTACATATAAACTTCTCATCATAGTTTGTAGGTAAAAGTAAGTATGTTTTATTTGGATCAAACATTTCTTTTGCTTGTTTATAGCTTGCATAAAGAGTAGGAAATGCATTAAGATAGCTTAATATTTCTCCAAATTTATTTTTCATTCCTTCCATTGTTTTATCGGTAGTTAAAATCATCATGTCCCCATGCCCTTTTCCATTAGATTTAAATTTATTTATACTTAAGTAGTATGTTGGAATTCCTAATACCCCCGTCATATACTGAGCCACAGTTGATGCATTAACACAATCTCCTCCTTCATGTTTAATTTGTGCTTTAAATTTTTCCATAACCATATTCATCGCTGCAAGACTAACTTTAGAATAATTATCAGCATTGTTCAAATATTTAGCAATTTCCAGATGTGCTATTTCTTCTGGATTTTTTTTGTAATATACATCTACGCCCATCGGGTTAAAAACTCCATTGTTTTGGACACCACTATAAGCATTATTTGACCAAGTTGTTGCTTTTTTTAGAAATGTTTTAACATATTTTTTACTTGTCAAAATTTTTTTCAACTCATTATAATATTTGTCTACTCTTTTTTGGTTTTCAATAAATGTGTTTAACTGTAGTTCAGAATCTGGGATAAAATATTCATTTTTGTTTAATGGGTGTATATTATCTAAAAATTCGCCCTTTTTTTCAATGTTTAAAATAAAACGTGCGTCAGGTATTATCAAGCTCATAA
>CAYPMA010000212.1:0-1664 GCA_964411685.1 uncultured bacterium
ATCTAATTCAGAATTACTAGGCGTGTTTATCTTTCTTTTGTTGCCATTTTTATCAAAAAGACAGAATTTCCAGTCTTCATCAGAATTGCCAACCGGATTAAAAACTATTGTGTGTCCTTGTAAATTTTCACTATTATCTCTTTCGATGTGAGAAAACGCTAATTGATATATTTCATCAACTTCTTGTTGCCAGGTTTTTGGTGCGCTTTGAGGTGTTGGTTGCCTTGAATGAGCTGCTGGTGCAGGGTTAGCAGGTAGCCCAGGAGATGCCGCTGCTGCTGCTGCACCTGGAGTTCTAATAGTAGGTGTTGGCCCTGTATCGCCGGACATGATTATCCTAAATTGTTATTATTGTTTATTATATATTACAACTATTATAACAAATAATTTGGAAAAAATCAATATAATAACAGTTAATATTAAAATAATTTATATAATTAACTATCTTGCATACTCTTGGCTATTAAGGCGTTAGGTCGGAGAGCTCTTCCAATAGGTCATTAGACCTGTCAATAAATGAGCTGAACTCATCAGATGAGAGCTCTTTTTGAGAAATTTTAGCCAAATCAAACACATGCTTTAAGATCTTTTCAGATAATTTAGGGTTTTTTAAATGCAGTTTTTGAGCTTTCTGAATGATTTTATTATTTGTATTAACAACGAAAGTCTTCTTGGAAGGGAAAGATGAAGTATTTTGAGTAAGCTGCATGTAGTCTCTAAAACGCCTGTCTTGTTCGTTTATTAAGATAAAGCCAGGTAAGCTGTTGGATGCCAAGCTCTTAGCTTCAACGTCCAAGTCGTTGATATTCAATGATCTTTTGACAAATTCAGCAATTTCTGCTGCTTCTGACTTTCCAGAAGGTGTTAAAAGGTCTTTTTCTTTTGATAGATCTAGAATTGATGAATCTATATCTCCGTCAATTCTTTGGAATTTACATGAATTTTTTCTTTCTAAAAATGTAATGACAGCTGTGTCAAGGTATTGGTTTAAGAAAAGAACTTCAATTTTTTTCTCTATGAAAAGATCTAAAAATTTGTTTTTTTCCTGTGTATAGAAAATTTTGTTTTGAGTTTTTTCTTTATTTCTTTCTAAATACTCTTCGAGCGTTGTCCAATCATCATTTGTATTTTTCCAAATTAAAAAGCTTTTTATTTTTTCATAAAACTTTTCATCCTGCATTATTCCAAGTTTTAAAATAACTTCGATATCTTCCCAAATTGAAATGAATTTATCTTTCTCTGATTGGTAAAGAATATTTAATCTGTCAGCAATTTTTTTTGCTATATGTGATCCTAAGCTTTTAATAGTTGGATCAAGCTGTAAAAAGCTTCTGGAAACATTTAATGGGATGTCTGGAGAGTCTATTGCTCCTTTTAAAATTGTAAGATAATCAGGTAAAATATCTTTACAGTTATCAGATACAAAAACTCTATTGCAGAATAATTTTATTTGTCCCTTATTTACATCGAAATTCTTTTTGATTTTTGGAAAATATAAAATTCCTTTTAAGTTGAATGGATAATCAATATTTAAATGTATCCAAAAAATTGGATCATCAATTTCATTTGGATGCAGATCATGATAAAAACTTATATAATCTTCGTCTTTGCATTCCGATTGTGCTTTTAAATAGAGAGGGGATTTATTATTTATGCTATTTTTG
>CAYPMA010000213.1:0-938 GCA_964411685.1 uncultured bacterium
AATTTGCAAGAAGATTTTAACTGGATTCCCGCTTGCGCGGGAATGACGTTTAAAATATTATTCTTCTTTCTTCTCTTTTTTCGCTTTTATCTTTTTCTCCTTCTTCGGCTTCTTTTCCGTTTTTTCTTTTTTCTCCTTCTTTTCCGTTTTTTCTTCGCCGCCTTCGTCCGCCAAAGCGGAAACGGAGGCGGATTCAGCTACCAGCTCTTCCTTGATTTCCGTTTCTGCCGCCGGCACTTCACTTTCCGCGCCGCCTTCTTTGCCCGCCTCTTCGGCCGTCAATTTCGCTGATGTGCCTTCCCCTTCTTCCATAATGTCAATCTTCCAGCCGGTCAGGCGCGCGGCCAAACGGACATTCTGTCCGCGCTTGCCGATCGCCAAAGACAATTGTTCGGGCACAACTTTGACCAAGGCGCGCTTTTCCTCCGGATTCAAATCAACGCTTAAAACTTTAGCCGGAGAAAGGGCATTGGCCACGAATTTAGCCGGATCATCGTCATATTTAACCATATCTATTCTTTCGCCACCCAATTCGGAGATAATCGTCTGGATGCGGCTGCCGCGCTGACCCACGCAAGACCCGATCGGGTCAACGTTTTCCGCGTCGGTCCAAATCGCCACTTTAGAACGGGAACCGGCCTCGCGCGCCACGGCCTTGATCTCAATCAAATTATTGGAAATTTCCGGAATTTCAAAATAGAAAATGTTCCTTAAAATCTCCTCGGAAGTGCGCGACAAAATTATTTCCGGACCCTTAGAACCGGAGCGGACTTCCTTGATATATACCTTAATCTTGTCGCCGGGCTCATAGCGTTCGCCGTAAATCTGCTCTTCCTGGGACAAACGGCCCACGGCCTTGCCCAAATCAACCAAAACATTGCGGCCTTCGCGGCGCTGAACCACGCCGGTCACGACTTCGCGCTCTTTGTCTTTAAATT
>CAYPMA010000213.1:948-1649 GCA_964411685.1 uncultured bacterium
GCCCACGATGGCGGTTACCTGGTCGATCAGGTCCGGCTCGGCGTGCACGGCTTCGAGAATGCGGCGGGCGATCGGCTCGCCGGTGACCTGGTGATCAGCCGGTCCCCCAGCGCCGGTCTGACGCTCGGCTTCGCGCAATTTTTGAATAATAACCTGCTTGGCGGTCTGCGCGGCCATGCGGCCGTATTCTTTCGGCACCGGCAACTTGGTGATTATTTCATCGCCAATGGCGGCGTTCTTTTTCGCGAGCAAAGCGTCTTTGAGCTGAATTTCCGTCTTGGGATTGAATTTTATTACATTTTCATCTTCAATTTCCGCGACAACCGCTTCTTCTTTGGCTGTTTTTCTTTCCGCAACTTCTTCTTTGGAAATTTTGGCATCCTTGCTTTCGGCCGCTTCGGCTAAAACCGGGCCTGCGCCGACTTCAATTTTTTTAGGGCGATATTTTTCATTCACCTTGCCCTCGGCGTCAAAATAATCCTCGGGCAAATCGGCCACGACCGTTTTCACGTCCGTCACTCCGGACTCTCCCGTTTCGGGATTGAATTTTACTTTAATGTTCTGATTTTTCTGGCCGAAATCCTTGCGATAAGCGGCGGCCAAAGAAAGCTCAATGGTTTCCACCACGGCTTCATAAGCAAGCCCTTTTTCCTCGCAAACGGCGCGAATGGCGTTTGATAGTTCTGACATATTTTCGCATA
>CAYPMA010000214.1:0-1639 GCA_964411685.1 uncultured bacterium
TTGTTTAGATCCTAATGTTGAACGTATCTCATCATAATTAGGAAGACAATATGCTGCTACATTTCTCATTGGCCCATTATCTCCTGTCCCTACTGTCTGAACGTTGATTGATACGTTAGGTAAAAATGTATTATCTCTTGTTCTTTTAAATTCAGAGGGGAATGGCAGCCTTTCTTCAATGCTTGGCAATAAGTCCTTTAGTTTAGTCATGTCTATATACTTTATGGTAGCTTCAGCTTCAAAGAATCCGGTATATGATTTTGGGTCTTTGTATGTTTCTATAAATCCCCATACATAATCAATTCTACTATTGGTCTTAAGCCATTCTTTAGAATGATTTTTAAAATCTTCTTCATCTCCAGATTTTATGAAATCCATTAAGTATAAAAGGCTGTTTGCAAAGTGCTCATCAAAGTATTTTGGGTTTTGTTTGGCATGTTCATAAGCTTTATTCATCCAGTATAATGATACTTTGAGCTCTTTATCGTATTTTCCGCCAATTTTATATAGTTTAGTTGTTGGAATGCTGTTTTCCTTGCAGTAATAGGCATTTATTGATTTTTGTTCTTTAAAAGGAATGTTGTCAAAATCTTCTTCTGAAAAGTCTTTTGAATATACGTTTACAGCACTATTTTTAATATCTCCGGGAACAGTCAATGTTGTCTCTTTTGAATAATCAAATAGTGATTCTTTTACATTTTCCAGGTTTGCCAAAGATTCATTATCATCAAGAAGATGAAAAACTTCTTTTAATTTGTCATAAGTTATTGCATCTAGATTAAGATTTGAAAAAGTTCTTTTGTGATCTGTAAATTCTCTTAAAAAATATTGGCCGTGATTGCTCCAAAGATATACAAGGAATGTTTTGATTTGTTTCATGAACTCTTCATGATTTTCCAAAGACTGCAGTTTTTTTTCATTTTTTAGAATTGTTTCAAAAATATCTATTATTGTTAAAGAGTCCCTATGAAACTGGTCGGCTACAATTCTGTTTCCTGGAAGGCTTGCTCTAAATAGGTAATACATTATAATCCTTTCTTCAGGAGAAAGGTTATTATACAAAGAAGGTATTAATGGATCATATGTGGTTATTATCTCATTAAACTTTTCAGTAATTTCCGGAGCTTTTTGTAATGCATCTGATTCATTACAAAAAGTCGTTGAGATATTTGCTAGAGCCAATGAATAAATAAAAAATCTTTTCATAATTTTAACCTTTTTTTGACAAAATATAATAACAATAAAAATTTTTTAAAAAAGTAAAAAATATATTTATTTGCTTTCAAGAATATATATTTCTTTTTTCCTATATGTGTTTGATATCCATAAAGCAAATATCGTTAATGCAAGTCCTGCTATAATATCAATAAAGTAATGATATCTTAAATAAATTGTGGAAAGAAAAATCATTGTCGTGAATAGAAGGTATTTCTTATATCTAGGATAATTATGCTGAAAATCAAATAATAATATATAAGCTGAAATGGAACAGTGAAGACTTGGAAATACATCGCAGTGATTTGTGCCGACTGGAATTATATAATTATTAAAATATGTGAAAATAAAGCCTTTTGTTAAAGAGATATCAAATTGATTAGCCATAGCAACATAAGGTCCTAAGGCGGGGAATATTGTGTAG
>CAYPMA010000215.1:0-1628 GCA_964411685.1 uncultured bacterium
CAACTATAACAATATCCCCGATGAACACAAATAGTACCTCCACATTCAGAACAAGACCATCTCATTTTTTCATTCTTAATAAATTTTCTTATACCGTTTTTTTTAATATTTCCAAGATTTTCGATCATACTCATATTGTATCTGGTTCTATATCTTTTATCCAGATGTTCTAAATTTTTACAGGGGAAATTGTTACATCCGAAACAAAACTTCACCTTACCTTTTTTAATAACTTCGCAGTTTTTAATTTTACATCTAGCAATACTAACCGGTTCCTTTGCATTAAACAGCCCGTAGCCGGGGCATTTATTTTTTTCTCTTAAATAAGCCATGCAAATGCCACAGTTCATGCCGCGGGGAGCAATAAGTGAAATATTATTAACGGATTCCATAAATTTTTTCCTACTTTCTATTTGCTAAAGACACCCCTACAGTAATGCTCATTGCCGGCATTACCAGATATCTTATTCCTATTTGTGTAAAATAATCGGCTATAGACATGCCTGACATAGGGATCAATATCAATAAATCAAGTAATATATTGATACCAAACCATGTAATTCCTACAATGATGCTTTCTTTTAAGTAAGATGCATTGATTTTTTTAAAGTACAAAATCAGTAAAATTGCTCCGGAAATTGAGCCGACAACAATCATAATTGACTTAAATAAAAATATATCAATGGTCAATCCTTTTTTAGAATAAAAAAAGAACGAGGTTACAAAAGGTATTAGCCATGCAAAAAAGCCGTATAAAACGTTTTTAAGGTATTTTTTCACCATAATATTAATTCCTCCTATTTTTAATTAAAATAATAACATAATGAATATGACAGCATTATGTCAGTGTTGAAATGTTTTAGTAAAAGTTGGGATAATTTATAGGCGGTTCAAATCAGCTTTTTCAGAAAAATATAGATCAATAACTTTCAATTGTTGATCCTGAATTCAAATTTGTAGAAATATGCTTTATTTATTTTTATTATTCCAGGCCCTTGGGTTGACCAAAAATTTCTGATAAAATAATTGCTCTTTGCAAATATGGTAGATCGTTTACACTATCAAAGCCGCTTGTTTCGGGTTTTTTAACGGCATTATATGTTTTTGATAAATCGTTTTCTTCCGGGTTTAAAACAGTTTCTGTTGAAGCAGAAGGCTTTTCAATCGGAATATCTGCATGCTGTTTTTTTTTGATTTTTTGTGATTTCTGTTCTAATTTTTGTTTGTCCAATATCGTAATTTTGTCTTGAAGTTTGTTTAAAACATTTTCAACATTATATGAACCTGCTGATGTCTTATAATAATCATACTGAGGTTTTAAATCTTTTTCATTATTGATTTGATATTCATCTACGACTTCTTCTTCAGCATCATATTGTTGACTTGGTTGTTGGGCAGAGTCTTTCATTTTCTTTTTTAATATACTCGAAACAATAGATATAACGAAAAAAATTATTACTAAAAATGGATAAAGCCCATCAAAAATATTAGCATGAATATTCATAAATTTATTCTCCAACAATTTATAGCTGCTGAGGTACAGAATAGGTGAGTTCCTACGTATTCCACTATGAACAAGGGGTTGCAGCCCCTTGTTACTATTAGTGTCTTTTTCGTATCTTAGCAGC
>CAYPMA010000216.1:0-1616 GCA_964411685.1 uncultured bacterium
TGTCGAATAAAAAATAATTTACACAAAAATCGAAAAGTTAACTTAAGTGAATAGATTTTTGGATTAAAACCTGAAAATTTGCCTTTTTATTTAAAGAATAATAAATGGCATATAAAATAAACGTTCCCATGTGGGATAAAATGCAGGTGTTTTGCAAGCATATTGCAGACCACCAGATAAGGTTGATATTAAATTTTGACAGGCTTCTTAACAAGGAAGCTTTAAGAAATGCTATTATATTAACTCTTAAAAATAATCAGATAGCTTTTGCAAGTTATAATGAGGGTAAAAATAATGCATTTTGGATATCGTCTGAATTGGATATAGAAAAGGTTTATTTTTACTATGAATGTAAAGAAACAGAGTCGATAGTTCAAGAGACTATTTTAAAACAATTAGATACTTTTAAGGGACCTCAGTTGACAATATTTTTAATCCGTTCTGATGTTGATATTTTAATTGTCAATTGTAATCATCCGGTATCCGATGCCACAGGAGTAAAAGAGTTTGCATATCAATTAGCTGAAAATTATAGTGTTCTATCTCAGAACAAAACTGTACCACAACAAGAATATACACCTTCTCGCAGTTTAAAGCTATTGTCAGTTAAATTAAGTTTTAAAGAACGATTTTCGATTGTTAAGACAATGTTATCAAACAAAAAGACAGCCCCTTCTTTCCAGAAACAGGTAGGACTAGATCTTTTGCAAAATCCTGCATTCGAAACATATACAATTGAACCTTATACTTTTGAGAAAATAAAAGGTTTTGGGAAGAAATATTCAGCTTCTGTAAATGATGTGCTTCTGACAATTTACTTTTACACCTTAAAAAAGATTTTAAAGAATTCCAATAAAACTAACCGATTACAATATACTTCCGACTTAAGAGGCTATCTGGAAAATGTTAATCATGATACCTTATCTAATTTTTCAGCTATTCATAATATTGATATCGATAATTCAATTGATGATTTTACAGGTTTATTAAAAGAGATTGTCTCCATTACAAAGGCGAGAAAGCATCTTAATTATGACCTTGCTGATTTTCCTATGATGGCTTTACTATTCAAATTAATGCCCTATAAAAAAATTAAGAATGTATTTCATAAGGAATTCGAAAAAATAAAAACAGGTAAAACAATTGCACCGCCGAGCTTGACAAATATGGGAATCATGGAAGAAGCAAAACTAGCTTTTGATAAAATTATTCCCGTGCGTGCAAATATGTTAGGAGGTATAAACCACCCTAGCTTACTTCAACTTGCTGTATCTACTTATATGAAGCATCTTACACTATCAATAGGGTCGTATTATTGTGGAGAAAATAACTTTCTCATATCTAACATTATAAAAGAACTTAAAAAAACAATTGATGAGGAAGTGGTGCAAAGCCCAGTTGCCAACACGCAATATACGTAAGCCGGGTGAAACGGGTAAATTTAAGTTTTGTACATTTACTCAAAATTACAACGGGTTGAAAGGTTGGAGCTTCGAAATCCCGGCCTCCGCATATTGCCATCCGTTGTAGCACATAACCAAAGCTCATTGCAAACGTATAGTAAATTGAAAATTAATAATTCTCTCATCAACTTTAAAAATAATTTTCATGATGAA
>CAYPMA010000217.1:0-1608 GCA_964411685.1 uncultured bacterium
GTTATGAAGTATTAGATGTTGCCTTTGAATTACATCAAGATAAAAAAGCACAAATAAAGCCAATAACTCTCAATCAATTAACTAAAACTTATGGTGAAAAAAATGCACCTATAATACTCCATTCAATGATTTTAAGCATTCCAATTATAATAGTAAAAAAAAAAATAACTGATGAGAATGAAGTTTTCGCTTTGAATAATTTTGCAGAAAAATTTTTACCGCCAAATTATCCAGGTACAAGCACTTTGTTTAAAATAATTCCTGAAAGTGAATATTCAAAAAATCAAAAATATGATTCATTAGTAATTAATGTAAAAAATGATATCGATACTATCCCATGGTCTAATATTCCTTTAGAATATGAAGAAGATCTCATCAAAAAAGCACTTGAAATATTAGATGATCAAATGCAACCTCTAATTATTCAAGAAGAATTAAACACAGCATTTAAATATGCTATATTCTTTAAGGAAACTTTAGAAAAATGGAAAGCTATTTACGAAGAAGATATTCGAGCAGAATTAGAAAAAGAATTCCCTGGTCAAATTGATGATTATTTATATTATGTAATTCATCAAATTGTAGAAAGACGATTTAATGGAGATATGACAAAAATCAAAAATCCAACAAAACCAAGAGGAAGACGGCTTAGGTAATTTTTTCTTATTTTTTATATAAAATTTGCATTATTTACTAAATTGGAGTAGATAATCTCTCAACTTTAAACCACCAGTTTGAATAGAATTAGTATTTTCGATTATAAAATCTGCATCAGGAATGTCTTGATTTATTTTTGCACGCTCTAATCTTGCTTTAAAAATAGGATCATCTTCCGATTCCCTCCCACGTTGTTTAATTCTATTTAAAGTAACTTCAAATGGTACTTTTATAAATACAACTTTTAAATCAGGATATTTATTCTTTGCTTGAGCAATTATAGACCTACTAACATTAATTATTACAATATCACCATATTTTAACCAATCATCGATTTCATTAGATATTCCATAATCTAATCCATAAATATGCCATGTCAAACAAAAAAAATTTTTTTGCTTTAATTCTATGAATTCTTGTTTTGATAAAGAATGAAATGGTTCACTGTCATGAGGGGATCTAGTTATAAAACGTCGAGGTATTTTTATAGGAGATGCAAATGGAGGCCAATTTTTAATTGCCTCTTTTAATAATGAATCTTTACCACTGCCGCTATTTCCCACTAAAAAAACTAATTGTCCTTGAGAATTAATCAAATTATTCACTTTTTTCTTCGTTTTTTTCTTATTTTAATTTTGCTTCTTTCTTCTGTTCTTTCATTTGTCCTTGTTCTTCTTTCTTCTGTTGTTTTATACGTTCTTCTTCTTCAATTTTCTTTTGTTTTTTATTATATAACATATTTTTAGCATTAATTATTAAATTCATAGCATCTTGAAGTTTAGGGGTAGTATTCCTCAAAATTCGATTTTGTTCCCTTTCAGGAAAATATTGATGAAAATATTGCATCGTTAAAGCAAACCACCGAGAACGATAAGATCTTTGATATTCCTTATCATCATTTTCATATACTAAAGGCGGGAGTTGGTCAATTTCTTTTCTTTTAAAAAAAAT
>CAYPMA010000218.1:0-1601 GCA_964411685.1 uncultured bacterium
TATTTACTTTTCTCTGCCACGATTTCTTTGGTTCTTTAAATATTATTTCAATCTCGGTTTTAATTTGTGGTATATCTTTTTCTATTATTTTTATTTTTCCGTGGTCATATATTCCATGTAAAATCATAGTGTTCCTCCAAGAACAAATATAACATGTAGAATGAATAAATTCAAGAAGCCAGAAGACAGAAGTTAGGATACAGAATCCCACTTGTGTAAAGGAATCCTAACTACCCAAACTTCTTTCTCCTGTCTTCTGTATTCTATCTCCTCCCTAAAGCTCCGTCCCTCGTGAATCTGCTACATTATTTTTTCTTCATGAATTTATTCATCTTTTTATCGAATGAATGAATTTTATAACCTCTTTTGTTATTGTATCCCAGCAAAATAGCATCAATAAAATCAAAATTAGATTCAGAGTAAAATTCCAATCCTTTTGCCAAAACCACATAATCATCCGTTTTAATATTTGGATATTTAAAAACATTCAATAAAAATTGGAAGATCTTTGTCCGGCTAATACAATATACCTTTTCAAGTACATAGACAACCTCTGCGATTACTTCAAAAGGCAAAACTATCTGTTCTTTTGCAAGGATTTCTTCTGCTTTTTTTGAAGATTCCTCATCGTCCCATAAAATGTATCTTAACACCACATTTGCATCAACAAGTTTCATGCTTATCTTTCATCGCTATAGCAAATGCTTCTTTTTCTTTTTTCCGGAGTTCGGGATTCGCATATTTTTTAAAGATACCTTTTACGCTTTTAAACTTTTTTGTTTTTTTTATTTCTTCTTCAATGGGGAGTATAATAATTTCGACTTTCTTCCCTTTGTACCTGGATAGGTTCTTTATAGTAATTGTATCAGATGTGATATCTTCTATTATTTTTATTGCTTCCATTTTCTCACCTCTGTTTAAGTATAGCATTTTGGCAATTGAAAATCAATATATAAAAGAAGAAGACAGAAGATAGAACACAGAATTGCACTTGTCTTTTGCTTTCACTTTTTTAAAGTTTAAAGGGCTACAGCATAATGTTACCGGGCTTTTTCATGCAAAGCCGATCCAGGAATATAGCCCCCAACTTGTGTAAAAAGAACTCAACTTACTAAAACTACTGTCTGCTGTCTCCTATCTCCTGTATTCTTTTCCTATCTCCTGTATTCTGTCTACTGCATTCTATCTTCTGTCTCCTATTAAAAGTCATTGTGATTGCATATTCTAAGGACTTTTTTGTTTTCTTTAATAAAATTCTTTTTTATGTCAAAGATCTGCAACAAAAACCCCATCTAAGTTTGGTCTTACATACTCAAAAAATTATTCCCTTCGGAATATTCCATATGGAATATAATTGCACGCTTGAATCTAAGGGACTGTATGTAAAAGTTGACAGCCCCTTTGTGATCAATCGTTTTTTTCGAGCTCCGTCCCCCGTGGATCTCGCAAAACAAACTTCTGTCTCCTGTATTCTGTCTCCTTTTTTTGTCTCCTGTCCTAAGCTCCGTCCCTCGTGGATTCGTCTTTTCAGAAACTGATGCTCGTAAGCTATTAACTGAATCGCGTACCTTGGTTGGATCTTTAATATTTGAAAATACATT
>CAYPMA010000219.1:0-1600 GCA_964411685.1 uncultured bacterium
AAAAAAAATAGCGGATTAGATAAAGATTCTATTGTTTTATGTTTTCAAATTAGGACATTAGACAAAAAAAGACTTACTAAACAATTAGGAAGGGTTGATGATATTGAAACACAAGAGACAATTATTGAAGCTTTATCATTTCAATTAGGAATAGATAGATAAGATTAAAATTATGTTGAAAAAAACATTGTAGTAATGTAAATTGTAATTAGCTCTTTGACTATATATTTGTGATTTTTTTGTTCAGGATTTGAGGGTATCTTCATTACTTCAATGCAAGGTACTATGATGCTACTATTGGGCGATTTATAAATGTTGATCCGGTGCAGGATGGGACTAACTGGTATGTGTATGTAAATAATAATCCGTTGAGCTTTGTTGATCCGACGGGATTGTTACCTTTATTTAATCCTATAAGATTTGCCCAATTTACGAAATTTACAGCGGAGGCTTTTAAACAGACTGCAAATGGAATAAAAGAAAAAATTGATAATAATCTAGTCATCCAAAAAACTCGCGTTATTGTGAAGGAGGGAGTTAAAGATACTACTGATGGATTAAAAAAAGTTGCAGGTATGATAATGCCTCCTGAAGCTAATATTGCCATGGGAGCAATGAATACAATGGAACAATCTGTAAAAAATTCAGGTCAAAAAAACAAATATGACATGATATTAGATTCTAAAAATATTGAAGAATTAAGCAATGTTGAAAAGGTACTTAATATGAATACTAATGAATTACAACAAGCGGCTTTAGAAGGAATGGAAAAAGATAAAAAAATTGATCAGTTGGAAACTGAAAATACTGCATTGAAAGAAAAATTAAGCAAAAATGAAGCACAAAATATAAATACAGATAATACTTCTAATCAGAAGCAAGAAATTAAAATTGAAAATAAACAATAAGGAGATTAAAAATGAAGATTATATCAATATTATTGAGTAATATATCTAATATTTTTTTACTAGGACTTATTATTTTTAACTTTTTATTAGCTAGATTGATCTTTAAAGATGCTAAAGAAAACAATAAGAGAGCTTTAAATATACCTCCGTGGTTTTGGTTTGTAGGTGTTTTGTTTTCATCATTTTTAGGAGTTTTGACTTACTGGTTAATAAATTATTCAAATTTGAGTGATAAGAAACTGTAATATATTTTTTTACAGGGCGTTATCTGTTACGCACAAAATCATCATTATAGTACTTTTTGCCAGAGAGCATTTTTACAATTTTTATATACCAAAAAATCCGGTAGAGACGGCTTTCTCTATCGGTTTTTTTTATTTACGCTCTCCGTTTATTCATCATCACATCAAGTAACTCAGGACTCTGGAAAGTTATCTTTTCGTTTGATATTTCAAATGTTACTTTTTCCTCATCGTATTTGTGTTTTAACATTTCTGCAAAATCCGTTAATGCTAGTGATCCATAAATGCAGTCTGTGAAAAAGACACTGTAAGTTGCTTTTAAAAACTCACTTTTGCAATATGCAATAAAATCCCCGTCTCTTCCATCTATCTGTTTGATGGTTATTTTTATATTTTTCATAATTGATTACTCCATTTCATAGTTGATAAAAGGGCTGATGCAATCAGCCC
>CAYPMA010000220.1:0-1593 GCA_964411685.1 uncultured bacterium
ACAGATGGGCCACCGGTGCTTGACAGGCCTCATTGCCGCGGGATATACCCCTTTTGGCGGGACCGGAGGTCTGGCCCTGTCGCCCATCAAGGGCATAGTCGCACGTCTCATCGACGAGGGGGTTGGGGGAATCTACGTTTGCGGAACGACCGGAGAAGGCCCAAGTCTGACGACCGAGGAGCGTAAGGCGGTCACTGAAGCTTATTGGGATACTGCCGGCGGCCAAGTGCCGGTGGTTGTCCAGGTCGGACACAACAGCCTTGCCGATTCATGCCACCTGGCCGAGCACGCCGAGCGCCTCGGCGTCACGGCAATCTCCGCCAATGCACCTTCCTACTTTCGCTGTACCGACCTGGATTCGCTCGTCCAGACAATGGCCACGATCGCCCAGGCGGCAGCGAAGTTGCCCTTTTATTACTATCACATCCCCTCGATGAATGGGACCGCCATCGACATGGTCGAGTTCTTGGAACAAGGTTCTCGGCGCATTCCGAACCTGGTGGGACTGAAATTCACGGAGGCCGATCTGGCCACGTACCACGCTTGCGTTGAACTCTACGACGGCCAGTTTGACGTCCTCTGGGGTTGCGATGAAATGCTGTTGGGTGCCCTGGCCACGGGGGCGCGCGGCGCTATCGGCAGCACCTACAACATCGCGGCGACTCTCTATCTACAGATTATCAACGCATTTGAGTCAGGTGACCTCAGACTGGCCCGTTGGCTGCAAGGCCGCGCCGTTGCGATGGTACGCGTCGTCGCTCGTTACCCCTTTCACCCCGCGATGAAAGAGATCTTGAGGATGCTTGGCATGGACTTCGGCGTATGTCGTCTTCCCCAAAGACAGCTTTGCCCGGAGGAAACATCCTCGCTCCGTCGCGAACTAGAGCAAATCGGATTCTTCGATTGGGCGCGACCCGCGACATCGTCACCCGCGATGAAACATTCTGTCGCTTCTCCCCATTTTTCGGTCACGTCGTCAATTGAGTGTGAAGCTCGTGAACAGATCAACAAAACCAGCTAACTACTGTTGGCTCACCAGCGAAGGCAAGAGGCATGACTCCCCCAAACACGCTGAAATCCGGACCAATCGATGCGCCTCTGCAACCGCAGGGAATTCCCGAGGAAGAGGCCGCCGAGCTTCGAGGACATTTTCGGCGCGTCTTGTTCGACGACGTTATTCCCTGGTGGATGCGACATTCGCTGGACAGGGAATATGGTGGATACTACAGTCTCTTGGAACGCGACGGCCGGCCCTGGGCCGGCGACAAGTACCTGTGGATGAACGGCCGGCAAGTCTGGATGCTCAGCCATCTGTACAATGTCCATGAGAAGAACCCCGACTGGCTGGCGGCCGCGCGGCTTGGCGTGGAGTTCATGATCGAGCATGCCTTCAAGGATGACGGCCGAATGCACTTCCGCCTCACGCGCGAGGTCCGTAGCCTCTCGGACGTCTTGTCCCTTTATACTGAGGTCTTCGCGGCGATCGCAATGGCCGAATATGCCCAGGCCTCCGGCGATGATTTCTACTGGTGCAAGGCCATGGCAATGTACGACCTGCTGGTCCCGCGGCTGGGACGGCCATCTGATTCGGCG
>CAYPMA010000221.1:0-1588 GCA_964411685.1 uncultured bacterium
GGTTTACTTATCATACAGATACCGCGCCCCGCCTTGTTTTTACACGATGTTGTGCATTGTTGCTTTTTACCTTCAAAGTAATTTTAAATTTACAATTCAATTAGTATTGAAAATTTAATTGTATTTGATTATTTTTTATACTTCAATAGCTATTGGATTTATTTAATCAAATTTTACTTTCACATAAAAACCCTAATAACTAAGTTCATCAATTCTTCTTCTTGCATCTTTTTTAACAAATCCATGTTCATCATTTCTTGCTATATCATAAAGTACCCTGAAATCCGTAATTTTTCCTACTGCGGCACTTCGAACACCATGCAATTCGTCATTTTTGGCAATATCAATTAATACATCCTGCCATTTATCGGAATTTAGTTTTTCTATTGCTTTAATTCGAATAAATTCATCTTCATCATTTTTTGCTAAATAAATAAATAAATTTTCCCATTTATCTGCATTTAGATTTTCTATTGCCATTTTTCTAGTCCAATAATTTCTATGATTTTTAGCTGCATCTACCAGCGTTTGATCCGTAATTTTTTCAAGAGAAGCTTTTCTAACATTTTCATATTCAGTATTTAAGGCTAATTTCAAAAGTATTTTTTGATCCGTAATCTGTTCTATGATCACTTTTCGAATTTGTTCATCTTTAGCATTTTGAGCGATATTGGCTAAAACACGCTGATTCGATATTTTTTCAACCAATTCATTTACCTTATTTTCTTCTATGTTTAGCTGTATTAGTTCTTTATATTCATGAATTCTATTCCAGCTATAAAATAAACCATATAAATTAACTACAGCTAAAACCAGGATTAGAAAATATGTCGTTTTTAGTTTGGTAAAATTCCTTTTTAAATGCTCCGGATTATGTTTTGACTTATAGAATTTACCACTTTTCCAAAACTTGATATCTTCTGAAGTAAGTTGATAAGATTCCATTTCTTTCATAGTCTGAAAAGGCCTGTAGGCTATTTTCATTTTGCCTGATGGAAAAGAATCATAGATGATATGAGCAATACTTACAAAATAGGTTGAAATTTGATATCCTCTTTTATCAACCAGTTCCCAAAGCAGATTAAAAGCAAAATAGAATCCACCAGATATGAATAAGATCCATTTTAACCATCCTATATTTAACAGGTATCCTGATAAAAGTGTAATAATGCCTATATTCAGATGTATCGCAAAAAATAATCGGTTTTTAATAAAATCATTTAAAGACAAATTTTTAACACAATAATTACAAATCTTATTTGCCTTTTTACCCTCCATGTTTATGGTTGTTGTGGTTGTGGTTGTAATCGTGTTTGTAACATCGCCATCAAAATTAACTGAATCGATCTCTTCTTTTTGTTCGCTTGAAACTTGTTTTTTACCATATGCATAAAATAAGGTGTTAATTTTATTTGTTTCTTTTTTACAACAATCACAGATCTTGTGATCATTTTTTTTAGTACTATTTTCTTTCATATGTTTAATGTTTGAATGATTAGCTTAAATTTTTAAAATCATGTGTCCAATTAAAAGCAATTATGCACAACGGTCCTCGTGTAAAAATTGGGCGGGTGTTATCCCGACAAAC
>CAYPMA010000222.1:0-1572 GCA_964411685.1 uncultured bacterium
GCATCCCGACGGTCTTCTCGTACACGCCCCCGAAGCTCTGGCCTTCGACAACCTCAATCGTTCCCTCGCCCGTCGCCGCCAGGCCGTGCTCGTCGGTCACGGTCACCGTCAGCGTCTTCACCCCAAGAACGGCCGGGTCGTTCACCGAAACGAGACACGTATACACCCCGTCCCCGGCTGTCAGGTCCCCCGCCTCGCCTGCATCGTTCATCGGCTGTGCAGCGCTGCTTCCGACGGCCGACAGGTCAACAACAACGCTGGCGATGTCCCCGAGGGCGTCCCCATCGGCAACGGCCGTCGTAATCCTCGCTTGCCCCGTCCCGTCATTCGGAATGGAGACGGGCCACACGTTCAGAGCGAGAAGGCTTGGATTGCGCCAGCTACTGAGCCACCCCGCATACTTCAAGGTTAGGTTCGCTGAGTCGTGGTAGCTGATGTTCCTGCGGCCTGTACTGTCGATGGTGAGTGAGGCATGCATCCCGACCGAGCCCGAGGAATCAAGCACTCTCGTCGACCAGCACCCGGTCTCTCGAACGGCATACTTCAAATGGCCGTGAGTCGCATCATGGTAGGCCACACAAAGCTGATTCTGCTCGTCCAAGGTTGCTGAGGCATACGAACCCACATTCCCTTCTTCGTCAACCACCTCGATGCTGTTTGACCACGGAAGCGCAATCCATCCGGCGTACTTCAGACTGCCGTTCGTAACGTCCACATAGCTGACACTGACGCGTCCAGCTTCGTCAATGGCGAGCGACGTGTAGGTCCCAACCTCGCCACCGTCATCTATCGTCTCTTTCAGCCAGCTTGCACCGTTCCTTACGGCAACCCTCAGATCGGCGTTCGTCGAATCGTAGTAGGTGACACAGAGACGACCCAGCTCGTCGAAGACTGCTGAAGCATACCGCCCGACGTCGCCGGACTCGTCCACCACTTCGATGTCCACTGCAGATGTTGCCGATGCGGCAGAGAAGAGGGACAGCAATGCTACGCCAGCCGACGCCACCGTCCACAGTCGGCGGTGGACAGATACGAGCCACCGCCGTAGTGTGGGAAACGAGCAGTGCGTCATCTATCCGTCCCTTTTCTTGCGAAGGCACCCCGCACGTGGGCTACTGCCCGGTTACGGTTGCATGCTTGAGACGGTTGTCCGTCTCGTCGTAGTAGAGAATGTGGACCGTGCCATCGGGGGCGATGGCGAGCGAGCTGTAGCGGCCCACGGTACCATCCGCATCAACGACTTGGGTTGACCAGGACGTGCCACTGTAATGCGCGAGGCGAAGGCTGCCGCCCCTGCAATAGCTTACGTGTAGCTGCCCGGACGAGAAGACTGCTACAGAGGTCTCGTATTCGCCGTCTGCTATTGTCTCTTTGAGCCAAGTACTAGTCGAAGGATCGTACCAAGCGTGCCAGATGCTGCCGTACGCGTTGTAGGCGATGTGCGGTATCACATCCCCGGCAGCATCATAGGCCAGTGCTATTGAGGTATACGTGCCGATGATCGTCTTGTCGGTAGCGGGGACATCGACGTCTGCAAGGTGCCAACCCGCATCGTCCTTATGCGCGTACCTC
>CAYPMA010000223.1:0-1548 GCA_964411685.1 uncultured bacterium
TGGTTATGAAATGAAAGATCCTCCTCTTATCGTTAACCCTAATGATGAGCTTGAAGGTACTATGATTATTCGAAATGATGATAAGAAGGATAAAAAATTGAAAAAGGCATTTATAGATCTATATGAAATATACGATGAAAAACGTAAGAAAACTGATCCTGAAACTGGAGAAGTCTCTGAATATTGGGCAACTGATGCTGGTGGCTCAATAAAAACGTACGATATATCAGCTGGAGAAAAACTGAAAGCAGGCGAAGAAAAAAAATATAAATTTAAAATTAAATTACCTACATGGCAAAGGAAAAAAGGTAAAGGAAAAGATGATGATCGGTATGGCAATTGGCGTATAGAGTTGCATTTCAATCAAAAGACTAAAATGGTTGCATCACGAGGATCTGATAAAAGAGCTGCTACATGTGTTTTACCAGCAAAGGGTACAAAACAACCTCCATCCTTCGGCGATCCTAAAAAAGCAAAGCATTTAGCCAAAGCAGAAGCTAAAACTGCAGGAAGTGCAGCTGCCCCCGCGGGAAGTGGTGGAGATATGAAATTTTGTAGTTCTTGTGGAAAACAAGTAAAAAAAGAAGCTAAATTTTGCGAACATTGTGGTTCTGCAACATAAAAATACAAACCATTTTTTATTTTTTTTATTATTTATTCAATTAAACCGAGGTCTTTGGGAGTCGGAAGGTATCTTTTATCTCCAAGCCCCCCTAATGTATTAAAGACGAGATAATAAACAATTTTGTGTTTCAACTTTTCTATTTGATTTTCACCGTGTTTAAAAAAAACCCTCCTAAATCCTTCTGAAATTACAGGTCCGGTTTGTATTCTTCTAATATTATAAAAGATTTTCCGTAATGGAGTTAAAATTCTAATAGAAAAAGGAGTAAATTGACTTCTATGCTTCGCAAGAGTTTTTGCATATATTGAGAGGTCTTTTATTGGAATGTAGAAATTAGCATTAGAAGAATGATACAAGAGAAGAAGTGGTCTTTTTTCGGATTCAATTGATTTAATAACAAGATAAATTAGCCACCCGGTGTGTTTATGATCAGGATGAAGGTCTAAGGAAAAAAAACTATCGGGACCTATTACAATTTCAGGGTTTATATCAAGTATAATTTTTTTTAATCTTAGATACACATTGCGATTAAATGGTAGGTATCCATCTATTTCTCCAAACCATAACAATTTAACTTTTAAAGTGCCATCTGGATTAATACCATAAACTTTTGCGGCTTCTTCCATTTCATGCTTTCGAATTCTTTTTATTCTTTTTCCTTTAAATTCATTACGGTTAGTCCCATATTCATCAGTAGTCATTAAGAGTTGATAGACATCCCATCCTAGATCAATTGCTTGCTTGCAAGTAGATGCAGAGGTAAATTCAGCATCATCAGGATGAGGATTAACAAATAAAAGCTTCATATTACTGTTCTTTTGATTTTCTTCTTTTCTTTCTTATATTTCTTTTTAAGTTCTTTCTCACTTTTTTCTTTCTCTTCTTGTTTCCATTTTTCATAAAGTTTATCTAGTTCTTCAAAA
>CAYPMA010000224.1:0-1538 GCA_964411685.1 uncultured bacterium
TTAATTCCTCCAAGTGTCCCGGTATTAATTTACTGCCTTTTTTCTAAACAATCAGTTGCTGCAGTTTTTTTGTCTACTATTATCCCTGGACTCATGCTTGCTGGAGGATACTTAATACTTAATCGTTTTATTTGTGATAAATATAAGCATCCGACTAAGGAAGAAAGTAAGGATTTTATTGTTCCAACTAGAAAAGTAAAAATAAAAATCTTTTTGGGTGCATTACCAGCATTAGGTATTCCTCTTATTATATTAGTTGGAATATACGGAGGAATATGCACACCAAATGAAGCTGGAGCTTTAGGGTTAATTTATACTGCATTTGTTGCTAAGTTTGTATATCGAACATTGGATAGAAAAAATGCTTTGCTCGCAACAAAAAGAGCCATTATTAGTGTGGGTATGATTTTTGGATTAATTGGATTTGCTATGATTTTTGCAAGAGTTTTTGCTAGAGAAGGAGTAATCCAACTATTTGTTAACTCAGTTACAGCGATATCCGATAACAGATTTGTGGTATTGATGATAATTAATATAATTTTGCTTATCCTGGGAATGTTTATTGATGATATCCCAATTTTAGTTATAGCTATACCACTATTAATACCTCTTGCTGAAAATGTTGGCGTTAATCTTGTTCATCTGGGAGCAATTATGGTGTTTAATGTTGGTGTAGGAATAATTACACCGCCATATGCACTTTCAATTTTTCTTGGTTCTAGTTTATCTGGTGTATCATATAGTGAGTTGTTAAAAATTATGTTATTGTATTTGTTAATTGTTGCATTACCAGTTTTATTGCTTACTACATATATCCCTGCTTTATCATGCTGGTTGCCAAGTTTAATTATGGGTTCGGAAATAGTTGGCTCCTGGTAAGATTTTAGATTATAAATAAAATAGCTATTCACTAAAAAACTTTAAAAAATATCCATTCCAAGGTATAACACAGAAAATATTAAATGGAATAAATCGAATACACAATATATCTTCTGAGTAAATTTAAAAAATATAGGGAGGAACGATAATTTATGGCACAGGGAATCCATTTTTTAAAGAAGACGTCACTATAGTAAATGGAAAAATAAGTGCAATAGGAAATCCCGACTTTGACACTTACAAGCCAATTTTGGATATTTACCCCTCTAAAACCCTTATAAAATAAGGATTTTACTTTTTGGCTTAAGAAAATGTAGTGCAAGAATACGGATTTTTATTTTTTTATTTATTAATAAGTAAGGGGTTTTGGAAGATTAAGTATTAAAATCGTGAAAAAGCAAAGTTTTATTTGTTATTGTAGATGATGAAGGACCTTATAGTTTGGGTAAAGATGCTTTAATTAGAGACGGGATAACAGATCAGTGTGATATGGCCATTGTTACTGAACCGACCGATGCATTTGCACCAAAAGTATAGACAATCCCTGTCTGCTTATCGGAGCAAGAAGGCGTTGTCTATATGATATCTGGGTTAAAAATAAATCTGCTCATGGATCAACGCCTTCTTTAAGAGTTAATGTATTAATAGATGTATCAAAG
>CAYPMA010000225.1:0-1535 GCA_964411685.1 uncultured bacterium
CTCATTGATATAACCGTATAAAGATAAAAAGTGCACAACAATAAATGTGATGTATAAAGCCAGGTATATATAATTCTTTTCCTTTAATATAAGATACAATACTAAATTCAAAAATAAAACAGATATCAGCATACCAAACAATATTAAAACGCCTGTCCGGTCTCTTTTATCATTTTTAAAAAAAGATTCAAGGGTATAAATTTTAATTGGTAAAACCAGTACAGAATTAGTCTTGATTTTTAATAATAAATTAATTTTAATGATTATTCGTTATTGTACCAGTAATTATCTGCCATAGCAACCGTAAGCCTATCAAACAATCTATCACCGAAGTATCTGCGATTTAACTTGTAGCAAAATTCATCTAGATAAAGCTGAAGATATTTTCCATTGATTTTATGATAAATACCCAAAAGGTTTCGCTTCGCATTACTTATTGCAATATGCACCCATGGTAATGTTTTTACTGTTGTTTCTTTTGTGGATTTCTGTATCACGTGTATTTCTACATATTTTGATATATCTACATAACTTGTGCTTTTATCGCTAAACACAATGCATTTTTCATTAAAATTCTTTTTAACTATCTCGTTTATCTCTTCTGAACTATGGCTTTCAAGTACTCTCATTTTAAAATATCGGCAATGCTTACTAGTCCGCCCAGTTTCTATATCTTCTAATGGAGTAGATTCTGCCATTACTGCAACATTCGTTTGTTTTTGACTGCCCCGGCCACGTTTGAGGTGCTGTTTATCTAGTTTGCTGGTTTCAGTAGTAAAATATCCTTCGTCAAATTCAACCATCCCCTCCATATTATATAATTTTTCCCTTTGGCCCATTGCCTTTCTTATACGGTGCATCATTGACCAAACAGTAGCATACCTGTTATGTTCTAATTGCTTTTGGAGCTCTTTTGCTGATATCCCTTTTTTTGAAAAGCTCATAAAAGCCATAGCTAAATACCACTTCCTAAATGGAAGATTGGAATTTTCCATCATTGTACCACTTCTAAGCGTTGTCCGAAAATCACATTCCGAACACTGCCATTGAAATTTAGATTTTAACCAGTAATGCTTATTAGTTCCGCATCTTTTACATTTAATGCCTTCTTGTTCTCGTACCTTTCTGAAATGCTCCTTACAGCTATTTTCATTAGGAAATTCTTCGATAAATTTGATTATATTCACGTCAAAAATTTTTCTATAATATAATAATTTATCTTTAACTGGCATAATAGCGTAGAATCATAATTAAAATAATAAACTTGATTATAACAAGTAATTAGTTCATTAAAGATTTTACATAAATACTTTCAAACTCATTAGCTAAAATATCCATCATTACAATGTCGTAACGTTTTTTAGCAAATAGCCTGGCTTGTCTTCTTTTACCAATAATTTTAAATCCAATTTTATCAGCTGGCAGGATAAAAGAACCGCGCAGTTGATGCCGGGCAAAAAGATTTCCTATCTTGATTTTTTAAAAAAGAAGCTTCCGGACTTGCGTCTTAAAACAGGAACTGATCTTCGCGCCGG
>CAYPMA010000226.1:0-1530 GCA_964411685.1 uncultured bacterium
CCTGGCATCCCGGCACTTGGCTGATCATCTCAATAGAATATTTGCAGTTTAATAAATTTGTATTTGAGAAAAGAAAATGAAAGTATGTGTTTTTGGTTTATGGCATTTAGGATCTGTAATAACTGCTTGTCTAGCTGATTTAGGATTTGAAGTAATTGGTTTAGACAAAAATAAAGATGTCATAAATAATCTAAATAAAGGAGTCCCTCCATTATATGAACCTGGATTGCAGGATTTAACAAAATCTGGAATAAAAAAAAGCAAGTTAAAATTTACTTTTTCACCTGAAGTTGCTTTTAAAAATATTGAATATTTATGGATTGCTTTTGATACTCCGGTTGATGAAAATGATAAAGCTGATGTTAGTTATTTAGAACATATGATAACCTCAGTCATGAAATATTTTAAAGATGATTTAAAAATAATAATTTCATCACAAGCTCCAGTTGGATTTACTGCCAAAATAGAAAAGATATATAATAAAAAATATCATAAAAATGTTTATTTTGTATATTCACCTGAAAATTTAAGATTAGGTGAGGCAATTAAAGTTTTTATGAATCCTGATAGAATTATTATTGGTATTAAAGAAGAAAGTCATATTGAAAAATTTTTACCTATTTTTTCTAAAATAAGTAATAGGTTAGAATGGATGAAAATTGAATCAGCAGAAATGACAAAACATGCAATAAATGCATTTCTTGCAACATCTGTTGTATTTGCAAATGAATTAGCGATACTCTGTGAATCAGTTGGAGCTGATATGAGAGAAGTAGAAAGAGGTTTAAAAACAGAGGTAAGAATAGGTCCAAAAGCATATGTTAGAGCAGGTGGCCCATTTGGAGGAGGAACTTTAGCAAGGGATATAAATTTTTTAAAAGATTTGGGTAAAACATACAATAAAAATGTTTTTTTATTTGATTCAGTTAAAAAAAGTAATGATTATCATAAAGATTGGATTAAAAGAAAATCTTTAGATTTGTTTAAGAATTTACAAAATAAGAAATTTGGAATACTTGGATTAACATACAAACCAAACACTGATACATTGAGAAGATCTAGTTCTATAGAATTATGCGAATGGTTATTTGAGAATGGAAGTGTTATAAAAGCATTTGATCCAAATATTAAAGATTTACCAGGTGAATTAAGTAAGAAAATAAAATTGAAAAATAACATTCGAGATGTTATAGAGGATATTGATTGCATAATAGTTGCTACAGAACATTCAATTTTTAAAGAATTAAAAGAATCTGATATTATTACTTTAAAAAATAAAGTCATAATTGATCCTAATGGTTTTTTAGAAAAGACCATTAAAAATATTAGTGATATTAATTACATTATTGTTGGGAAAAAAGCAAATGAAACTAAATAATTGTAATGCTATAATTACTGGAGCAAATCAGGGATTTGGATTTGAAGTTGCAAAAAAATTTATTAGTGAAAGAGCATCTATTGCAATTTGTGCAAGAGATGTTGTAAAGTTAGAAAAAGTCACAAGAGAGTTAATACAAAAATCTGATTCAC
>CAYPMA010000227.1:0-1514 GCA_964411685.1 uncultured bacterium
ATAAGGAAGCGCCTCAAAACATAATGAATTACAAAGAATATTTGCATTCAAATGAGATATTATATTGCCGAATGCTTTGGTATGAACGAATAATGCACTGTGTGAAAACATATGATGAAAGCATGGTAAAATTAAAATGAAGCTTATTTTTTCTTTCTTATGAGTGGATTATAATATTCTTGAACAAATTGGGCATTTTTCAATTATATGATTTCTTGAAGGGCAGAACTTCTGAGCAAAATATATAATTTGCAGATGTCTTTTTATCCATTCTCCTTCTGAAAAAGCTTTTTTTAAATCTTTTTCTGTCTTTTTTACTGTTTTTGCATTTGTTAATTTCCATCTTTTAGCGCATCTGAATATATGTGTATCTACAGGAAAAGCCGGAATGTTGTATCCTATGGCCATAACAACAGATGCTGTTTTATGACCAACGCCCGGTAATTGTTCAAGCTCTTCAAATGTATTTGGAACTTTTCCATTAAACTTATCATCAATAATGGATGAAAGGTTGTGTATTGCTTTTGCTTTATTAACGAATAATCCACAGGGACGAATAATATTTTCAATTTCTTTTATGGAAAGTTCTTTCATTTTTTTTGCTGATTTTGCTTTTTTAAATAACAGAGGCGTAACTTTATTCACTGTTTTATCTGTTGACTGAGCCGATAAAAGAACAGCAATTAATAAAGTAAAAATATTTGAGTATTTAAGGGGAACAGAAGGATTTAGAAAATATTTATCTAATGTTTTTTTAATAAACTGTATTCTTTCTTTCTTATTCATTTTCCAATACAAAATTTTGAAAAAATTGAAGACAATATATCTTCTGTGATGTCTAACCCTATAATTTTTTTTAGTTCTGATAATGACGATCTTATGTCCTGAGAAATAAATTCATAAGATAATTTATCGTCTAAGGCATTTTTTGCCTGCATGCAGTAGGCTATGGCATTTTGAAGAGCTTCCTTATGTCTTATTTTTGATATTAAAATCTGTTCCTTTGATGGCAGGCCATGTTTAAATATCTTTTTTTCAATCCTGTTTTTTAGCTCATCAATATTAATGTTGTTTTTAGCAGATATTTCTATCGTATCAGAAAAATTTAGTTTAATATCTGCCTTTTTTATGTCAATTTTATTCCATACAACAATGGATTTTTCATCGTCTATTGATGATAATAATTCTTTATCATTTTCATCTAAGCCTTTTTCTGAATCTAATACCAGTAATATTAAATCGGCAGTTGTAATTGCCTTTTTAGAACGAAGAATGCCTTCTATCTCTATAATATCATTTGTATTATGAATTCCTGCTGTGTCGATAAGCCTAAAATGCATCTTGCCTAATTTCATTGTGTCTTCTATTAGATCCCTTGTGGTCCCTGCAATTGGAGTAACGATTGCCTTATCTTTTTTTAATAGTGCATTTAAAAGAGATGATTTTCCGACATTTGGACAGCCTATGATACAAAGAGAAATTCCCTCAAAGATCATCTTTCCGTCATTGAATGT